>CP079108.1:4065318-4425478 GCA_019285715.1 Sphingosinicellaceae bacterium
CGCGCGCCATCGGGATGTAGGTGATATCCGTCGCCCAGACCTGGTTGGGTCGCGTCACTGCCAGCTTGCGGAGCAGATAGGGATAGACCTTGTGTCCTGGCGCCGGCTTCGAGGTGTTCGGCCGCCGGTAGATCGCCTCGATCGCCATCTTCTTCATCAGCGTCGAAACATGCAGGCGACCGACCTTGACGCCTTGGGCGGCAAGCAGGTCACGCAACATCCGGCTGCCCGCGAACGGAAAATCCATGTGCAGCTCGTCGAGCCGCCGCATGATGGCGAAATCGGAAACCGAGGTCGGTCGCGGCAGATAATAGACGCTGCCGCGGCTGATCCCCAACTCCCGCGCCTGCCGTGTCACGGGCAGCGCGTGCGTGCGGTCGATCATCGTTTTGCGCTCGGCAACAGTCCCGCCTTGCCGAGCGCCCCGGACAAAAAATCGTTCACCAGCGTCAACTCGCCGATCTTGGCATGCAGCGTCTTCACGTCGATCGCCGGCTCCGCCGGTTCGGCGTGGCCATCTGACCCGAAGACCCCGGCAGCGCCTTCCAGCAACTGCCCGCGCCAGGTTGTGATCTGGTTCGGGTGCACGTCGAACTGCTGCGCCAACTCGGCCAGCGTCTTCTCGCCCTTCACGGCAGCCAAAGCCACCTTCGCCTTGAAAGCCGGACTGTGGTTCCGGCGTGTGCGCTTCGTCATCTGGTCTCCTGTTCGGCAGCCATCCTGGCCACCTTCAGGCAGAAACTCCACTTAGCCGACTGTGCAGATTAGCCGAGCCACCTCTCACAACGGCATCTCGGTGGTCGCCGAATCCCTCTAGTCCAAGGCCGCGGCCTGGGTGGCAGCGGCTCGATCAACGCCATGGTCTGGGTCCTCGGCCAGCCTAGGGATTACGACTCCTGGCAGACCGCGGTTGGCAACACGGGAAACTGGTCCTTCGCGGATATGCTGCCGCATTTCCGAGCCCTGGAGGGTAACGAGATATTCGCGGGACCCTCCCACGGCACAGATGGGCCGATAAAGGTTTCGCAGCCGCTAGCGATCGCACCCATCAATCGGGCTGTGCTGAAGGCTTTCCAACAGGTCGGACTGCCATACAATCCGGACTACAATGGTAGACAGCAGCGCGGAGTGGGGCCGTGTCAGCTCAACATGGCGGATGCAGAGCGGTGCAGTTCGGCGCGGGCCTATCTGCACCCTGCAGAGAAGCGTCCGAATTTAACTGTGCGAACCGACGCTCTGGTGACGCGGGTGATCGTGGAAGGCGACCGGGCGGTTGGCGTCGAGCTGGTGCATTCCGGGGTCGTGGAACAGGTCTTCGGCACCGAGATAGTGCTGAGCGCCGGCGCGCTCAGCACGCCGCGTCTCCTGATGCTTTCCGGTATCGGCCCCGAGGCGGAACTTGCTCGGCACGGCATTCCCCTTAAGGTGCGCTCCGAAGGCGTCGGCGATAATCTGCACGACCATCCCGAAGTTCCCGTCATTGCGCAATCGCACTCCGAGATGGGCTACTTGAAGGACAGCTCGTTGTTCGGAGCGTTCAAGGCGGGTTTGCGCTACATTGGTACGAAAAGCGGACCCGCGGCAAGCAATGGCATCGAAACAGTTGCTCACTTCAACCCGGAGTTTCCCGAGGAGGAGCCGACCGTACAATGCTTCCATGCGCCGGTCATCGCGCGACGAGCGCTTGGTCAGCTCGATCCGGAGCCCGGCCTGACGCTCGAGAACGTGGTGCTCCAGCCGAAGAGCCGTGGCAGACTGACGCTCAGGGATGCGGATCCCCGGTCAATGGCGTTGATCGATCCGGATTATCTAGCGCATCCCGATGACATGCGTACCATGCTGCTCGGCCTGCGCTACGCTCGCGAGGTCCTCAGCGCGCCCGCGTTGAAGGAGCTGCTGAAACCTGAGCTCCTGCCTGGTGCGAGTGTCCAGAGCGATGCCGACCTGACGGCATATGCGCGCGAGAACATGTCGTGCATGCTGCATCCCGTTGGTACCTGTCGGATGGGCACCGACGACGGTGCCGTAGTGGATGCGTCCCTGCGGGTCCATGGCGTGAGGGCGCTTCGCGTCATCGACGCGTCCATCATGCCGAACATCGTCAGCGGCAATACCAACGCTGCCGTAATGGCATTGGCGCACAAGGGCGCGGAGGGGATGTTGGTCGATACGAGGGTGTGATCAGCCTCTTTCGAAATTGGGGAAAATGACGAAATGAAGCCGGTCGATCTTCTGGATTGTACCTCGTCGGACGAGTGGGCGACCCGTTTATCAGCTGCCCCCGTGCTGAGCAGCGACGGGACGGGGTGGTCACGCGGCGCGATACGGCTTTGGCGGGGGATCGAACCGGAGAGCTATCCGCCTCTGGATCAGCACTGCGTGACGCTTCACCTCGGGAACCCACGGCGCATCGTCCGTCGAGGCGAGGGAAACACCCATCAGGCCGACATCGATCCGGGCGCATTCTCGATCACACCATGGGGCGCCGCATACGACTGGAGGACAACCGGTCCTGTCGACTACGCGGAACTCTACTTCTCGCCGGCAATGCTGCATCAGGTCTTCAACGAGGTATTGGACAAGGACCGTTGCGGGCATTCCCTGCAGGACCCCCTAGGTGCGGTCGACCCGCTCGTCGAGGCACTGTTCACGACGATGCTCGAAGAATTGGGCTCGATGCGCGGCGGCTCTCGGCTGTTTTTGGACACGTTGTTCAATGCAGTGTTGCTGCGGCTGGTCCGGCTGTATGCGAACGCGGAGTCGATCGCCACCGCGGCGCGCGTGGCGCTCGCTCCCGAACGAACCCGGCGTGTGCTAGACTACATCGAAGCGAACCTTGCCGCGGACATCGGCGTCGCCGAACTGGCCGGCGTCGCCGGCGTCAGTGCCTTCCATTTCAGCCGGGCATTCAAGAATGCGACGGGTACGACGCCATACGCCTTCTTGACGGCGCGAAGGGTGGCGGTAGCGAAGCGGGCCTTGATCGACAGGAACGCGACCATTTCCGCCATCGCGGGTATCTGCGGGTTCAAGACCGCTGGTCAGTTCTCCCGCATGTTCAAGCAGTGGACCGGCACTACACCAACGCAATTCAGGCAGGGCCTGTGATCGAAGGTTTCGAGACGTTCAAGTGGCTTAGGCTGAGGACTCATTAAAGCGATGGACTTACGAGTCGAGGAATTCTTGCTCTCCTTTTCGCAGCCTAATTTCTACTCTCATGCGACAACGGCTTACGACATCCCCGCATGACGGGAGTGGAGATTGGGAAGCGCGACTCAATGGGCGCGTTCGTAAACTCGGCTAAGGCCGTTCGCGCTTACCCACGCCGGCGGGGCTCGGGGGCGGGCCAGCAGTGCCAGCAATTTATTCTGTAACGTGTAACCGGACGCTCCGCCGGCTCGTAGGAGGTGGAGTCTCGAACATAAGGGAGGGTCTTCATGCGCCACTTGTCTTCACTAATCGCCGCAATCGCCGTCGCCGTCGCCGCTGTTCCCGCAGTCGTCATTTCGGCTCCTGCGGTTGCTGCCGCCCCAGCGGTCCAGCCCTATAATCAGGCAGCTTTCGACGCCGCGCAGAAGGCGGGGAAGCCGATCATCGTGTGGGTCCATGCGCCGTGGTGCCCAGTGTGCCGTGAGCAGGCAAAGACCATCGCCCGGGTGACAGCCCAGCCCGCCTACAAGGACATGCAGGTCTTCCGGATCGACTTCGACACGCAGAAGCCGCTTTGGCAGAAGTTCGGCGCGACGATGCAGTCGACGGTGATCGCGTTCCACGGCAAGCGCGAGACCGCGCGCATCTCGCACGATACCGACGACGCCAAGATCTCGGCCGTCATCAGCAGCGCGATCGCCTGATCCGCCCAAAATGGCTTCCGCATTGAATCCCGCGCTCGCCTTCGCAGCGGGCGGGCTCACCATCCTGTCCCCGTGCGTTCTCCCGCTTGTCCCGATTGTGCTGTCGTCGGCGGCGCAACGGCACCGATTTGCCCCGCTGGCCTTGGCGACGGGGCTGGTGGTTGCCTTCACGATCACCGGGTTCGTCATCGCCGCCTTCGGCCAGGCTCTCGGCCTCGACACGCTGGTGGTGCGCGCGGCAGGCGCGGTGATCCTGTGCATCGCTGGCGTGGTCCTACTGGTTCCCAAGCTCCAGGATGTGCTCGCGCGTGCCGCGACGCCGCTGGCCGCCTGGGCGAGCGGGAAACAGACTGCGCTCGATGCGCGTGCCGGCCTGTGGGGACAGGCGGCGGTAGGCGCGTTGCTCGGCATCGTTTGGGCGCCGTGCGTCGGCCCGACGCTCGGTGCCGCGATCGCGCTGGCTGCGGAAGGAAAAGAGCTCGGCGAAGTTGCGTTGGTGATGGCGGCGTTCGGGCTCGGGATCTCGGCGGTTCTGCTCGTCATTGCTTTCGCGGCGCGTGGCGTGATGGCACGCTGGCGCGGTCGCATGATGACGGCCGGAGGGCGCGGTAAGGCCGTGCTCGGCGCGCTGCTGCTCGCGATCGGCGTTATGATCCTCATCGGCTTTGATAGGAAGATAGAGGCATTTGCGCTCGATCACTTGCCCGACCAATTCACGGAATGGTCGACGCAGTTCTGAGGCTCTGCGCCTCAATCCCAACCAGAACCTTCAAGTGCGGGAATTGACACAATGGACATCATGGAAAAACGCGCAATCGTCACTGGCGGGACAAGCGGCATCGGCCTCGAAATTGCCCGCGAGCTGGTCCAGCGCGGCGCGCGCGTAGGCATCACCGGCCGGGATAAAAAGGCGGTGGATCGCGCCGTATCGCTGCTAACGCCCGACGGCACCGTGCACGGCATATCTGCCGACGTGACGACAGAGGAAGGGCGGCAGCACACGCTAGCGCTGGCTGTGGACACGCTCGGCGGGCTCGACATCCTCATCAATAATGCCGGCGGGGTGCGGGCGGGCCGTCTCGAAGCGATCAAGGAGGATGAGATCCTCCACATGATCGCGGTGAACCTGACCGCGCCGATCCTGTTGACGCGCGAAGCGCTGCCGGCGTTGCGCAAGAGCGGCAAGGCGCTCATCGTCAATGTCAGCTCGGAGATCGCACGGATCGCCCTGCCGTTCTACGCGACCTATGCCGCAACCAAGGCTGGTATCGCGTCGTTCAGCGAGGCGCTGCGGCGCGAGTTGGCGGGAGAAGGGGTCGGCGTTCTGACCGTCTACCCATCCGCGACAGAAACGCCGATGATGGCGACGTCCGGGCTGGCCAAGGGCGAGCGGCAGAGCCCCGCCGTAGTCGCGAAGGCAGTGATCAAGGCAATCATCGCAGGCGATGTCGAAGTGGTGCGCACCGATGACGAGCGGCGCAAACTGGCGGTGCTCAACCGTGCCGATCCCGCCGCGGCCGATGCGGCTCTCGCGGAAATGAAGGATCACATCGAGCAGGCCGCCAAGAATCACTCGGCGCTTTGAGACACGGGTCCGCTCCCGGGACCAAGCCGGGACGGACTAGCATCAACGGCTCCGCGCGGTTCTCGCGCATGTTTGAACAATCCACCGGCTGCACGCCACTCAGGTTCCGCAACCGGTAGCTGCCTCATCAAAGCCATTTAGCCCGCCTGAAGCCGAGATAAGGGCCTGTGCAGGCACTGGTCATGGCGGCCAGCACGACGGAAAATCCGTAGTCCGCGCAGCTCGGATGAGTAGACGAAATTCATACCGTAGACACCAGCAACCGCTGTCGGCACGGCGAGGCTCGCTGCCCAAGCCGCAAATTGCTACATCATCGCTCCATCGCCATCACTCTTTCCTCTAACGTCTTGATGAACGGCCGATAGCTTTCGACAATTAAATCTAGGATCGTGTGCAGGACATGATTGACCGATAAAGAGGAACAAATCATTTCAGCTGACATAGCCGCTATAATTGAGTGGTTTGCAGACGGGCAACTTCGGGCTGGAGAAACGGCCATGTAGCTCATTACGGCTAGGATATCGAATGCACTCGAATTCAATTCATCGAGCAGGCGCTGCCGACAATCAGAAGTTCACAGCAAAAGGCCGCCCTGTTTTTGACAGACGGCCCTTTACCTCACTTAAGTGATGACTGCTTAGGCAAAATTGACGCACGTCGCGAGCTTGTTGCGGCGGCGGAGCGAGCCGCCGACTGCGCCGAAACCGACGATCATCATTGCCCAAGTTGCCGGCTCGGGAACTTCCCCTGCGACCGATGTCGTAAAGCTGAAGTTGTCGAAGATTACGCCACCCGGATCGTTCGAGAAGACAATCAGCTGCGTGATGTTCGGCACGATGGACAAGTTGAACACGTCCTGGGTGAGAGGGTCTCCATCCGCGAAAAGTTGCCCTGTAAAGGACGCCGTTGTTGACGAGCCCTCAAATCCTAGCGTGCTCGTCACGTCATCATCGGAGTAGTTAAAGGTGAGATTCGAGACCGGCTTTGCGAAGTCGATAATGAGAGTACCGCTGCAATCGGCTTGAAATGCGCAGAGCGCCAGGCCGGTGCTGCCGGAAACAGCGCTGAACACCCCCGACGACGAGCTGAACGTCACCCCTGGGTAGCCGATCGAACCCTCAGCCTGCACGCCTACCGCCAGGTTTTCAAAGTCAATCGTCTCGGCGAGCGCTGGAGCGCTGGCCACGAGCAGCGAACTTACCGCCGCCATTAACTTATGCAACGTCTTCATTGTCACTCCTGAACTCGCGCCGCGCTGCATCTGCGCGGACGCGCGAGGACGCTATGGTAAACGTCTGTGCGGGGGTCAACGGCGCGGGTCAGGATGCTAGGTGAGAGAGCATGTCGCGTATGCTGCAAGGGTGCCCCGTGCGTCGGTCGTTTCGTTTCTGGGTTGCAGGGTTAGCGCCATTCGGAGTCGGCCTTGTCCTGATCACAGCGTCGCGGCAGTGCTGGTTGCTGGACTTGTGGCTGTCGTGGTTGAAGCACAGAGCATAGACGTTCCGTAAGGCATGACTGGTGAGCGATCATCGCACGCCGACGTGGCTTCCATACCGCTACGGCACCTCTACAGGCCCGCTCTACACCTCTGCCCACGGCGGGGTCAGATACTGAGCGCCGTAACGGTCGGCACGTGCAATCGCATTCTCGTAGAAGGCACGGGTCGCGGCACCGGGACGCGGGCCAGGTGCAACGCAGTGGGCTGCCGACACTCAGGCTGACCGCAGGCATCTCCGGAGCGGATTTAGCTGCCTGCCTTAGCCATCACCAACCTGCCTTAAGTACGAAATTGGCGATTCGATGATCCGTCTGAAACACCGAATGCACTCACCCCGTAGACAGAGAGCGGCCATTCGCTGCTCTGCCTTACCCAAATGAGCATATTCCGCAAGATCGGTTTAGAATCCGCAGGATAGGCAGCCCTCGCTAAGCCGAGCGATGCAATTGAGCGCATTCGTACGCATAAACAGTGAGCGGAGCTGAATTCCGTGATAGGAGTAGCGCCAGATTGTCGACCCCGGCTGCCAGCCTGTTAATGATTTTCCGATCGACCTTATTGCGTAGTTCTTCGGTTAATGGCACATGAGGCGAGGTGTTACACTATGCCAGATCTCACGTTGGCTGTTCCAACCGCCGTGAACAGTCTGCTACTAGCGGTGATTGGCGCATCAGACGCGCCACTTGTACTACTAGATGGGGACTTCACCGTTCTCGCGGTTAGCAAATCATTCTGTAGCATCTACGATATGGTAGCCGCGCATGAAGTCGGCCGGTCTCTGTTTAATCTGCGGGGCGGTGAGTGGGACGTACCAGAGGTCCGTTCGCTACTTCATTCGACGATGGCCGGCTATTCGAAGATCGGGTCGTTTGAGATTGATCTCGAACGACAGGGTAAGGGTGCTCGACGCCTTGTCCTCGGGGCACAAAGAATGGACTATGCGGACTGGGACAACATACGGATCATCTTAACGATCGCGGACGTGACCGATGCGCGCCTTGCGGAGAGGATCAAGGAACGGGTACTCGAGGAGAAGACAATACTCCTCCGCGAGCTGCGGTATCGGTTCGCCAACAGCCTGCAGATAATCGCGAGTGTTCTGATGCAGAGCGCAAGTCGCATTCACTCTGAAGAGACCCGGTCCCACCTCTACGATGCCCATCACCGTGTCATGTCGGTCGCTGCGATCCAGCGGCACCTCACCAACGTCACGGAGAGCGGCGTCCAGATGCGCACCTACCTGACGGAATTGTGCCAGAGCATCTGCGCTTCGATGATCAACAGAGACCAGAGTTTGGCGCTGCAGGTCCATATCGATGACAGCATGGCCACCGCTGATTTCTCGATGAGCATAGGCTTGGTAGTGACCGAACTGGTCATCAACGCGCTGAAGCACGCCTTCCCCGGCCAGCGCGCGGGTACGATCAACGTCACTTACAATGGCTTCAAGAAGGATTGGCTTCTTTCGGTAATTGATGACGGCATTGGAATGCCCACGAATTCTTTGCATCACCACGCCGGCCTGGGGACCAGCATCGTGAGTGCCATCGCACACCGGCTCTCCGCTCGGGTCGAGCGGGAAGATGCCAACCCCGGAACGAAGGTCTCGGTGCTCAGCGGACTGCGCGACGATCGAGCCGGCGTCCGAGGCGGCATGAGGTTGTCGACATGACCGCGCTTAGCCCATTGCGGTATCCGGTTTCTCCGCTTTCCTGGGATGGGATCTCCGCGCCGCCGCTGATGAGCAGCGAGGGCGGTGGTTGGACGCGGCCGCTGATCCGCTGGTGGTGCGACGTCGAACCCGACATCGTGCAGCCGGCGCTCGATCATCATTACCTCACGATGCATCTCGGCGGACCGAAGCGGATCGTGCGTCGAGGCGAGGGCGGCGTTGAAACCGTTGAAACCGATACGGGCGCCCTATCCATCGTCCCGGCTGGCGCCGCTTACGAGTGGAGTACTGTGGGCCCGATCGAATTCGCGCATATCTATCTCGCACCGGGTGCTCTCCGCCGTGTCAGCTTGGAAGAGCTGGATCGGGACGTTGGGTCCCTGTGTCTCGAAGATCGACTGGGAGTGCGTGACCCACTGCTGCAGACGTTGTTCCTCGAGTTGCTGGAGGAGATGGCCGGGGCGACCCCGGCATCCCGTCTATACGTAGATACCTTGCTCCACTCGCTTCAGCTCCGCCTGCTCAGGACGTACGCTAACGCTCCGTCCGCGCCCTTGCGACAGCGGCATTCGATCGCTCCGTTCCGGCTGCGGCGAGTGCTGGACTTCATGGAGGCGAACCTCGCCGAGGATATCGCGTTGACCGACCTGGCGGCAGCGGCCGGAGCCAGCCCGTTCCATTTCAGTCGCGCCTTCGCTACCGCAACCGGAATGCCCCCGTACCGGTACCTCCTCACCCGGCGGGCCATCCGGGCCAAGGACCTGCTAGCTTCGGGCGAAGGATCGATGGCGGATGTCGCGCGCAAGTGCGGCTTCAACAGCGCGGCACAGTTCTCGCGGATGTTCAAGCTGATCACCGGAACATCTCCGCTCAAGTTCAGGCAGAGATGATCATTGCCAGCCGTCGGATCGGACGCTGAGCTAAGGTCAGGACCCATTAATTTGCTTGCGTAAGTGGCGATCGCTTGATTCAGTGGTAGCGCTGAAGGAGGTGTTGCCATGAGCGATTTGATGTTGTTGTCGGAGGCGCAGATGCGGCGGATCGAGCCGCATTTTCCGCTGTCGCACGGGGTGCCGAGGGTCGACGACCGTCGGGTGATCAGCGGGATCATTTTCGTGATCAGGAACGGGCTGCGCTGGCGCGATGCGCCCAAGGACTACGGCCCGCACAAGACGATCTACAACCGCTTCATCGGCTGGAGCCGGCTGGGCGTGTTCAACCGAATTTTCGCCGCGCTCGCGGCGAAAGGCGGCAAGCCCGACCAGCTGATGATCGATGCGACGCACCTGAAGGCGCACCGGACTGCGGCCAGTCTCCTCAAAAAGGGGCTCTTCCCCGATGTATCGGACGCACCAAAAGGCGGCCTGAACTCGAAGCTGCACGCGGTCTGCGACGGCCAGGGCCGACCGTTGGTCATGCTGCTCACCGAGGGGCAGACCAGCGACTACAAGGGCGCCGCGCTGATGCTCGAGGCCTTGCCGAAAGCCAAGGTCATGCTCGGCGACTGGGGCTACGACGCCGACTGGTTCCGCACCGCCCTGCTCGCCAAGGGCATTGCGCCGTGCATTCCATCGAAGGCCAACCGCAAGGTGCCGATCGACCATGACCGGACGCTCTACCGGCAGCGTCACCGCATCGAGAACATGTTTGGCAAGCTCAAGGATTGGCGCCGCATCCACACCCGCTACGACCGCTGCGCCCACACATTCTTCTCGGCCATCGTTATCGCCGCCACCGTCATCTTCTGGCTTTGATCAATGAGTCCTGATCATAGGTCATAGCTTATCCTGCCGATAACAGGCTGATCTTGCTGGCTTTGCTCGTGGTGGGCGCTACTGATCGCATTCATCTAGCCCTGAGGCTCTGTCGGATCATTATAGCGGTTTGTCGGGATCATCTGGGATTGCGCATTGGCTATCACCCGCGGCTTCAAGGGGCGACGTCGGCCCTCGGGCGAGCTCTCCGACCGAGTCCCTCCTGGTCAGCACCTCGTTTCCGACTTTCCGGTGCTGACTGCGGGTCCCACCCCGCATACCTCCTTGGAGCGCTGGTCGTTGACGCTGCGCGATTCGGAGCGAACGTTCGCCACATTGAGCTGGTCCGACCTCGGGGCTCTGTCGCAGACCGAGCTGAACGCCGACATTCATTGCGTCACCAAGTGGACAAGACTCGACACGCGCTGGCGCGGCGTCACGATAGACGATCTTCTGATAACGGCAGGCCTGAGCAGGCCGCCGGGCAGGTTCGTCACGGCCGAGTGCGATGGCGGTTACACGACTAACCTGCCTGTGGAAGACCTGATCGATGGAAGGGCGATCATTGCGACGCACTTCGCTGACGTACCCTTGGCCCCAGCGCACGGCGGCCCGGGGCGTCTGCTAGTGCCCCATTTATATCTCTGGAAGAGCGCTAAGTGGATCCGGGCGCTTCGTTTCTGCGACGAGGACCATCCGGGGTTCTGGGAGTCTCTGGGCTATCACATGTATGGCGACCCTTGGCGTGAACAGCGCTATGCGGGCGATGCCTGATGAGTGCGCGGCAGCCACCCATTCGCTGGCTGATCGCCACCGTTATCGCGAAGCAGCTTGAGACGCCGTACGTGATGACATTGGTCCTGAACGTCCCGCATTGGCCGGGTCACAAGGCGGGCCAGCATGTCGACTTACGCCTGACGGCGGACGACGGATATCAAGCGCAGCGCAGCTATTCGATTGCGTCGGCCAGCGACGGCGGGACGGTCGCCATCACCGTCGAGCGCGTCGCCGACGGAGAGGTCTCCTCTTTCCTGCTCGACGAGGTCCGGATCGCCGACGATCTCGAGCTTCGTGGTCCGATCGGAGGATATTTCGTCTGGAGTCCGGAAGATCGCCGTCCGCTGCTCCTTATAGGTGGAGGTTCGGGGGTCGTACCGTTGATGTCCATACTGCGTGCCCGAGCTAAGGCACAGGAGCGTCCCACGGCTCACCTGCTTTACTCGTCGCGTGAGCAAGACGCGATAATCTACCGCCACGAACTCGATCGGATGGCCGCAGGCGACGACGGGATAGAGATCCTCTATACTTTAACGCGCAGGCAGCCTTCCGGTTGGGCGGGCGCAAGCAGGCGGATAGACAGATCGATGCTGGAGGGCTTCGGCTTTTCCCCGGACGACGATCCGATCGCGTTTGTATGTGGCCCAACGGCATTCGTCGAGGAGGTCGCGGCCAACCTGCTCGCGATCGGCTATAGGAACGACATGGTACGAACCGAGCGCTTCGGACCGACGGGAGCAGATGAATGATCGAACAACGCTTCCCTCTCGACGGCAACGCAGCTGGCGGCCCGCTCACGAGGTTGTTTGCCGCCGACATCACTGGGGCCATAGTCACGTGCGTGGGATGCGGCCGCGAGGGACCGCTAGCGACACTCGCCTTGTACGGGAGGGAGAGTGGCTTGATACTCCGTTGCCCGGGCTGCGCGACGATAAACCTGCGGTTTCTCGATACCGGCAAGACGATGCATCTCGACCTTCGAGGATGTGCGCTCCTAACCATACATGAAGCCGGGTCCGCCTAGTTCGGAAGAAGGCAGGTGCGACGTCGAGGGACACTCCTCAACGGGCCGAAGCGATAGCCGTCCACGTCACTGAGCTTCCGTTCATGCGGAAGCTGCAGTCCGGCCGGTGCGGGCGCTATCGCAGGATCGTTCGGCGTCTATCCATCTTAAGCGTCAGCTGATTCGCGTCTCGTCCCGATCGCGCTGTTACGGTGGGTTGGCTCGCCGTCCGATAGGCGGCTCTCCGTCGCCAAGCCGACCGTCCGCCGCGCCGCGCCGCGCCGGCGAATGATACCGACGCTTGCTTCTAAATTGCCAAGGTGGTGCTAGAAAACCGCGGCCAGCACGCACCTCCAGTTTGCGACGGTGAGTATTCGAAATGGAGGGCCAGAGACTTGGATCTAAGTGCTATCGAGGCCGACCTTGCGTGTCTCGTCGATCGCCAACGCTATCGTTGCGTATCACCGCGCACCGGCATCGACTTCTCGTCAAATGATTATCTGGCGCTGGCATCGTCGGCGAGCCTGACCGGTGCCGTTGTCGACGCCGTGGCGCGTGGCGTGCCGGTCGGCTCGGGCGGATCGCGGCTGCTACGGGGCAACGATCCTGAACACCAGCGGCTCGAGGTCGAGGCAGCTGCCTTCTTCGATACGCCGGCTGCGTTATTCTTCTCAAGCGGCTATGTGGCGAATGTCGCGCTGTTCTCGACGCTGCCGCAGCGTGACGACCTGGTCGTCTACGACGAGCTGATCCACGCCAGCGTGCATGAAGGACTCCGGCTCAGCCGGGCCGAACACCGCGCTGCCGCGCATAACGATGTCGGGGCATTCGCCGAAGCGATCGAACGTTGGCGAACCGACGGTGGCAGCGGGCGTGTCTGGATCGCCGTGGAGAGTCTGTACAGCATGGACGGCGACCGCGCTCCCCTGGGACAGTTCGCGGCCTTGGCCACCATTCATGACGGCATGCTTCTGGTCGACGAAGCCCATGCGACGGGCGTCTTCGGTCAAGCCGGACGCGGGCTCGCAGCCGAGCTTTCCGATCGCGACAACATCATCACGCTGCACACCTGCGGCAAGGCACTCGGCTGTGAAGGCGCGCTAGTCTGCGGACCGCATGTCGTTCGCGATTTCCTGATCAACCGCGGTCGCGGCTTTATCTTTTCGACAGCGCCCTCGCCGTTGATGGCGGCAGCGGTACGCGGAGCGCTCAGGATCCTTGCGGACGAGCCGGAGCGCCGGACGCGGCTTACCACCCTGATCGCCCATGCGTCGCGCCAACTCGGCCCGCTCGGAGCATGCGCTACCGGCACCCAGATCATGCCGTTGATCATTGGTGACGACGCCCGAACCATGATTATCGCGGGCCGCCTTGCCGAAGCAGGCTTCGACGTCCGAGGGATCCGTCCACCGACGGTGCCGGTTGGAACATCGCGGCTGCGGATTTCGCTGACCCTGAATGTCGACGAGGCGATGATCGACAGCCTCGCCGAAGCATTAGCAAAGGCTCTTGCATGACGCTGATCATCACGGGTACCGGCACCGGCGTCGGCAAGACGGTCTTCGCTGCGGCGCTCACGGGTGCGCTAGACGGTGCCTACTGGAAGCCGGTTCAGGCAGGGCTTGACGAGGAGACGGACAGCGAGATCGTTATCCGCTTATCGGGCTTGCCGAAGGACCGCATCCACCCCGAGGCTTATCGTCTGCGTACGCCTTGCTCGCCGCACCGCGCCGCCGCTCTCGACGGCATGGCGATTGACCCCGCATCGCTAAGCCTGCCGATCACCGACCGCCGCCTGATTGTAGAAGGCGCCGGCGGAGCCCTGGTACCGCTGACCGGCAATCTGTGCTTCGTCGACGTCTTCGCGATGTGGCGAATGCCGGTTGTTATCGTGGCGCCGACCGGCCTCGGCACGATCAACCATAGCCTTTTGACGATCGAGGCCTTACGCCGCCGATCGATCGAGATTCGCGGGATCGCCTTCACTGGTGACCCCAATGAAGATAGCGAAACAGTTATCGCGCAGCTTGGCGCGGTTTCCAGGCTGGGCCGCCTGCCGCATCTCGCCGAGTTGACCGCTGGTAACCTTGCCCACGCCTTCGCGGCGCACTTCAATATCAGGAACTTTTGCGAATGACATCGCCGATCTGGCACCCATTTACCCAGCACGGCCTGAACGAACCGATCCCGATGGTCAGCCATGCGGAAGGCGCGGCGATCTTCACCGCGGACGGGCGGCGGATCGTTGATGCGATCTCGTCCTGGTGGGTGACCACGCATGGGCACTGCCATCCGCGGATCATGGCGGCCATTGCGGAACAGGCGCGCCATCTCGATCAAATCATCTTCGCCGGATGGAGCCACGAGCCAGCGGAAACGCTGGGGGCGGGGCTGGTCGCGTTGCTGCCTCCGCAACTCGCCCATGTCTTTTTTTCGGACAGCGGTTCGACCAGCGTCGAAGTCGCCCTCAAGATGGCGCTCGGTTACTGGCTCAACATCGGCAGGCCACGCCACCGCATCATCGTAATGGCCGGGAGCTATCACGGCGACACGATCGGCGCGATGTCGGTGGGTGCACGCGGCGTCTACAACCGTGCCTATGCGCCGCTGCTATTCGATGTCGCTCCGCTGCCCTTCCCGTCGCCCGGCAACGAGCAGGCGACGCTCGACGAGCTAGAACGCTTGTGCAGAAGCCAAGAATCGCCGGCCGCGTTGATCGTCGAGCCATTGGTCCTTGGGGCGGGCGGCATGTTGATCTATGCCCCCGTGACGCTCGCCGCGATGCGTGCCGTTTGCACTCGTTACGGCGTGCTGTTTATCGCCGACGAAGTTATGACTGGCTGGGGCCGGACCGGCACGCTTATGGCGTGCGAGCAGGCGGGTATCGTGCCCGACCTGTTGTGCCTGTCCAAGGGACTGACCGGGGGCTCCCTGCCGCTCGCCGCGACGCTGGCCACCGCCGAAATCTTCTTGGCGCATCGGTCGACCGACCGGGCCAGCATGTTCTTCCATTCGAGCAGCTACACCGCCAACCCGATCGCCTGTGCTGCTGCCAATGCGAACCTGGCAATCTGGCGTGACGAGCCGGTGCTCGGACGCATCACGGACCTCGCCGGGCGCCAGGCGCGTCGGCTCGCAGCTTTGTCGAGCATGGGGGACGTACGAAACGGGCGGCAGATCGGCACCATCACGGCATTCGAGATCGGCGATCCAGCGAGCGAATATCTCTCGTCGATCGGCCCAGGCCTGATGGCCCTGTTCGCCCGGCGCGGCGTTCTTCTGCGACCACTGGGCAACACCGTTTATGTGATGCCGCCCTATTGCATCGACGACGACGATCTCGACGCCGTGTACGACGCAATTGCCGAGGCGGTCTCGACCTTCGGACGCAGTCTGGCCTAGTGGCATCGGTACAATATTGGCACACAGAAATACGGTAGGCACCTTGCGTCGCGTTTCGGTGTGGCCTTGTGAGAAGCGCAGTTGCAAAGCGTAGCGGCGCGTACGAGCGTCTCGTTCAGGTCTGCATTGCTGCGGTCAGCCTTGCCATTCCGATGAGCGCGATGGCCGCGCCTGATGTTGCAGGCGAGGACGTGGATGCCATTCGCGGTTCCGACGCTTTTCAGCTTCCGCGTCTTGAAGTGGCTTCGTCCCATTGAGCCTCTGATGATGCCGAAGACGTGCTCGACCGCGCGTCGTCGGACCCGCATGGCGTCCGGCCTCCGGTCGAGGCGAGCCTGCATGGCCTCGATAAACTCTTCGCTTCCACCGCCTGATGCGGCGCTCGATGCACTCGGTGCATTGCGCCTTCACGGTGCACCAGGACGGCAGGCGGACGTTGAGTACGCCGTCAAGCATCATGCCGTGCTGGATGGTGGCAAAGCGCTTCGCATCGTTTAGCCGACTGGACAGCGATAGCTGTCGCTTTCTATCCAGCTGTCAGAGCCCGGTAGCATCGGGTTGTCGGATCCCGTGATCTGGGCGGCGATCAGCAGCGGCAATCGGCTTTTCCTGTGTGATTTTTGGGCTTTGCTGCTCCAAACGCGTGGGCATCTCTACTGCACCGCCGATGCCCCCCCGCGCTCCCCGGTCTCTGTTATGGTCTCTGTTCAAGGCGTCCACTTCCAGCAGGGGCAACGGTAATGGCGAGCATTGAGGTTCACGGCGCCGACGAGGGCAGTTCGCCTGATCGGACGATCAAGCAATCTGACCATGTCACGCGGTCTGGCAGTTGGGCCATCACCGCAGCGCTCGCGATCGTGTTCCTGTGGTTCGGCGGGCTAAAATTCCTGAGCTTCGAGCAACAGAGTCTAGTAGGGATCATCTCGAACAACCCTCTGATATCGTGGCTCTACAAGATCTTCGGCGTAGCTGGCGGCGCCATCTTCTTGGGTGTTTTCGAGGTCACGACAGGACTTCTGATCGCTGGCCGGCTGTTACACCCTCGCTTGTCGGTGATTGGGAGCGCTATGGGCGTCTGGTCGTTCCTGCTGACGATCTCCTGCATGTTCACGACGCCGGGCGTCATCCAGTCCGGTTATGAAGGCACGCCTGCGCTCTCCGCGCTTCCCGGCGCCTTCCTTCTCAAGGACATCGTCCTGCTTTCCGCGTGCTGGTGGCTCCTCGGCACGTCGTTGACGGAACTGCGGAACCGCCGCCATACCCAGCCCGGCCGTTGAACCCAGGCTTCTCGCGAAGACGCCTTTCCGAGATCTCGGGAAAGCCATGCCATTCTCAAGTTCTAATCCTAGCGAGGATTCTGGATGGGCGACGCTCAACTCCTGACTGCGCTTTTCCCGGTGATCGTGCTGTTGACGCTCGGGGTCGCCGCCGCCGTTGGATCACGTGCCATTGGCCTGAGTCCGATCGTGGGATACCTCGTGCTCGGGCTCGGGCTGCGGTACGCAGGTCTGAATGCCGTGCTCGACAATGAGACGATCGCGATCCTCGCGGGGCTCGGGGTCGTGTTCCTTCTTTTCGACGTCGGACTCGACTTTTCGTTCGCACACATCCGCACGCATGCTGCGGACATATTCGGCTTGGGACCGGTCCAGGTACTGGCTGGCACCGTCGCGCTGTCCGGAGTGGCCTATTTGGCAGGTTCCACGCCTGCCGCCGCGCTGATCATCGGTGCGACGCTCGCGCTTTCATCGACGGCGGTAGTTGCACGATTGATCGCTGAGCGCCACCAGCAGAACTGCCCCGTGGGCCTCACCGCGACTGCGATCCTCATCTTTCAGGACGTCGCTGCGATCTTCCTGTTGATTGTCGCCGGCGCCCTCGAAAGTCGCGCATCCTTGTTGCCTGCCCTGAGCTTGGCCTTGATCAAGGCGGCAGCCTCGTTCGGGGTAGCACTGCTGATAGGCCGCTTCGCGGTACGGCCCGCCTTCGCCATGATCGCGCGAAGTCGTAATGAGGAGGTATTCACCGGCATCGCGCTCCTCGTCGCCTTGGCCGCAGGGTGGGCCACCGGTGCGTTAGGGCTTTCATTGACCCTCGGCGCATTCCTTGGAGGCATGATCATCGCAGAGACGCCTTATCGCGCGGTAGTACAGTCGGAGATCAAGCCGTTTCGCGGCCTCTTCCTGAGTTTCTTCTTCATCGCCGTAGGATTGTCGATCGATGTCTCGACGTTGCTGCGGGTCTGGCCTGCCTTGATCGGTGTGACCGCGCTCCTCGTCGTGACGAAGATAGCGGCAAATGCCGCGGCCAGTTTCTCTTTCCGATGGTCGGTTCCGGGCTCAACTCAGTTGAGCTTCCTGCTCGCGCAAGGTTCTGAATTTGCGTTCGTTATCCTGAGCCTGTCTCCGATCCGGCAACTGGTTGGTGAAAGTACGAGCGCACTTCTGATCGCTGCAGTCGCCATCAGCCTTGGCGCAACGCCGACCTTGGCCGAATTCGGACGCTTCCTGGCCGGATGCATGCGATCCCGAAGGCCGGCCTTGCCCGACCCGGAACTGCAACCTCGCGCTGAGATCGAGCCGGTCTTCATCGCGGGCATGGGCAGCGCAGGACGGACACTCGCCGACGCCCTTACCGCGTTCGGGATCGATTACGCAGCCATCGAACGCGACGAACGTCGTCTACGGCAGGCGGTAGCGGACGGCTACAAGGTCGGTTTCGGAGATTTCGCCGATCCGAGGATTTGGGGCCCGATTGCTCTGCACGGTCGACGCATCAGCGTTCTGACCACGCCCTCGTTCGACGTTTCGCACGAGCTGTCGTCATCGATGCTGGACCTCTATCCTTCGCTCACGCGCATCGTGATCGTCCATAATGAGGCCGAGGCGCGGCAGTTCAGCTCAATCGGCATGCTGACGGTCATCGACAGGAGCATTCCCGCTGGTCTCGACGTCGCCAAGCTCGTGCTGCAGCAACTCGGAGTCGAACCGGTTGATATCGATCGATGGCTTGCGGAGGAAACGGAGCGAACGATCGGGCCGCGTTCTGCCAGGGCCGAAGCCGCGTGAGCCGACGGCTCCTATTTCCAGGCGGGCGGGCTTCCCGCCGGCGTTTGAGCCACATTGCATCCACTGCCGGCGACCGTTTCCGCCCCGCGTCGAGTAACCGAAAGCGGTCCGGCCGCGAATGAAGGCCGTTGGAGTTAGTCTGGTGGACCCTTCTGCAGGTCGCCAGTTCCGGTAGCAGATTCATAGGAGACGTCCGAAATGCCGAAGGCCTTCATGTTCGCTACGGGCATCGAGAACTCCAATCCGACCATCAACGGCGGCCGCACCCGGATCGACGAGCTCGAGAGCTGCGGGCACTATCGTTATTGGCAAACCGACTTCACTCTCGTTCAGGAGATGGGGATCAGCTATTTGCGTTATGGGCCGCCGCTGCATCGCACCTGGCTTGGCGATGGCCGCTATGACTGGGAGTTCGCTGATCTCGCCTTTGCCGAGATTTACCGCAAGAACATCGTTGCAATCGTCGACCTTTGCCATTTCGGCCTGCCTGACTGGGTCGGCAACTTTCAAAACTCCGATTTCCCGAGGCTTTTCGAGCGTTATGCAATGGATTTCGCCTCACGCTATCCATTCATCCAGTTCTATACGCCGGTGAACGAGATGTTTATTTGTGCGCTGTTTTCCGGAAAGTTCGGATGGTGGAATGAGGAGGGTAAGACCGATCGGACCTTCGTAACTGCGCTGAAGAACCTTGTTCGTGCGAACGTTCTCGCGATGCGCGCTATCCTGAGAGTTCGCCCTGACGCAATCTTCATCCAATCCGAGTCCTCTGAGTACTTTCATGCCGAGGGACCAACTGCCATCGCCAAAGCCGAGATGCTGAACTCCATGCGGTTCCTGAGCCTCGATCTGAACTACGGCAAGCGCGTCGATTCCGGGATGTACCAATACCTTGGAGACAACGGCATGAGCCGTGACGAATACGACTTCTTCATGAACCAGCGGCTCAAGCCTCACTGCATTATGGGCAATGACTACTATTGGACAAACGAGCATCGGGTCATGATGGACGGCGAGAGCCGTGCCTCAGGCGAGGTGATCGGCTACGACGCGATAACCAAACAGTATCATGAGCGTTATCGGCTACCGGTCATGCATACGGAGACGAACTTCAACGACGGTGGCGACGGTGAGGGGGCCGTGGATTGGCTCTGGAAGCAGTGGGCGAACGTGCTGCGGGTGCGCAACGACGGTGTTCCGATCCTAGGTTTCACCTGGTACTCGCTGACGGACCAGATCGACTGGGACACCGCCCTCCGCGAGAGCAACGGCAACGTCAACCCGGTTGGCCTCTTCGATCTCGCCCGCAACATCCGTCCTGTCGGGAAGGCGTACAAGCATCTTATGGAGCAATGGTGCACCGTCCTTCCGACCCAGAGCATGTGCCTGGTCGTTCCGACCATTTGGCCGCAGGAATATGATCACCCACACGCGAGGCGGCAGCGTGCGGACGCGCTCGAATATCGCAACTGGCTCGATCGCAGTGAGGCGGGCACCTAGGGCTCGATGCCCGTGGGCACAGTGTTCGGGAGGTCACGAACTTTCCCAAAGCCTTCGTACATGCGCATCCATGGCATCCTCGCCGCGTGCGGCGCAATCGCATGCATCTACATCCGCGAAGCGTCCCCGGATGGCGGATCGGTGCTCTCCGACGGGACTTATCGAGGTCGCGGCAAAGCGGAGTACCATTCGTTCGGTCGATGCTTGACGCCTACGATGCGCAGATGTGCATCTTTTTCCGGTGCCGCAAACTCGACCGACCGACGGAGCGCCGCTTCGACCGTGGCCACACATCGGGATCGCAGCTCGCCGACGACATAGATCACGGTCCGGACGCCACGGCGGCATTTTAAGCTTTAACGGACCAAATCCGGCGGCGCTTGCGCATAGTCGGGTCGTACGATCTGAGGTCGGAACGTCATCTGCTTGAGTCCTGTTCCGGTGTTGCACAGATAAATTGAGCGCTTCTCTCCTGGAAGCCGCAGATGTCGGAGTAGAACATGAGAACGCGCGATATCCTTGGCATCCTGCTGCTCACTATCTCGGTTCCAGCAATGGCTCGGGTGACCAGCAGCGCCGTAGCAATGACCGATATCACAGCGTTGCAGGACGAGGCAGCCAAGGAGTCCGGACGACCAGCCTATTCCGTCGCGAATGGGGTGCAGTTCAAGACGAGCGATCATGTATTCGTCAAGAGCGCCCTGGCTGTCGACTTCACCTACCGTGCGGCGCAGGTGACTCTACCCTTGTACCGGGGGCTTTCACCGCGAGGCGAGGACGTTTTCTACATCATCACGGACGCTTCCGACTACGATGTCGCGAAGTCGATGGGTTTGAATTACGCTCCTAAGATGTCCAAGGCTGCGGGATCGGCAGGTGCGCAGCCGGTTACCATTAGCAACGGCGTGATGCAGTTCAAGGGGACCGTCGACTTTTCGCCCAATTACGAAGTGACACCCGGTGCCGCGCCGACGTTCTTTCCGCCAAAGTCATTTAGGCCCGGTGCCGTAGGGGATTCAGAATGGTCATCAATGGCGGTCCTACCGAACGGCATCGTCCTAAACGTTCAAATTGTGCAGAACGCGTCGGGGGCCCATGACCGCTTGAAATCGATAGATCTCGAAAAGCGTACCGTGACCATGTCCTTGCTGGACGGGTTCCAGGCCGGAAAACAGTATTACTATCATCTCGTGACGGATGTCTCCGCCGACCTGCCGGCGGTGCTCGAGAAGGGCGTCTTCACACCACGCTTGGCGGCCGTTCCCGGCTTCGGAAAGTCGATGCCCGGTGATGATTCTGCACTCCTGGGTTTCTCACCGGTGCTCAACGGACGCACGGATGAGGGTTCGGGCGAGGATCAAGGGTTCTCAACCTCCCTCGCAAACAAGGGCATTGACCCTATCAACGTGTTTCCGGTTCCACCCCGCAATGAGGAGCGCTCGCCGAGCAACAACTACAGTCCGCTATGGGACGCGCACGTGAGCATGTGGACGCCGGCGGCGATCGCGGCAGGCAAGGTCAGGCGGATCCGTTCGCTCGACGAGCTCAAGGCGCTGATCAAGGAGGGCCTCGTCACGAGCGCATCGATAAATCCTGCAGGACCGGGCAACGCGTTTCTCGGCGGTTTGCGACCAACGCACGCGATCATCAACTGCCCAGTCATAGCGCAGCCCGACCTTCCAAGCCGCTAGTTCCACCGTCCGGCATCCGACTGAGGGGTTGGGGACGGCATCGTCTGCGTCCCATGGCAGTAGGAGTTCCGATGCGCCTCGCTTTGATCGGTCTGCGGCACGCCGGAATCGACATCGTCCGTCGCCTTATGCAGGGCGGCCATGAGGTCGTGGTGTACGACCACGATCCCCAGTCTGTCGGCATCTTGGCGGGGGACGGTGCCATGGCCGCTACGTCGCTGATCGACCTAGTGGCGCAGCTCACGTCGCCGCGCGTACTATGGATCGTTCTTCCAGCCGACGAAGAGACCGAGATAATGATCGCCGAACTTCTCGACCTGTTAGATCCCGGCGACCTTCTAGTCGACGGCGGCCATACCTTTTACAAAGACGACATCCGCAGAGCTGCGTCATGCAGGCAACGGGCCCTTCACTATGTGGATGTCGGCATCTCGAATGCACGCCCGGCCGGAGATCGCGGGTTGTGCATGACGATCGGCGGCGACGCGTCGGCCGTCGAGCTGCTTGATCCGATTCTTGCCTCGCTGGCACCGGGCCTCGGTGACATCGCACGCACGCACGGTCGCCTCGGTCGCGACGATCGTGCGGAGCTAGGATACGTTCACGTCGGTCCGGCAGGCGCTGGTCATTTCGTCGGAATGATCCAAGAGGGCGTCGAGTACGGACTGATGCAAGCATACGCTGAAGGCTTCGAGATTCTTCGCGGCCGTGCATCCGAGAAGCTGCCGTCCGAGGTGAGGTTCCAGTTCAACCTCGCCGATATCGCAGAGGTCTGGCGGCGCGGGAGCATCATCTCATCAAAGCTGCTCGACCTGATCGCGGCGGCCTTCGCGGAAGATGGCGATCTCCGGCGGTTCAACGGCCGCGTGGGCGATGCTGGTGATGGACAGCGGACGATCGAGGCGGCGATGGAGGAGGCGGTTCCCGCCCAGGTACTCTCGGCGGCGCTTTTTGTCCGGTACCGTAGCCGCGGCGACGATCCGTTCGGTGACAAGGTCCTTTCCGCCGTGGAGTTTGGCGCCGGTGGTCATCTGGAGAGATCGCAGTGAAATCTGAAAGCGACGGTCCCTCACGTCGATCGTTCCGGCCTAATTGGCTAACCCTGGCATCCCTGCGCACTGTGACCCGCACCAAGTGCCTCGCTGCGAACCGAACTGCCTCCTATTCGGGGTTCGCAGGGATACCGGCTTTGTGATCGATGTAAGAGAGAGGGAGCTGACCATGACGTCCTATGGCAAGTCCGAGGCCGCTATCGCGGCCCTCACGCCTGAGCAGTATCGCGTCACTCAGCGGAACGGTACCGAACACCCTGGAACTGGGGCGCTGCTCGACAACAAGCGGCTCGGAATCTACGTCGACGTCGTGTCTGGAGAGCCACTGTTCACAAGCACGGATAAGTACGAGAGCCACTGCGGCTGGCCAAGTTTCACCAAGCCGATTGAGCCGGCTAACGTAATCGAGATCGAAGACCGTTCGCTCGGGACGGTTCGCACTGAGGTTCGCTCGGCACACGGCGACAGCCACCTCGGCCATGTCTTCGACGATGGTCCGCAATACGCGGGAGGCCTTCGCTACTGCATCAACTCGGCCTCCCTTCGCTTCATCCCTCGCGACGAAATGGAAGCAGGCGGTTACGGCAACTACATGTCCCTGCTGGAGGGCACCGATTGAGCGCGGGCGTGAGTGCCTAGCGGGATGCAAATTCTGGAACCTTCAGGGTCTGATCCGAAGGCTGCTGCGTGTCAGGTCGCCCGCATCGGCTGTTTGGCCGCAACTGCTCATCTCGGTTTATTGAAAACACAACGGTCGCGCGGAGGGGATCGAGTCCATTTTCGATTGTACGCTGACTAGACTCCGAGGACCGCGAGTTAATCTTTGGCCTAACTGATCCAACCACTGCCGATCGAAGAGAAACGTCAACGGCTCGAGCTATCGGCCCGCGATCCTTTGCACCAGTGCAGCCAAGAAGCTGAGGCCAAGCTGGCGAGCGGCGAGCAAAGACTCAAATCTTTATTGCGCGCGGCGGTCGTCACAGCGTCGTGCCTGCCGGGCGAATGCCTTCGTTGCAAGTCTCGGCCCGGCGCCGATCTCATCCTGGGTGAGCCCGTGCAGATTTAGGTGATCGGATGTGCTCGCGCGCCCATCACAGCACAGGGCTAGGTCCGTTTCCAGTGCGCCGTGGAACCTTGCGTTCATTCGGCCTTGGGCGTGATCGGTGGTTGGCGAGGTTCGTTGTCACGTTGAGCCGATTGCCTGATCCGATGACGCCGGTGTTTGGCTGCCGCGATCCTGACGGCGCAACGGGCCGTTCCGCGGCACCGCCCTCGACGCCCGTCTCCTTTCCTATTCACAGCCGCTCCGCCAACAGGCCTGTCGCCATCAAGCGGAACGCTGTGATGGCGTCCGGAAGGACGGACTCAGGTTTGTCACTGGCGGCGACCCAAAGTGCCGCGTTGAGTGCCGCGCCATTGAGAAGCCGGGCAGCAGCCTCCACGTCGACGGGAACCATGACGCCTTCGCGGATCAGCTCGGCCACGGCCTGCCTAGTCAAGAGTAGGCAGGCGTTTTGGCTTGGCCACCGTGATGGATCGCCCAGAAACGCCGGTCCGTCCAACAGCACGATCCGCCGTACCTCGGGTTCGATCGCCATTCCGATGTAGGCCGATCCTTCGATCATCAGCCGCTCCCAGTTATCTCCTGCACTCACTCCGGCTTGGAACGCCCGTGCGGCCATCTCACCATCTATCTCGGCTACCACTGCGGCGAGCAGGCCCGTCTTGTCGCCAAAGCCGTGGTACAGCGCGCCTCGAGTAAGGCCGACCTCGGCGGTCAGTTCGTCCATCGAGGATGCGGCGAAGCCTTTCGCACCGAACGCGCGTCGGCCCGCCGCGATCAGTTTGAGGCGGTTCTCCTCCATCGTATCAATTCGACGCTTCACAACCAACAGCCCCCTCCCTTTCAGATACGTTGCGTATTTCAATTGACAGCACGCAAATTCAGGTGTTGAACATACGCGCCGTATCTGAACAGCTTCGGTGTGTCGAGGTAGTCGCCGGAGCGGGCTCAGGAAAAGACTAGGAGAACTTCCATATGACACGCGACGCGATTTTCCCTGCGGGCCGACACGCACTCTACGATGCGCACCGCTATTCGGCCGCCGTACGGGCCGATGATTTCTTGTTCGTATCCGGCCATGTTGGGAGTCGCGCCGACGGCTCGCCGGAGGCGGGGTTCGAAGATCAGGTAAGGCTGGCATTCGCCAACCTCGAGGCCACGTTAACAGCGGGCGGGTGTGGTTTCGACGATATCGTCGATGTGATGACGTTCCATACCGATCCTGAAAAGCAGTTCGATACGGTCATGGCCGTAAAGAACGCGATCTTCGACAGGGCACCTTTTCCCACCTGGACAGCAATCGGCGTGAACTGGCTGGCTGGCTTCGATTTCGAGATCAAGGTGGTCGCCCGCGTTCCGGGCTAATGGCCTTTATGTGAACGTTATGCGGGCTGGCAAACCTCGGTCAGCCGCCGCTGATTGACGCGAGCGCAAGAAGCGCTGTTTGAGCGGGGGCTGTCAGCAACCCTGCTGCGACGCCCTCGGTTAGGTTTCGCAGACTCTTCCCTGTTTCTCGCAGAATTGAGGCTACGGGACTGGGCTTCTGTAACTGTGCCTTGATTGTCGCTAGATCGCCCTCGACGTCTGATCGCAACGGACTATTATCGCAACCAATGAGCGCGTCTTCGGCAGCTTTGACCGCCCGCTCTATCGCGACGTTGTCAAGGTGATTTTCTATCGTCATAGTTGATCGGCTCGTTCCCTGCTGCATTCCGCCAATGATGCCATGCGCATGGATAGTATTATTTGTTATTGGTTGTGGATCAACAGCGATAAATTCGTCAACGCCTAAGTTGGACTGACGCAACCGAAATCTGATATATTCCCATTGATCGTTGATCTTATCATCCAAGACAGTGACAGCGCTGGGACCCAGATTAATACTCTTCACTAGCGTCAATACACCTAGGCTCATTGTTTTGTAAGTTTCGGTGAGTGATAGGCCCGTCAGGTGTCTGAGTTCAGCAGCATCAAGATTACTCCTTGAACGGAAGCGCTTTAGCTCGGCAAGACTGTCGTCCACCAATTCAATCGTAGCTGCTTCTAACAACGAAAGCGCACGTTTGACGGTCATCCCAGAGTTAAGCCGTCCGCTTGCGGCATTAACGCCGATCATCTCCTTGACTGATCGTTCGAGATGCCGCGATGCTATAAGCCCAGTTCGCCTTGCCAGTTCGTTAAAGTCATCGAATGTTGGCTTGTGTTCCATAATGCTCACTTGGTTGCATGGAGCATATCCGAGGCGAAAAACTGTGGCGACCTAAAAATGATATGCTTACTTGAGTGTACTTGCTCAGATACACCTGCGTCGCCTGCGACGAACTGAGTGAATTTGCCGTTGAACGGGTTTAGCCATCATCGTATAAACAGTTACCGGAGAGTTAACCGGCAGCGTGCGTAAGCGGGGCTAGCCTCGCGTAATCACAGGGTTATCCCGCGCTTCGTCAGGGGGCAAGCGACCTGAAAATGGTGTGATTACGCGAGGGGGTAGCTTCAAACTCCAAGCGCGCATAGGCACCCGTACGTCCGTCTGCTGCTCCGTGCCAGCGCAGGGGGCACACCCGTCTTATCAATTATGGATCACGATGCCGCTGAGGTTGGCAGGGAAGGCCACTGGCGAGGCTGGCGCTCGGCCTTGGCGGCCATCATGGCCGGTCAGCCTGCCGATGCTCAGCGGGGCTGCGGCTGTATCGAATACCACCGATCGCGATACCGTTTGCCAGTGCGTATCGGAATATAGTTGTTGCCCCCTGATGATCCGTACGCGGCCCCAGTCGCGGAGCAGCCCCGCTCGTTCGTCAATACCGCTCAGTCCGGCACCGGGGGCTTTCGGCCTGCTAAGTCCGGCGAACCGCTGGCGAGGGCTACGGCGTCCCCATGGCTTACACCGGGCCAGCCATCGCCATACCAGCATCGTCCTAGCTTATAACGATTAGGCGTTGAGCCTCGACCTGCTCAGCGGCAGCTATTAGTCGCCGTGCCGTCTCACGCGCCGATGCGATAGTTAGCGTGGGGGTTTGAGCACTAAAACCTCCGACGACGATCTCGTCCTCAGAGACATCGACTGTCAGCGCCCCTTCGTGAACAGGGATAATCTTGATTTCACGGTCTCGCATGACCATGCCTCTCTGCGATCACCTTAACGGGCAGTCTGCCCCCCTCTATGGGTTCGGCCGACAGTAAGCAATGTCCTCGCACAGTCGCTGCCGGCCCGATGATTTTTAATTTGAAGAAGAGCGAGATCAGTAGGAAGTGTGCAATGCAAGCCATCCACAAGTGCCGGTCGGCGTTGCCGTCCCCGGACAGATCTTGGAGCAAGTCTGCCGCCAAGGCCTTGCAGATAGGACCTACCCATGCCTGCCAAGGCTAACGCAGTCATATCTTAAGCAGGATGTTGGCTTGGTGCTGACGCTACGTCCGCGCCAGTCAAGCGTCCGCCGGGCGTCAGTCCGACTTTTCAAAGCTTCACAGTTCACCAAGATTCTTAAACGCTGTTTTCGGCTACCCGGCTGCTTCGTAGAATCAGATCAGAAGTCGAATGGCATGACGGTAGTTCTTGAGCCAAGCATGAGCGCATCCGCGACCAGCTGAAATGGCGCTGCGTCGACATTGGACCTGAGCCCGTTCAGCAACTGCACAAACTCTTTGTAGATTCTAGGATATTCATCAGCCGGTCCCTCAAAGAGCGGCCCTTTACCGCAATCTAACCGCGAGCCGCCGTTGTCGAGCGTGAGTTTGGTGCCATCGACTGTTTCGACATCGATAGACCAGGTCTGCGGCCCGGTCTGGCGCCAGTCGAACTCACCTATCAGCTGCTCATCGGTGGCAAGGCCGGTGCTGAAGGTCAGGTTGGCGGCGATGGGCATCTGGCGGTTGCTTGGAACGAACAGCTCTGCGGCGCTCACGAATACGGGTTCGGGTAGGATACGGGTAACGATCGACAGGGCGTTTATACCGGGATCGAAGATGCCTAGACCGCCTGCCCCTAGGATCCAGTCTTGACCCGGATGCCAGCGCCGCAGGTCTTCTTTCCACCTGATGCAGAGTGACTTAAGCGTCTTGCCAGCCAGCAACTCGGCGGCCCGCTCGACGGCCGCATTGTGCCGGGCGTGGTACGTGGCGAAGGCTACCCTACCGGCCGCCTCGGCACGGCGGGCAATGTCGCCGACCTCCGTTACAGTCGCCGCTGGCGGCTTTTCGAGCAGCACATGCTTACCCGCCGCCAGGCATGCGGCAGCGATCGAACGGCGCGGTCCAGGCGGGGTGCAGATTGATACGGCGCTGAGGTCGGGGACCGCGTTGAGCATCTCATCATAGCTGGCGAAAGCGGGCACGCCTTCCGGCGCCGCTCCGCCACCGACGTTGGACACCGCGACGAGTTCAAACTCGGGTGTGGCTGAGATCGCCGGGACGTGCTGGTCGCGCGCGATCTTGCCGAAGCCGATGATGCCGATGGGGTGCTTAGCCATTACTCGTCCTTTGTGGGCTGGAAGGCGTTGCGGCACCGCCCTTGGGGCAAGGCTTTCCGATATCGGTTCACGGGCTCCGAACCGGATGTCAGCCCGCGAGGTTGGTTTGCCTTATTGATTTGATAACCCCGCCGTAGAAGCCCGAGTCAATGGCGAACCGTCCCCGGCGGGAAATGACACAGATCGACGATAGGCACGATATTGGTTCGGACTAGATGCCCAAAGGTCACGTCGGCAAACTCCCATTCATAGCGGCCGGATCCGCGGAAGGTCGTACGCATCGGCGGCCCGTAGCGCAGATAGCCGACGCCGATCTCGTCGAGCAGTGCGAAGCCCTCCCGCCCGCGCCGGTAGTGGTCGCACTTCGCCATCTCGTCGACCCGCACAATCCCGCCCTTGACCGTTGGAATGCTGTTTTCGATACCGGTGCCGAACATAAGCGGAGCCATCATACCCTGTTTCCTTGTCGGTCCATGTACGGGTCGGAGCCTCGGCGGGTTACACGACGACGTTTCCGCTATCCGACGATGCGCCAACCGCCGTCCCCGGAGGCCGATCTCGCCAAGCCCCCGACCTTTAAGCATCAGGCGAGCCACCATCCGTCAAACGCCGTGCGTGATCTTGAACACCGTATCGCCCTACGAGTTGGTCGGCAGACCGTCTTGCCATGCGATTCCGACCAGTCCCCTTCTTGCGGCAACCGTCCATGTGGATGATCCGGCGCTTATCAAGCTTGATATTTAAGATTTTCTCTAAATTTTCCCCCCTAAACATCGCACGACCGTGCTTTTCTTGCTGCATAGCCAACCACCCCGCCTCGCCGGACCGCGGAAACGCAGGTACCCATTGTAAGCACAGCAATAAGAGTGTTTGTCAGGGTTGCGTTCCGGCAACAACTCATTGAGGTCACACTACGCAAGCTGGCCTGTATCGTGCAAATGGGGCTGGGCAGAGCAAAAAGTTGGCACTTTTGTAAACGCCGCTCGGTGCTCACGTGCATAACATATACCGGCTTGAGATCAGGACGCGACGGAATTTAGATCGGAAAGTTGTAACTTTGACCTGGTCGCCGCCGAAGATGGCCTTGAGAGCTTCGGAGAGTGTCGTGATGACCCTATCGTTCACCAGCATGGCTGCCATCGCGGGTTTGATCGCCGCGCCGGCGCTCGCCGATGCAGCGCATCCGACGATCGTTGAATTGTATCAGAGCCAAGGCTGTTCTTCGTGTCCGCCCGCGTTGAAGAATATCGCCGCGATCGCAGACCGCCCCGGCGTACTGGCGCTGACTTTCGCGGTGACCTATTGGGATCAACTCGGCTGGAAGGATAGCTTCGCTACGCCCGCCTTTACCCAGCGGCAGTGGGACTATGCCAAGGGACTTCATCACGATCAGGTCTGGACGCCGCAGGTGGTCGTCGACGGCCGTCACGACGTCGTGGGGGCGCGGGCGAGCGAGATCGAAGCCCTACTTGCCAAGGCGTCGCGACCGAATGCGCCGTCGTTAACACTGACTGGCGATACTGTCTCGGTCGGTGCCGGGACTGCTCCCGTCCAGGGTGCCAGTGTCTGGCTGGTGCGTTACGATCCGCGAACTATACAGGTCGCGATCAAGGCGGGCGAGAACGATGGCCGCACGCTCGGCCATCGCAATGTCGTGCGCCAGTTGGTCAAGCTGGGCAGTTGGCAGGGCACGCCTCGAACCTACAAGCTTTCGCCACCTGTGGCAGGGTTATCGACTGCCGTTCTAGTCCAGCCGACTGGCGGCGCCATTATCGCCGCGGTTCGTGGCTGAACCAAGTTTTCACCCCCGCCGCTTGCCGTTGGGGCAAGCGGCCAAACACGAGAGAGACGATCATGACTTACAAGACTCTGATGATTGCCACAGCCGTCGCTGCGCTGGGTGCCACTGGTGCCATGGCGCAGGACACGACCAAGGCTCCTAGCGCCGACGCCATGGCGACGCACGACGCCATGGCGTCGGATCATATGGCTCCCAAGACCAAGATGACCAAGTCACAGATGAAGAAGCACGACGCGATGATGAAGCGTGATGCGATGAAGCACGATTCGATGAAGCCGGATGCGATGAAGCACGACGCTCCGGCTCCGCAGTAAGCGCAAACCTGCGGGCGATGAGGGCTGCGTTCTACCTCATCGCCCGCATTCGTTCGATTGGCGCCGAGTTTTAGGACGCACAATGGCCCCTGTCGCCGACACCCCTGTAGTTGCCGAAGCGCCCCCGCCGGAAGTTGGCCGCGTATACTACCGTCACCGTTTCCTCACGCGTCTGTGCCACTGGATCAACGCGCTCTGCATCGGTTTTTTGCTGGCCAGCGGTCTCAACATCCTCAACGCCCATCCGGCGCTCTACTGGGGAAATTACGGAGCCGACGCCGACGTCGGCCGCCGCTGGCTTGAAATCGGCGCGATGGACAAGCCCGACGGCCGTGTCATGGGCACGACCCGTCTCGGGTCGCTGTCGGTCGATACCAGCGGTATTCTCGGCACAAACGCCGACGCTGACGGTGAAGTTCAGCAACAAGCATTCCCGCGCTGGGTCACCTTCCCGGCAGACCGCGATCTCGCGACCGCGCGCCGATGGCATTTCTTCTTTGCCTGGTTGTTCATTGTCAGCGGACTCGTATATCTAATTTTCGGCTTGTTCACGCGTCACTTGCAGAACGATGTCTGGCCGCGGCTCAAAGAGCTCTCCCCGCAAAACCTTTGGAGCGACATTGCCAATCACGCCAAGTTGCGGTTCCCGCGTGGCGAGGATGACAAGCACTATCATATCCTCCAGAAGATCGCATACGGCGGCACAGTCTTCGTGCTCTTACCGCTGATGATCTTGACCGGGCTGTCGATGTCCCCTGGTTTCAATGCCGCGCTGGGCGGGGCCTTGCCGAGCCTGTTCGGTGGCCGAGCCTCGGCGCGATCGATCCACTTCATCGTCACCAACCTGACGGTCGCTTTTATCGTCGTCCATGTCTTGATGGTCGTCCTGGCCGGACCGTGGAACCAGATGCGGTCGATGATCACCGGACGGTATGATGTCGGCAAGGAGCGCCGCCCATGACAATCCTTACCCGACGTTCGCTGATCAGCGTGGGTGCCGGCGGCCTGGTTCTCGCCGGGTGCGACAGACTGTCGAGTTCGATGGGAGCCAACACCTTCGTCGATAAGGCGGAAAATGCCACCTACGGCTGGCAGAGGTTGATCGGCGGTCGGACTTTGGCGCAAGAGTTCAGCGCTGCCGATATCTCGCCGGTGTTCAAGGCGAACGGTTCGACCGACCCGACCGATGATGTCTACCGGCGGCACGTCGACGAAGGCTTCAGGAATTGGCGGCTCAAGATCGACGGACTGGTGGCGCGGCCGACGTCGCTGTCGATCGAGCAACTGCGCGGATTACCCGCCCGGACCCAGATTACCCGACATGACTGCGTCGAGGGGTGGAGTGCGATCGGGCAATGGAGCGGGCCGCAACTTGGGCCGTTGCTCAAGGCTGCGGGGTTGCTACCGACTGCGAAGTACATCGTCTTCCACTGCGCCGACAATTACGGTGGTGAGGTATCGAAGGGCGGGATGCAATCTACCGGCCTCTACTACGAGAGTATCGACCTCAACGACGCCTTTCACCCTCAAACGATCGTAGCCCACTCGATGGCCGGCAAACCGCTGACCGTCGCCCACGGAGCACCATGTCGAATGCGGATCGAACGCCAGCTCGGCTACAAGCATGCCAAGTACGTCATGCGCATTCAAGCGGTCGATAGCTTCGCGCATATGGAGCTGGGCAAGGGCGGTTATTGGGAAGACCGTGGCTACGAATGGTATGCAGGAATCTGAGTGTCCCGCGCTTGGGACACGCTGATGATCGCCGGGCAAGCCGGCGATGGTCCTGCCTACCGGCATTTGCTCGACGATTTGCAAACGTGGCTCGAACGCTACTATCGCCGCCGCCTGGATCCAGACAGTGACGATGATGCCGTTCAGGACGTTTTGATTTCATTCCATCCCGGACGCCACACCTATGGTGATGGGCGACTTTTCGGTCCGTGCCTTGCGGCGATCGCCCGATACAAATGGATCCACCGGCTGCGATCGATGACCGCGCGCCCTCTCGAGATGCTTCCTGAGGGCGACGCGGTACCAAAGCATGGTAACGGCCGATACGGGATACGCGGCGATCGGCGCGACTGTTCTCGGACTGCTCGAGACGTTGAAGCCGGCACAAGCGAGCGTCATCCGCTTGGTCAAGCTGCAAGGCTTCAGCATCGAAGAAGCAGCAATGGCGACCGGACAAGGTACGGCGCTGGTCAAAGTCAACATCCACAGGGGTTTGGTTCGATTGGCCAGACGAGCCGGAGAGCACGGAGATGATCGCATTGGCTAAAAGGTCATCGAGTGAGGCACTTGTCGACAGCCTCGTCGCGGACCTTGCCCCTGTGCAAGTACGCTGCGCCGGGCGTGATGGCATGGTTGTGCTGGCCCTTGCCGCCGTTGAACTTGTCCTCATCCTAAGCATGGCCCGGCCGCGGCCTGACCTGCTAGCCGCGATGAACAGCACGATGTTCTGGTGGAAGATGGCGAGCTGCTTTTCATTGGCGCTATCCGGAGGCACGGCGGTTGTATTGGCCCTCGACCCGGCTGGCGCGCCCCGGCGGTGGTGGTGGGCCTTGGCGAGCGTTGCGCTGGTCGCGGTCGCAGTTGTTTTCGGCAATTCAATGGAGATGCCGCATGGCCTCGCGGCCCGGCTGCAATGGCACGAAGGCGTGAAGTGCGCCGCCCTGACGCTGGTCTACGCGCTGCCGATAGCATTGATGCTCACAATGCTGGCCAGTCGTGCAGCGCCGACGAAACCGCGACTGGTAGCATGGGCCGCTGGCTTCGGCAGTGCCGGCTGGGGTGCGTTCGCGTTCGCGTGGAGCTGCTGGCACGACGACCCGTTGTATGTCGTTGTATGGTACGGCGGCGCAGTCCTCAGCTGCACGGTGCTCGCCCGCCTGGTACTCTTCCGCTGGATCAAATGGTGATCGTCGTTCGCGTCGAACGCCTCGCGTCAACGTGCGGGCATGTTGGCTACGGCAAACAGCTTAGCAAAGTTTGGCATATGCGGATCAGGCTTGTCTTCCAGTCATGCTTGCCTACTACGAGCCTAATAGTATCTGGGTTTTTGCGTAGACTTACGCTGATCTGTCTATGTCACATATGGCACGAGTTGGAGGCAAAATGATCGACTGCAGCATCGATCCGACAGCTGATCAAGTTCGCGGTTTAAGAGACGCTGGTTTGGACCGCCCCGTGATTATGCTTAACTTGCTTAAGTTCCGCGAGAGAGCGCGCTATCCTGAAGGCAGCGGCCAGCCTGACTGTTCAGGCGAGGAGGCGTACAAACGCTATCAGATGATATTTACTGTCACGGTTGGTGCGATAAGCCGAGCGGAGGTGCTTTATGACGGTGGGGTCGAGCATGTGTTCATCGGAATGGCCGGCACGCCGGAAACCGACTGGGACAAGGTGCTGCTTGTGCGCTACCCATCTGCAAAGCACTTTCTTGCGATGATGGCGAACGAGGAATATCGGGCAGCCGGCCTCGTGCATCGCTACGCCGGGCTGCAGCGGACCGTCCTCCTTCAGTGCAACGAATAGGCAGCGATGGCCCGTCAATGGCAGCAGACTGCTTTCCGCGGTTCGGCAGTAGCGCTCTGCCAAAAACCGCTCCAGCTCCGAGGGCGTGCGGATCGACGATCCGGGGGGGACCTGCTTGCGGCCAGCCTATCGGAGCCCTCGAGTTCGATGCGCCTGGATGCATGGCAGCTCGTCTTCTCCCATCCGCACACTTCGCGATCGACGCCATCGGCGTCGAGCCCTGGGACAATTTCGGGGCTCATCATCAAGGTGGACAGCGTCCGAGCCGATCCTGTTCAATCTGGTGCGCGTTGCTCACATCGCCACGTCTGGAAGGGAACGGGCGATCTGCCACTCGGCCTTCAGTGGCGAGCTGCTTCCCTGCGAAGCAGTAGGCTCGCCACACAGGAACGACAGTGCCGCCCGGCTTGGTAGGAAGAAGTAGCCGCCACCAACGACGCGGGTGAACTGGTGCAGATGCTGAAAACGGATCGGACCCGCCTCGGTGGGTACGGTAAATCGCCCGGCACGACCGGCCGAGGGTACAATGGCATCGACCTCGTCTTCGAGCCCGTGGAAGTTGGGATTGTTGATCCAGTTCTGCTGCACGAATTCGAACTGGCGTTCGATGTCACCGCAGATAGCGGTGAACATGAGGCCACGTTCGGTAATCTTCCCGCCCTCGCCCTCAATCTCGTAGTGTCTCCCGCGACGCAGCATGCGATGACGGTTGCTCCCGCTGATCGAGCCGGGTGCATCCGGTTCAAGGCTGTCGCGTGGATTTGAGCGGCGGATATGTGCGCCGAGCGGACAGGCAAGGCCGCGGGGGTCTTCGGCGGCAAAGGAGAAGTCATTGGTAGGATGGGCGACATGGCCGCTTGGTCGGCTTCTTTCGACGAGCGGTGTACCGTCCGGCCAGCGCCCGATCATCTTACCGGCGACCCAATCCCCATCCACCTTCTGACCGACCAGGCCGGACAGGTTGGGGTAGCGGTCGTTGAGCATTGCAGCCTGCTCTGAGATCGCCTCCTGAAAGCGTGGGACCTCCTGGACGATCTGGCGGATCACGAGAAAGCTTCCGTTGCGCCCGAAATCGCGAAACGGCGAAGACACGTCTCCCTTGTCGAAGCTCGGGAAGCGGCGGGACGGATCCTGGCTGACGTCCGGCAGCTGATTTGCCGGATCGCGCTCCAGGCAGATTTTCATTGCAAGAGCCGGGTAGCCCTGATTGCCGACGTAACCGAGCACGAACTCGCCCGCCTCGACCAGATCGTTGGCAGACTTTTTGCGCGCCGCCGCCGCGGTGCCACGCATTGCGGGCTGTGAAATGCCATCGCGAAAGCCGAAGTGATCGCGGCTCCGTGGTTGTCCGGTCGGTGGCCGCGTGCGTACGGCATGGTGAATGGCACCGCCGTGAGCCGATAGCCACTCGGCGATGGCCTCCTGAGCGAGGTCGCGCGTTCGGGCATCGACCGCATTCACGACCAAGACGCCGTCGATCGGCTTGCCGTGCAGTTCATCGTCATCCCAGTGCCACCCGGTCTCGCGATGGACGTCCCCAAGCACATTGGCCCGCGCCCGCATGCCGGCGACATAGGCGAAGGGAAAGCTCGCCAGACCGTCCACCTGATCCACGTCCCCGAATTCGAGCCCGCGTAGTCCACGTGCGGACAAGCCGCACGTGACAAAGCTACAGTTCCCCGTGCGCTCGCTGATGCACTCGCCGAAGCTGATGGCAGGCAGATGCGCCATTCCCGCGAGCAAGCCGGCCAGCGACTCGCGTCTGCGCGAGGTGCTATCGCCGAAAGCGACGAACAGGTAGCAACCGTCCGGGCGGTTCGGCGTGGCATGCAGCACCAGTGACTGGATCTGACCCGTTTCGATCATGGCCTGCGGGCGCTGCAGCGAGCCGAAGCAGGCTATCCACTGACGCGCCGTGCTGTCGCTCGCGGCTCGTGCGAGGCCATGATGGATGATGGCGTTGAGTCTAACGCGGTCGAGGGTAAGCTCCGGGTAGCGGCTGTACCAGAAGTGGGTCGGCCGTTGCTGCCGTTTGACCCAGCGCTTGAAGCGGTCCCCGTCCTTCGCGCCCTCCCCGACCAATCCGCGGGTGCGTGGAAAGCCTTCGCCGTGAGACCAGGCTGCGGTCTGTCCCTGGTGAGCCTTGGTGACGAAGTCCTCGAGGTAGCTTTCCCAGCTGCCGTCGTAGTTGCTGAGGAACAACAGCTTTTCCGGCTTGTCGATCCTGATCCAGCGCGCGAAGTGGATCGTGCCCATGTCCAGGATGAAACCGGGGCGAGTTCTATACTCTACGAAGAAACTGATGCCCCACATCGCCAGCGCGAACGTCAGCCGTCGCAACGGCCCGGGTTTGATGTCCGAACAAGCCAGGATGTGATTCTGGGCGTAACCTGGAGCGTTTTCGAGCAGCGAGATCTCTTTGCGCAAGGCAAAGTCCGGATCCCGTTCGTCCGGCCGGTCCCTGTCCTCGAGGCGACGCAGCGCGACGTAGGCTGCGCCGCCGATCACGAGGAGGAAGGCGACCAGACTCGATACGCCGACGAGCAGGACGGTCGTGGCGACGCCGAACCAGCCGAGCACTGTCGCCGGGGTGGGGAGTGCTGCCCAGCTCAGCGTCATCGTGATCAGAAGCGCCGCGATGATCGCCAAAACAGCTGGCTGGCCCTGGGCGGAGCAAAGATACGCCCAGGCGGCCGCAAGCCATGAACGGTCCTGCCAGTCGGTGAAGCTTAGCCGCTTGCGGCTCGGCACGAACAGCATCGAACGCAGGGTGCCACCGCGCTTCTGGAGGACCGCGAGCTGGTCGCGAAGCGTCGTCGACACCGTCTGGTCGCTCGCGTCGACCGCGCCTAGGATTAACTGCCTGACGAAACGTAGCGCGGCGATCGGCCGATCACTTTGTCCGCCGTTGAGCTGGAGATGAAGATCGAGCGCATCGCTGGCGAAGGCAGCCAACTCGCGCTGCTGCGTTATCTGCCGGGCCGAGAAATCCCGGCTACCGTTGTAGCTCAAGCCGGTATTGCCGAAAGGACTGAAGCTCTCCTGCAGACGGTGGCGGAGCAGAAAACCGGCCAGACCCTCCCGGCCCGGATCATGGCCGGCGGCTCTGATCACCTCCCGCAATCCTGCCGGTGCGAAGGCGGCCACCCTTGCTGCCGCCTGCTCGTGGGTCCCGTCGCAGTTGAATTCTACAACCAGTCGCCAGTCCGCCTTCTGCATTGTGCCGACATCGACGGCACTAACCGAAACGAAGTGGACGATGCCGGCTTCGTCGAAAGCGTCGCGGACGGTTTGTTTGGCGGGATTGCCGAGATTCGACAGCTCGGCGCGAACGCGTCCGGCTTCAGCCTCGGGCAGCGGAACCAGGATGGTCGTCATCGCATGCCCGGCCGGCTCGCGGGGTTGCGTGAACGTCATGTCAAGGCGTCGTGGGAAGGGCGTGATAGAGTGAAGCAGACCATCCGGTCCGATCGCCCGACGAAGCCCGGGAAGGCGCAGAAGCTCGGCGAACAGCTTCTCGAGTTGGCGCATCGCCACCATTGCGCCCATGCAGGTGTGGATGCCGTCCCCGAAGACGAGGCGGGCGTTGGGTCTCGGACGCCGCGGGCTGAACCGTCGCGGCCGGCAATAGACGCGGGGATCGCGCAAGCCCTGGGCGGTCGCGGCCAGCACGACCGTACCCGACGGCACGCGGGTGCGCCACCAGCCCCGTCGCGGCAACTCGGTCGCGACGGGAACGTAGCGGAACTGACCCGGATTGAGCGGCGGCCGCAAGCGCATCGCTTCGGCGATGATCGGCTGCAACTCCTCGCCCGGCACGTCCGCGACCGAGACGGCGCTCTGCCAAGCGTCCGGGTCCGACAGGAGGTAGGACAGGGCGTTGCCGGCTGCCAGCGTGATCGTCGGCACCAGCGCGACCGCCAGCCCGAACAGGACCGCACGGATCTCCTCGTCGTCGAGCACGCGCTGGTTCACGAGTTCCCGCACGAGACCACGCGCCCTGCCGGCTCGGGCCGTCTTGATCGCGAGGTCGGCGAAGCCGCCGAAGCGCCATGCTGCATGTTGGGACAGCTCACGGATCGCCGCGTCGCCGAACGGGTCCGCGAAGATCACGGCGGACATCGCCAGGGTCCAGTCCGCGAAGCCGTCGACGTCGTCGACTTCGAGCCCGAGAAAGGTGATGGCCGTCTCTGCGGCGACCCGGGTGAAGTAGTCGCGCATCACGTCGATACGTCCGCCGGAGCTCTCGAGCAGGTACCGCGCCTTCGCCGTCGTATCGTTCAACAGCTGTTCGTAGAGCTGCGGATCTTGGAGACACCGCGACACCGCATCGTGCTGTCGCATGTGTTCCGGATCGGGCAGTCCGAGCATGAAGGTCGCACCGGGGCTGAGCGCGCGCATGTCCGGCTTGAAGGGGACCACGAAGTCGTCGGCGCGGTTCAGGACGGTTTCGATGTCCGCGAACCTGGTCAGGATCAGCAGCCGGCCGATGCGCAGGCGAGGCAGGAACGTCTGCAGCAGCGTGAGGACGAAGCGCTGGAGGCTTGGCCACACGGCAGCGCGGAGCCGACCCCACCAGCTTGTCGGGTTCAGGCGTTCGAGATCGAATTGGACCTGGGCTGCGTCACGGGCGCTGAGGCGCCAGTCCGGTACCTTGTCCAGCTGACCGTCGTACTTCAGCCTGAAACCCATCGCCCACTCTCCTGGCCTCTACGTGTCCGCTGCGGCGTCGATCCCGGTCTTCAGGCATTCGCGCCATTTCGGATCCGAGAACGGTATCCAGTCGATGTAGCTCGTCTCGAAACCGGGTCGGTTGTGCTGGAGATCCTTCCACGCGCGCCGCGCGTCCGCAGGTTTCCCACTGCGGGCGAGAGCATTGATCTTGCAGACGTGTGCATACCAGTAGCCGGGGCGCAGATTGATCGAGCGATCGGCCGCGGCCAGCGCTTGGTCGAGTTCGCCGAGCATGAGTTGCGCCATCGCGACCTCGCCTTGCTTGTAGAATTGCCGGTAGTCGAGGGGCGCCAGCCGCATCGCCGTCGCCAAGGGCTCTAGCGCCGCATCCGGCCGACCGGTGAGGATGCGCAGCGTGCCCAGCTGATCCCACGCGATACCGAGGCTCGGATTGAGGTCGACCGCGCGCAGGAGCGACATCTCCGCGGGGATCGGCTGCCGCCGCCACATCTCGGAGGCACCGACAAGCATGTGGCCACGCGCATCCTCGTAGTCGAGAACGACGGCGCGCTGGGCGAGCGCCCGGATCTCCTCGACGGACTCTCCGGTCAGGCGACGGTTCCAGGCCCTGAGAGCGAGATGGCGCGCGTATTCGAGCACTGCCACGGACCAGTTCGGGGCCAGTTCCAAGGCCCGCTTCAACAGTTTCCCGGCCGTCTCCGTATCGTGATGCGACAGCCGATCCTGGTGCCAGCGACCGCGCCAGACCAAATCCGCCACCGAAAGCTCGACCTCGGGGACGGCGAGCGCACGCACCCCCTCGAAATCGGCGACACGGTTCTCGAGCACCGCGACCAGCTCTGCGACCAGGCTCGCCAGCGCACCGGACGCCTGCGGGGCCGGCAGTCGCAGGCGCGGCGACCAGACCAGTTCACCGGTGGCCACGTTTATGACCTGCCCTGACAGCCAGTAGCCGTGGTCGACGCGTCGCAGGCGCCCGCCGAGAATGTAAGCCGCGCCAAGGGTGCGGCCGGACTCGAGCAGGCCCGCTTTCGGCGCCGGTCCCGGGCCGGGCGAGATGACCGGCAGCCAGCGCAGCCGCGACACCCGATCTATGAGTTCTTCGCCGATGCCTTCGGCGAGGTAGTCCGCGTCCGGATCTCCGGTCTGATTTTCGAACCCCAGGATCGCCAGCGATGCCGGCCGGCCGGGAGTGAGGGCCGGCTTCGGAAAAGGTGTTGGCGGGCTTTTCGGGACGACCGTGGCGCGACGCTGTTCGCGCAGCCACTCCTCGAAGACCTCCTCGCCGCGCAGATCGATTCCTTCGAGGAAATCGCTAGCGGATGCCGGCATCAGTTCGATGGCATCGAGCCGTAAGCGGACACGGTCGCCGGTAGTCTCGATCAGAGCCAGGCCATGGTCGTCGAGTATGCGGCGAACCTGGGACAGTTCGCGACGCAGACTGCTCTGAGACTGCTCGCGCTCGCGCGAACCCCAAAGGCGGTCCTGCAACCAGCCCCGCGAGCGCTCCCCATCGGGTGACGTGGCGAGCATGGCCAGCAGTGCGATTCCCTTCCGGCTCGGTACTTCGATTCGCTGGCCTGTGGCCGAAGTCAGTCGGAACGGCCCGAACAGACCCAGTCGAGGCTTCGCTGCACCAGACATTCTGCCCCCTCATCGCCCCCGTGTCGTGTCGATTCCCAACGCAGTCAGCCAAATCACGCACAATTCACGCCCGCCGAACGCCTTCCGAGCGGTCTCCGCACTCCCGCCACGTATTCATGGCGGCGATGACCAGCGACCAATTAGTCCTGGGGCGTAGCGGAGAATGACCATGGCAATTCCCAGTGAGATGTTGGACAGGCCGATCGATTGGCGAGATCCTCAACTGGCGACGTTACTCGCCCGCCTGCAAGGCAATATCCTCAAAGGACATGGTCGGGATCAGACCCTCAACCTGTTTTTGAGGTTCGACTCGCAGCAGGTGGCGAAGGTCCGGATCGCTCTCAAGGAGCTTGGCGGCCATGTAACGTCGGCGCTGAGCCAACTCGAGGCGACGGAGAAGTTCAAGTCCTTGGGCATCGGCGGGGCGACCCCTGTGTTCATCATGATCTCGGCGGCAGGTTATCGCGCCTTAGGCGTCGCGGACACGGAAATTCCGGCGGACCCGCAATTTCGGGCAGGCATGAAGGCGCAGGCCGCCATCCTGCACGACCCCTCGCCCCAATCATGGGAGCCCAAGTTCGCCGAGGAGATCCATGGCCTGGTCGTGATCGCCGATGACAGCGTCACGGCGGTTGCCAACGCTGCGGCCAAGATCGAGACCCGCCTGACCACGGCGGGCATCCACGTCGTCGGCCGCGATGCAGGTCACGCCCTGCGCCGCGTCGACAAGGGGCCTGGGATAGAGCACTTCGGCTATGTCGACGGTCGCAGCCAGCCCCTGATGCTTGCCGACGACGTTGCCGCCGAGCGGGTGTCGGGTGGCATCGGCCAGTGGGACCCCGCCTTCGGTCCCGGGCGGATCGCGCTGGTCGCCGACCCGGCATCCCGGGCCGAAGACGCGTACGGTAGCTACCTCGTCTATCGCAAACTCGAGCAGGACGTCCGCGGTTTCAAGCGTCAGGAGCAGCAGCTCGCGGCGACGCTCGGTCTGGTCGGTGTCGACGAAGAGCGGGCTGGAGCGATGGTGGTCGGGCGCTTCGAGGACGGGACGCCACTCGCGGTCCAGAAGTCCGACACCGGGGTTCCACCCGCGGCGAACGACTTCAACTATGCTGGCGATCTCGACGGCCTGAAATGTCCGTTCCAGGCGCATATCCGTAAGGTCAATCCACGCGGCGGCACCGTCGACGAGTTCGGAGCGGTTGAGGCGCAGGAGCGCGCGCACCTGATGCCAAGGCGGGGCATCCCGTTCGGCGAGCGTGCCGATGATCTCGATACCATCTCGTCACTACCGCGCCGCGGCGTGGGACTGCTATTCATGGCATACAATCAGGACATATCCCGGCAGTTCGAGTTCACTCAAAGCCGTTGGGCCAACGAACCCGACTTCATCCGCGCGGATACAGGGATCGACCCCATCATCGGACAGCTGTCTCCAGGCGAGACCGCCGTCCAGCAGTGGCGAGCTCACTACGGAGCGCCCGCCAGCGCGCAGGTCGACGCGGATTTCCATGGCTTCGTGACGATGCGCGGCGGTGAGTACTTCTTCGCCCCGTCGCTGACCTTCTTCGCCGAGCTGTAACGGGGGAGGTGTTCCATGCGCAGTGGACCTGATCAGATCTGGGAAGAATCGAGCTACGTCGGCCGCACCTACGGCAGATCGCTCCGAGACAACTTCAATTCCTGCCGTCCCACCCACACGGACCGTTTCGCCGATCTCAAGCGTGAGTACGCGGAGGCGATGCGGAAGCCGCATCCGGAGTTCTCGGAATTCCTGTACATCGAGGCGGGTCTCGTCGACACCATGCCGGACGAGATGATCTTGGCCCGGTTCTGGGCGATCAACGACCGGTTCCGCCGCGTCGTGCCGCTAGAGACCCGCAAGACCTACCTGGACAGTATTCCTCCCAAGGATGACGTCCGTTGGCAGGGCGCCGACTTCCTTCGTGAGCAGACGAAGACGCTGCTCGACATCATCCACAGCAACTATTTGATGAACATCGCACGCGAGAAGTCGATCAAGCGCCTGAAACTCTTCATCTGGGTGTCGTTCGCCGTCGCCAGCAGCATGCTCGCTATCACCTACGATCACATCCGAGAACCCGCTTTCAAGGGGATGACCGTTCTGGTCGCATTGGGAATGTTCGGAGCACTGCTCAGCATCAGCAACCGCCTGCAGCAGGCGGTATCGCGTGACGCGCTCACCGAGGACGGCGTCTACGAACTTACCGGCCTGCGTATCGGCTGGGTCGGCATCCTGATGTCGCTGTTCACCGGCGGCGGCTTCGCGCTCGTGATCTACTGGGTCGTGATGGCGAATCTGCTCGGCAGCATGCTCCCCGAGACGATCGCTTCGGCTAGGAGCCCGGTCACGCAGGGCTCGACCGCAAACTCGACCGGCGTGGCGAAGCCGCGCCCGGAAGCGAGCACCGGCACTGGCGGCGGAACGGATGCAGGAAAATCGACACCGGCCCGATCGGACAGCAAGGTGGAGACGCCGGCCGCGCCAATCGTGCCGGTGGGCAATGATGCAGCCCGTGCGGCTCCTGCGCCGCTGACAGCGGTATCGACGCCGACGCCCAGCACGAAGCCCCCGGTCGATCCCAACGGCGCGGGCGCGAAGGCGGCCGACGAGTCGACCACCACTTACGTCGCCAGCGATTGTCGGGCGCGTGGGCTCAACGACAAGGCCTTCTGCAGGACGGCGATCGGGCTCGGACTCTTCGACCAGCCGAGCTTCTTCAGGATGCTCATCCTCGCGCTGCTCGCCGGCTTTGCCGAGCGCTTGGTTCCCGACATCCTCAGCCGGCTCAGCAAACAGTCCTCCAGCAACTAGGAGATACGCGATGTTTCGGAACAGGTCATGGATCGGGGCCACGGGCCTCGTGATTGCTCTCGGTGGATGCGCGACCAATGCGCTACGCGTCGAGTACGCTGGCAAGGTCGCCGAGCAGGGGCATGTCGCGGCTGTCGCGTCGCGGCAGTTCCTCGGCAAGGTGGAAGCTAGCCGACGTGCCGCCAACATCGCACTAGTCACGGCCGATGCTGCGTGTGGCCGCCCGGATGCCCGACTGCGGACCGAACCTGAGCTCGTCAGGACCACCAACGGAGGCGCCTTGTGCAGCGGTCCGGGCGGTCCCGCCGGGAATCCGCTGTCGCTCAAGCCGTTGACCGACCAACTCACGCCGGCTCTGACCCTGATCGAGGCGCTGAGCAGCTACGCCGATGCGCTCACGCAGATCGTCGAGGCGAAGCCGGCCGATCCTGCGCGCCAGTTCGAGGACGCCTTCACCACCGCGAAGGCGGCCGAAGGGCTGTTCGTCGCCGTTCTCAACAAGCACCCCGTGCTGCCTGCCGAAGACGACAAGCGCGTCGCGGCGGTCAAGGACTTCATCGGATATCTTGGTGAGCTTGCCGCCCAACAGGACAAGGTCGACCAGTTGAGAAAGCTGGTCGCAAAGCGCCCCGAAGGAGAGGATCCGATCTTCTCGGCGTTGCGCAGCCAGATCGCGATCTGGGAGAACAGCCGCAAGGGCGACGAAGTCCTGTTGCTCGGCCTCGCCGCCCAGCGCATGCAACACGCTCTGAACGCCGCGCCACCGGTAGCGTCGAAAGAGCGTCACGACGCGATGGTCGACTTCTACGCCCGCAGCGATGCGGCCGAGACAGCGGGACAGCTCTATCCGGCGCTCGACCATCTTCTGGTGGTCGTCGCCGAGACCGACAAGGATCTCAGACGGGTCCTTAAGGCCGATCCCCATCTGAGCCGCACCGAACGCGCGCGTGTGGCGGAGATCGCCCGCCAGCGCGTCGTCCGCGCTCTCTCCGCGGTCACCGCAATTGTAAACGCCTTCCGAGGAACATAGTCATGGCGACCAAAGCCAATCTCGTTGGATCCTTCGGCAGCCTGCTCGACACGCTGCAGCATCGCCTGGATCCGCTCGCTACCGACTCCGTGTTCCAAGCCTGGATGTCGGCGCTCACGACCGCCGCCGGTCTCGCCCGGGCGACCGCACGATGGAACCAGCTGCCCGACGAGGACGGGCGTTACGACGAAACCGTGCTTTCGCTCGATGCCGCGACGTCGGCACTCGTCCAGGCGACCCTCGCCGAAGCTGGCGACATCGCGGGCGCTCTCGGCCTCGTTCGGCGGACTCTAGCGATGCTGCAGGCGATCCTGTTCTGACGTATCTACCGTGCCGGACTACAGCTTGTCTTATGAAGACTCCGGCCTTTCTGCGAAGATAGGCCGCCGCCGACGAGCCGCAAACTCGCCGGTGGCGGGAAGGGACGGATCGTAAAAATGCTGGTCGTCATGGACCGAGCTAGAGTTTGATCGCCCTTCTCTTTTCCTGTGGCCTGAACGGATACGTGGGCTTGTGGGCCCGCATGACAAGCAGAGGACCTGGAAAAGATGGAGACCAGTATAGCTCAGAATGTCGGCGTCGATATCTGCAAAGCGACGCTCGACGTTCACTTGCACCCGGCGGGCACAGCCCGCCAGTTCACCAATGATGCCAAAGGCCTCAAGGCCTTGCTGGGCTGGCTTGCAGATCGTCGCATCGCCCGCGTCGTCTTCGAGCCGACCGGACGCTACCACCACAACTTCGAGCGCCGGCTCGGTAGTGCCGGCTTGCCGCTTGCCAAGGTCAACCCGCGCCAGGCCCGGCGCTTTGCCGAGGCAATCGGCTGCAACGCCAAGACCGATGCAGTCGACGCCGCGATGCTGGCACGCATGGGTGCCTTGCTCGAGCTGCCGTCGCGGCCAATCGTCAGCGAGATCCTCGACGATATGAAGGAGTTGCAGGTTGCCAGGCTCGGCCTGGTCAAGGACCGGACCGCTGCAAAGAACCGCGAGCATGTTTGTCGCTCGCGGCTTTTGAAACGCCACGCCGCGCAGCGGCTTGCCCAGATCGACCGGCAGATCGCCGCGATCGACGCCGAGCTGAAAGCCAGCCTGTCCCGCGAGCCGGACCTTGCAACGCGCTTCGAGGTTCTCGTCTCCATTCCCGGTATCGGCGAGACTACGGCGATCGCCATGCTCATCGAAATGCCCGAACTCGGAACGCTCGACAGCAAGCAGGTCGCGTCGCTGGCCGGCCTCGCACCAATCGCCCGCGACAGCGGGCAGCACCGCGGCAAGCGTCATATCCGGGGCGGACGAGCCCAGCTGCGACACGCGCTTTACATGCCCGCGCTCGTCGCCACCCGGTTCAACGCCGACATGAAGGCTAAATATAAGGCTCTCGTTGCTGCCGGAAAACCGCCGAAAGTAGCCATCACAGCGGTCATGCGTAAGCTCGTCATCCTGGCAAACTCGCTGCTCAAAACAGGCAGAAACTGGACACCGAAATCCGCTTGATCACAACGGATACTCTAGCCTGGTCACGCCATCCGACTCAGGCGGACCCGGGTCGCCGGGACCACCCCGCGGCAGCGCATCGCATCACGAGCAGAGGCGCAATCGTCCGGCGGGCGGATGTCGACGCGGCCTTGACAACCCTACCTGTGGCGCCATGCAGGCGACCTCTAAAGACAACCAAGTAATTCAATCCTCGGCGCAGGCACTTCGCATCTTGACCAGACGCGCGAGCGAGAAGTTGGCCGGGATGGCGTTTTCGGCGTCGCTGCTGACCATGGGTCTACTCCGGGCACACCTGTGTTTTTCAAACGTGCCAGCCGTTGTGGGTCATCAAGCAAGGACCGTCAACGATGCACTGCCCAAAGCCTGGTCCGGCCGCCGCCCCTCACCAACACATCGTTCGAACAACAAGTCGTCGCGCCCTCCATCGTCTGAACATCCCTTTTATCGATGCGACGGTCCGTCCGTTGCGCCGAAACCGGTACCGCCCGCGGCCTTCACAACCTGCTGCGTAAACTCTTGGCGAAACCTGCTCGGCAGGCCCGACCTCACGAAAACTCCGCCGGCCTCATCGGTCAATCGCAGGCCGGCGAGCTGTCATCCGCGGTGTGCCGCCAGGTGGCGCGGTTAGGCCAAGGCCCTTATATCGCTCAATCATCAAGACGGTCGGCATGGTCGGTTTCATTCCTGCCTTGGATCAAGCGACAGGGTTGACTGACGACGAGCGGCGCCATTCAGTTCTTGGTTCCGTGCTTCTCAGCGGGGGGAGTTACGACCGAAAAGAGGTGATCGATGGCCCCTTTCGATACTCCTCGTCGGTCACCTTGCCTGTGAACTCGACCGTTCCCTCGTGAATGGCCAGGTAGGTCATGGCCTCATCGGGCGTGGCACCTTCCCAATGCCTCTCCCCGGGCGGACACCAGATCACATCGCCGGCGCGGATCTCGACGATCGCCTCGCCCCCGCATTGCGCCCAGCCCATACCATCGGTCACGATCAATGTCTGACCCAGAGGGTTCACCTTCCAGGGCGTCCGGGCACCAGGGGCGAACGTGGCGACTGCTCCGGCCAGCCGGCTTGGCGCGTTGCGCCGGTAATATCCGCTGATTTGAACACCGTCCGTGAAGGTACTTTCCGGAGGTGCGTTTGTCGGCGTTGCTGCGCGACAATCACGGTGAGAACCGTGTTGCCTCACGAGAAGATGTTCCCGAGCGGTGATGCCGTTGCCTCACCAGAGTGTTCCCCTACGCCGATCACCAGGCGAGGTCGATTCCCGGTTGATGGGACGCTGTGGAGCGGAGCCGTAGGCGAAGCGGAGCAGTAGCGGCGCGCACTCAGTCCAGCCGGTCGCGATGTCAGTCAACGTGAACGTCCACGCAAAGCTTCCCTTCGCGACCGGACCGCTGTGCGATACGAGATCGGCTTCGACATACCCCGGTGCCGGATTGTCCCAGTCGTCAAACGTCCTGATCGGTACGCTTTGCCGGAGCGCCGTTCCCGCGACACCACGTCGCCGCGGTTTGCGATTACCGGCCTTTGCGGCGCGAAGCACGCGATCGATCGTTGCCGCGCTCATCTTCGTCAGCTGCGACCTCACCGCCGGCGCCAAGTCCAGATGGCCATGGCGCTCCATCGCCTCCAGCAGGATCGGAATGAGCGGTCGCAATCGCTTGCCGCACAGCCGATCCGCCGCCTCCCAGAGCACGATAAGCGCGGTCCGGGCCGCCTCGTCGTAGATCCGACGCTCGATGCGGACGTTCGCCGTCGTGACCGCGGGGCCCGCCCGCATCAGCCGCATCGCATGCTTGCGGTGAAATCCCGTCACCGCAACGAACTCGTCCAGCACCCGGCCCTTGCTTGCTCGATCAGCCGATCGGTACCGTTCGCTGATCGCAGCGACCAGCTCCGTACGCGTTGCCATGCTCACCGTCCTCATAGCTCGCTCCCGAACAATCTCGAGAGCATTTTAAATGAGGCAACGACCCCCGCCGCGGGAGCAAATCAGGCGAGGCAATGCGCGCTACGGCCTGCTTGCCGCCGAATGCGACTTCACGGTTGAGTGGGCCCAGAGCGAACCCTGCCTGCTCCGGTTCCCCATCGGTGACGTCTGGAACGACTGGTACGCCGACCTCTGGATCAGCCGTGTCGACGGGCCCGACGAACTCGTTGAGTACAAGCGCGACGAGCGCCAGCTCGAGGAGCCCGGCTACCGGCTGAAGCTGGCCGGCGTCGAAGAGATCTGCCGCCGCATCGGCATGCGCTTCCGCCTCGTGATGGCCGACGAGATTCTCGAGAACCGTTACCACCGCGACAATCTCGAGACCTTCGCGGGCCGCCGCTTTGTCAGCATAACGCCCGAGCATTTCCGGCGCTTCGAAGCCTACGCGATCCAGAACGGCTCGGAGTCCACCTACGGCGAGCTCGCCAATGTCATCGACCCCTCCTGTCCCGCCCGTGGTGCCGCCGTGATCCAAGGCCTGACCGTCCGTCGCCGCGTCGAGATCGACCTACGCCAGCTGCTGACCAACCGCACCCCCGTGCGCATCCGCTGATCGGAGGAACGTTATGAAGCACACTACGAGCACCGCCCGCCACCGCAAGGGTGTACCCGCCAAGTCCCGAGGCAGCGTGCGGCCGTCGGCTTTCCGCCGCGATCAGAACGATACCTCAAACAGTACGAGGTCGTTCGGCGGTCCTGAAAAGCTGATGACCTACGCCGCCCGGGTAGAGACGCTCGTGTTAAACAGCCACAGCACCATTTTCCGCCCGACGCTCACAGTCTGCATCGACGAGTTCAGTCGGTGCATCGTCGGCTACGACACGCGGTAACCAGCCGCGAGAACCCCGAAATCGGGACGCCACCCGGCGTCCTCGTCCGGGTTCGCAGGCCCGGTTACCGAGACCGTGCCTACGGTCGGCAGATCGCCGACGCACGCTCTCCGCACCAGGAGACGCATCGTGAACGACCAGCTCCTTCCTAGATACAACTACCCCATTGGCACGATCATCAGGATCGACGGCCGGCCTCACAAGCCGCCCGTGTACGCGGTCCCAGGTCGCCTGATGCTGATGGACTGCCACACCGGCCAGCCCTTCCTCATCCCCGACGGCCATGGCGGCACCGCGATGCCGACCGACGACGACTACGACCGTCTCGTCGTCGACGACCGCATCGACGTGACGCTCCCGGAGAACGTGGTCGCCTCCCGCCTGCTCGCCGCCACGGCCGAGTTCGACATGTCCGATCTCGAGGAGATCGATCCGGGTCTGCGCAAGTCCATCGCGCAGGTGGAGGTGCTCGACGCCAACGGCATCAAGAACGGGGTCAAGGCGATCGCCGACGGCCTGGCCGAGCATTGGACCCCAGCCCTTCGTGACGAACACGGCGAGCCCGACAACGCGCACACGATCAAGCGCTGGCGCTCGGAGCGCGGCAAGCCCGGTGCGCGACGGCCCAAGCTGATGGTCCGCCTTTCGGGCAAGGTGCCGCGGGCACCCTACCTCGACGACACGGCCGAGGAGATCCGCCAGAAGCACGCCCTCGACACCGTGCAGACGAAGCGGTCGATGACGGGTGGCTACTCGCTGGCCGCTACTGAGCTGCGCGAGGTCAACATGGGCATGAGCGTCCTCTATCCCACGCCGGAAAAGCCGTATCCGATCTTCTCCTACGACGCCTTCCGCCGCTCCTGCATCGCGTTGCGGGGTTCGGACACCGTCGCGGCCCGCGACGGCAAGGAGATGGTCAAGAGCACAATGCGCGGCGGCGGCCAGCCGCTGACCGCGAGCCGCATCCTCGAAAAGGTCATCATCGACCACACCCCACTCGGGGCCTTCGTCGTCATCGACATCGAACGCGACATCGTCGCGGGCAGGCCTTGGCTCACCTTCGCAATCGACGTCCACAGCCGCGCAATCGTCGCGTGGGTGATCACCTTCCGTCCACCGAGCTACGCCACCGTGTGCGAGACGTTGCGGCGCATGAACCTGCCCAAGCGGCCGCCGGCCGTCGACGCCGAGCGCTACCCGATCCTCAAGCGCATCTGCGGCAAGCCCACCGAGATCATCGTGGACAACGCGTCCGAGTTCACCTGTCACGGCATGGAGGACGCGACCAAGTCGGCCGGCATCTCTGTCCGCTGGTGCCCAATCAAGTCGCCAACCTACCGCGCCGTCGGCGAGCGCGTGAACGGCACCGTCGAGCGCAAGATGCTCGAGCACCTGCCTGGCGCGGCCGGCACCATCCTTGAAAACGAGCGCTCCGGTCATGACGGGCAGGATTACGCCGCGGTCACGATCAACGAGATCGAGGCGCTGTGCAACAAGGCTATCGCCGAGCTGCACACCGAGATCAACGAGGGCATAGGATGCCAGCCGGCGCTCAAGTGGCAGAAGTCGGCCAACCGGCACGGCATCGACGTGATGGGCGACGTCCGCCGCTTCCGTCTCGACACGCTTGACGTCCAGCAGAACGTCCGCATCACCAAGAGCGGCGCCCGCATGTTCAACGGCCTCCGCTACTTCTGCCACGCCGGCGTCCCGCGGCTGATCGACAACAACCTGCGCTTCGAACCGCGCCGCCAAGCCAAGGTCGACGCGTCGGTCGTCACCAAGGTCAAGTTCGATCCGGAGAACATTGCCGTGGTCCACGCCTGGGACAAGACCACGAAGTCCTACGTCGAACTTAAGTGCCAGAACGAGACGTACGCCGACGGCATGCCGCTCTGGTTCCACCGCGATCTGGTGGCGCTCGCGGCAAAGGAGGCCACCGCCGAGCCTGAGGACAGTGCGAAGCCCCGGGCGAAGAGGCTCGCCCAGGCGGCCGACGGCGACATCCCGCCGCCGTCGCTGCGCCGCCTGTCGCAGATCGACCAGGACGAGGCCGCACCCCGGGGTTTCAACACCGAGGCCGAGCGCCTAGAGGCCCGGGCGCGCCGGATTACCGCGGTCCGCAACATCGCCCCGGGTGCCAAGCACCGCGAGCGACTTACCTTGGCCAAGCTCTTGGAGATCCCTCGCCTGCGTCGGATCACCGGCAACATCGTCCACCTCGACACCGACTACGCCGCGTCCGCCTCGATCGACGACTTCATCTCGCATGACAGCGCGGCGTTGACCGCACTCGACGCCGAAATACTCGCGCCTAGGTCGGTACCGCGGCGGAAGGCGCGTCCGGGGCGCTTCGACCGTGATGGCCATGTCGACACCCGTGACGCCGGCAAACCCAGGGACCCGAGGGCCGGCGCCGCACCGCCGGCTGGCGGCGAGGACGACGTCCTGCAACCAAGCCGCCGTCGTCGCAGCGGCGGCGCGGCCGCCTGAAACAACGCCCCGCCCGCGGTGCGGGCGGGGCCCAGAGGAGCCACCCGATGACCTATGAAGCGCCTGATCAGCTCGACGACCCTGACTTCGACCTCGACGCCCTGCAACAGAGGGTATCGGTCCTGACGGGTAAACCACTGGACCCGACTAAGCTGACCGGTCACCTGCTCGTCGCCTATCGGCGCCTGATCGTCCGGGGCATCCGTAGCCCCTACGCGCCGCAGACCGAGATGGACGAGACGTTCGAGGAGATGCGGGTCGCCGCACCGCTCCTGCGAATGGCGCGGATGCCCCAGCCCTGCGTCAAGATCCTCGCGCCCAGCTACACCGGCAAGAGCGTTGGCGCACGTGACTACGTCAGGCGCATCAAGGTCGCGCTCGGCGAATCCACCGCTTCGGCCGTCTACGTGAAGCTCGACAGCGATGGCTCCGTCGGCTCGCTTGCCGCCGACATCCTGCGCGCGCTCGGTGAACCCAGGCCCGAGAGCCTCACTCCCGATAAGCGCTGGGCCCGGGCCCGCCGTTGCATCAAGGATCGCAAGGTCGACCTCATGATCCTAGACGAGTTCCAGCGGGCCGGCCGGCGCCTGACGATCCACCCCGTGATCGCGACGAAGATCCTCGACATCCTCGACGACGGCGACTGCGCGATCGCGTTCGTCGGCAAGCTCAAGGCGAAGGCGATCTTCAAGGCGACGGATGACCTCGGCAACCGCCTGGACACCCCGGTGAGCATCGGCCGTCTGATGTGGGGCATACACCAAGCGGAGTTCACCGCTTTCGCCGATGCGTTCGACGAGGCGCTCGTCGATGCCGGCGTGATCACGTCCAAGGCCGGCCTCGGCGCGCCCGTCATCGCCCAGCTTCTCCTCGAGTCCGCAAGCGGCTTGATCGGGCAGTTCAGCCGGATAATCGAGACCGCAGTCATCAACATCACCCGCGACGGCCACAGCGGCATAACACGTCAGGACCTCTCCGACGCCGTCCAGGACTGGGCCGTGGGCAACGAGCGACTCGCCTACAACCCGTTCGACGGCACGCAGCCGCAGAGCGTGCCCCGGTCTGCCAGGGAGGATGCACACCGGACCGTCGGGAGAGACGATGGGAACGGCGTCGACGCCGACGATGATCATGAGGGGGACGTCCCATGACTGACTTCATCTTCATCCCCGGCGAGTCCTTCAACGGCGCGGTCGCGCGCTGGGCCGACGAGGCGGATTTCGAACGCATGATCGACGTCACCTCGCACGCCGGCGTGGTCTACGGGCACAGGCAATACGCTCCTTACGCCACACCCGAGCAGATCGCCGCTCTCGCCCACGTCATGAGCTGCGAGGCGGACGAACTTCTCGTTCGCGCCACGCCGCGAACCGAGCAGGATCCTTCGAGTCGATACGACCGCCACGTATTCCACGGCGTCGCGATACCGAGCTACCTCATCGAGAAGCACTCTCGCCGCTACGCCCCCCGCGGACTGGCGATGTCGCTGGCGGACAAGCACATCGGCCACGCATACGACCGCGCCGTCTGGCACATCCGTGCGTTTCCGTTCTGCACGGAGAGCTGGCAGACGCTGCGCGACACCTGCCCGGGGTGCGGGAAGCGCCCCGCCTGGCGGCAGACACTCGGGATCGACCGCTGCGAGCATTGCATGGCGGATCTCAAGACGGCTCACGCCGGCGTCGTTCCGAAGGTTCTTCGGCCATCGCTCACCGCAGCCGCTGGCCTCGTCAACCACGATCCCGGCCGGCGTTCGGCATCGCTTGCGCTTCTACCAGAGCGTATCTCGAAAGCCGGTCCGTCGGTCGCACTCGACCTGCTCGTCAACCTGTTGCCGGTAGTCGATCCCTCCCTCGCCACCGATCCGGTGCTTCTGTTCGCCGCCCCGACCCTGCAAATCTGTGGCGCCGTCGCCGGTGCGTGGCGGGTGATGGTGGGCTGGCCAGACGCCATGGGCGCACTGGCGTCCGCCCGGATCGCGACGCGCACCGACCGCCACAACGACGGCAACGGCGGCCGCACGATCCGATTTCTCAGCCCGAAGCGGAACACCGGCGTTTCCTCCGAACTACAGGCGCTCATCGCGGAGTGGCGCGTCGACGTCGACCTCGACGGCCCGAACGGCGACGCCATCCTGAAGCGCACCCGCTCCATCACCGACGTTGCGCAATCCTCCAGCATTGGTTCCCAGGAACTCTCCGACCTACGCCACCGGAATGCGTTCCCGACAGTGTTCGTCCTCGACCATGGCCGGCCCGAGCCCCGTTTTCCGGTCGAGGTCTTCCAGACCATCGTGAACCTCGGCCGCGTCCGGATGTCGATGGCAGCCGCGCGATTGGCGATCGGCGTTTCATGCCAAGGCATCGAGCAACTCGTCGCCATGCGGCTGCTCGACCAGGAAGACCATCCATTCGTCCTGGCGCGCTACGGCACGATGCAGATCGTGGCTTCTTCGATCGACCGCCTCGAGCGCCAACTAGCGGCAGGTGCCCACGGCGATCCGGAAATCTGCACGCTTCCGCTCTACTCGGCCATGAAGGCCGTCGGCGGCCGCCTCAAACCATGGGGTCCGGTCTTTGCAGTTCTCGTCGACGGATCGATTCCGCCCGGCACGAAGCTTAATTACGCCCTCGCATCCCACTCGGGCCCGCTGTCCCGGCGCATCCTCATCGATCCGTCCGATCTCCGACGGGTGTGCCAAATGGCGTTCGACGCGCGCGATAGATCTTTCCGCCAGATTTCCTACTCGGAGACGATGTCGAAGATCGATGCGACTGAGGTCCTCAACCTCGGGTTCAGCAAGTCCGTCCCACTGCTCGGTGCCATCCGCACAGCCCCCGGCACGCACGAAAAGCTCGTGCCCGTCGCCTACGTGCTCGACCTCGCGCGAACTCACATCTCCGCAGGCGAACTCGCTGCCCGTCGAGGTGTGTCGCGGCAGCACGCGTTGCGGGACGCAAGGAGGGCCGGCGTTCCGAACCTCGGGCCGGGCGGCTTCTGCAGGAGGGAAGGGGAGAAGCATCTCCTCGCATTGGCTGCAGATGCGATCGGAGCAGGGTTCAACCAGAGGAGTGGAAAATGAACTTCGCAATCGAACGAATGATCGGAGACACGTACGTGAGTCTCAAAGGGAGCGACCATCGCGACGGCTTGGACCACCATATAGCGCTGGCCAGTGCGATCTCGACGACGGGCCGGCACGACCCGCTCGAGATCCAAGCATTCTGCAAAGCCCTGAGCGGACTCGCCTCGACGAGCTACACATCCCTCGTGCAGGCTCTTCCAAAGACGCCGTTGCCGTTGGGCTACAGCCATTTCCGCTTGTTCGCCGCTGAAACCGGTGAAATCTGGAATACGACGTTCGTATATGAAGATCGGCGGCTGCTTACGCTCCACGATGTCCTGTTCGGCGCGTTGAACCAGCCGTTGCTGGAAATGGCGACCTGGACGTTGACCGAATGGTTGCCGGATCAGCTTCCGGGTGTCCTCGACCTCGAACTGACGTTCGAGACCAAGCCGCGGATGGCCCCCTTCAGGCTGAGGCCCTGACCGTAGAGCCGTCAGCCGGGGCCCTTGATCCAGTCGACATCATCGAAATCGATCTTGAATAGTTCATAGAGCAGATGCGCACGCTTCAAGTCGGGACTGTCGACGTTCCATTCGCCGGTAGCTTGGCGTCGGACCAGATTGGCGGGCGTCTGGAGAGTGAGGTGTGTCACGCCAGCCGCGTCCGCGTCGCCCATGGCGGTGATTGCCGCCGCATATGCCGCGAGATGCGGTGATCCGCTCGCCAGCTGCCAAGACCGCTCGACGCCATCGTTCCTAATCGTGAAAACAACGCCGAGCGGTGTGATCGGCTTGATGAGGCCGTTGATCGTCACAGTCGCCCGCTTGGTGGGATGCCCGTTCAGTACTCTCGCCATTTCGTTGCTTGTCCCGCTTCTGTAGGCGCGCGAGCATGTCACGCTAATGATAACTGAATAGTTAATGCCGGAGCCTTGTCGTGAACCGATCCGTCGCCGACGGCGACCACAGATTTCGAATATCAGATCACGTTGTCCGATGCAGGAATACGATCATCACCAGCGATAACCGCCTGCGATGACGGCCTAGGAGCAAGGGTCCACAAATCGAGTAGGTTGGAGGAGCAGTGTAATGCATGCTCCTAAGTGCAAAACGAAGCCTCCCCTTCGAACAGCGGCGCACGCATATTCCGACCGGACACTCTCGAACGTCACGATATTACGATCCCGGCATACCGCCCGCCTAAGCCGGCGGGCGCGACTGCATCGGCTGGTTCGACGGCCCCTGGTTGGTCACGCTCGGGTTGCTCCGGGTGCGCCAGGTATCGATCCCGGCCCGGACGACGACCACGACGACCGCCGTGATTACCGCGATCACCGCGAGCGCTCCCTTGCTACGCACGTCCATTACCGGTTTCCTGTTCGCGTCGGTCGAGGCAGCGCGGGAGGCGGGCCTTCGTCGTGACGTGACTCGCACGTCCGGCGCGCGCTAGAAAGCGCAGATGTTCATCAATCTCACCGAAAACATCGCCGTTGCCGGGCAGATTGCGCCCGCCGACCTGATCACGGCCGCCGCCCAAGGCTTCGTCGCGGTGGTCAACAATCGGCCCGATGGCGAAGAGGCCGGTCAGCCGACGAGCGCAACGATGCGCGAGGCGGCGTTGGCGGCGGGCCTGCGCTACGACGCGATCCCCATCGACCAGAGCGGACTCTCGATGCCGCAGGTCGAGGCGATGGCCGCGGTCCTCGACGCCGCCGGTGAAGGCCGCGTGCTGGCCTGGTGCCGGTCGGGGACGCGTTCAACGCATCTGTGGGCGCTCGCCGAGGCGAGCCGGGGGGGTGACCCCGACGTTATTGTCGCAGCCGCCGCGACGGGCCGTTACGACGTCTCCGGGCTGCTCCCGACGCTGCGGAAACTTAGCGGGCAGTGATCATGTTCGCTGCCTCGCTGGTGGCGATCGCGGTTCTCGTCGGAATCTGCTGGGCGCTCGGCTTTCGGGGCGAGCCCGTGCTGGCCGACGCGGCTGAAGCAGAGCGGGTGGCGGACGCAGCCCTGACCGGCTTCCGCGCCAGGGATGCGATTCTAGCGGAAAACGGACATGGCGCGCTGCTGCGGGGCGACGACGGACGGCTGGTCGCAGTGCGCCCGGTCGGTGACCGCTGGCTGGTGCGGGTGCTCGGGCCGGATGCGACGCGCGACGGCGATCGGCTCGTCCTACCCCGCGAGGCTGGGGCGCGGGCAGCGCTGACGCTGCCCGAATCGCAGCGCTGGGCCGCATGGCTGTGACCTTCCCCGACGTCATCGCGCTCGCGACCCCGGCGTTCATCGTGCTGGTGGCGGCCGAGATGATCGCGGTGCGGGTGTGGAAGCGTGGCGCCTACGACTGGCGCGACGCCGGCACGTCCCTGCTGCTCGGGCTCGGCAGCACCGTCGCCGGGCTGGTCGTCGGCGGCGTGGTCGCCGCGAGCTACGGCCTGACCTTCCGCTACCGCCTGTTCGACATTCCGATCGCGTGGTGGTCGGGCATCCTGTGCTTCGTCCTCGACGACCTCGCATATTACTGGTTTCACCGCACCGCGCACCACGTGCGCTGGTTCTGGGCGGGCCACGTCGTCCACCATTCGAGCCAGCACTATAACCTGACCACCGCGCTCCGGCAGACCTGGACCGGCTTCATCGCACTGAGCTTCGTCTTCCGCCTGCCGCTGTTCCTACTCGGCTTCCCGCCGGCGCTGGTGTTCTTCTGCATCGGGGTGAATCTCGTCTACCAGTTCTGGATTCACACCGAGGTCGTGCGCCGGCTGCCGTGGGGCCTGGAAACGGTGCTCAACACGCCGTCGCACCACCGCGTCCACCACGGTACCAACCCGCGCTACCTCGACCGCAATTTCGCCGGGGTGTTCATCGTCTGGGACCGCCTGTTCGGCAGCTTCGAGCCCGAGGATGATGCCGAGCCGGTGCGCTACGGCCTCGTCCACAACCTGCCCGGCTTCAACCCGCTCTGGGCCGCCGTCCACGAGTGGCACGGCATTGCCCGCGACCTGTGGCGGGCGCGGAGCTGGTCGGAGCGCTGGCACCTCGTCGCCGGGCCACCGGGCTGGTCGGCGGACGGCAGCCGCGACACCGCTGAGGCGATCCGCGCGCGCTGGGCGAGGCGCGTCGACGGGTCGCCGACCCCCTAGCCGACCTCGCGCACGCCTAGGGCTTCCGAAACCGATACACGAACTGGTCGGTCTTCCCCCTGATCGACGGGTCGAAGACGATAGCCGTGTGCGGGTCCGCCGGATTGGCGAGCACCTTGCTCTCCCCGTCGAAGACGAAGCCTGCCGAAACGACCTCGGCCTTGACCACCGCGGGGTCGATGCGGTGCAGCGTCTTGGTAGCGCTCAGCCCGCTGCCGGCGGCGGCGGCGTGGTCGACGATGACGAACACCCCGCCCTTCTTCAGCGCCGCGAACACTGCCATGTCGAAGCCGACGACGGCCTCGGGCGGCAGGCTGTTGTGGAGGTCGTGGTAGTTCTGCGCGGTCCAGAAGACGTCGAGCGTGCCGGAGAGCGACGGGTCGGTGACATGGCCGACGACGCTGACGTTGGGGTAGCCGGTCGTCGCCAGCGCGCGCACGGCTTTCGACTGGTCGGGATAGGCTGCTTCCGCTGCCTCGGGGATGATCGCGGTGACGTGGCCGGTGGGGCCGACCGCGGCGGCGAAGATGCGGGTGAAATAACCGCCGCCGGGGATCATGTCGGCGACCTTCGAGCCGGGCTTGATGCCGGCGAAAGCTACCATGTCGGCGGGCTTGCGCGCGGCGTCACGGGCGATGTCCTCGGCGGGGCGTACCGGAGCCTGGGCAAGGGCGGGTGCGGCGAGCGCCAGCAGCACGGCTCCGAACAGCATCTTCATCGATCGTCTCCCCGGCAGTCGAGCGCTGCCTGCCGAAGATATGCCACGGCCCGAAATGACCGGCTAGAGCCCAAAAAAATGGCCCGGCGGTCGAGACCGCCGGGCCAGGTTGTTTCCTTGGGGAGGAACTCGGTAACTCAGTAATTGTACGCCCGCTCGTCGTGCGAGCTGATGTCGAGGCCTTCGCGCTCGGCATCCTCGCTGACGCGGAGACCAATTGTCTTGTCGATGATGAAGTAGAGCACCGCCGAACCGACACCCGACCACACCAGCGTCAGCAGCACTGCCTTCGCCTGGATGATGATCTGGGCACCCATGTCGTAGGTGCCGGCGACGGCGGGGAACACGGTGTAGTCGAAGAAGCCCTGGCCGCCGAGCGCCGGGTCGGCGACGATCGCCGTACCGAGCGCGCCGACGATGCCGCCGATGCAGTGCACACCGAAGACGTCGAGGGTATCGTCGTACTTGAACTTGTTCTTGATGACCGTGACGAACAGGTAGCAGATCGGCGACACCACCAGCCCGAGGACAATCGAGGTCATCGGGGCGGCGTAACCACTGGCCGGCGTGATCGCGACGAGGCCGGCGACGGCTCCCGACGCGGCACCCAGCATCGACGGCTTGCCGTGGCGGAACTGCTCCACCAGGGCCCAGCTGACGGCCGCTGCGGCGGTGGCGACGAAGGTGTTGATGAAGGCGACCGCGGTGACGCCGTTGGCTTCGAGGTTGGAGCCGGCGTTGAAGCCGAACCAGCCGACCCACAGCAGGCTGGCACCGATCATCGTCATCGTCAGCGAGTGCGGCGGATGCGATTCCTTGCCGTAGCCGACACGCTTGCCGATCATGATGCAACCGACGAGGCCAGCGATGCCGGCGTTGATGTGGACGACCGTGCCGCCGGCGAAGTCGAGCGCGCCCATGCCGAACAGGTAGCCGAAATCGGTCTTCGCATCGGGCAGGAAGTCCGGACCCGCGAAGTACCAGACCATGTGGGCGATCGGCAGGTAGACGACCGTCATCCACAGCACGACGAAGACGATCAGCGCCGAGAACTTGATCCGCTCCGCGAACGCCCCGACGATCAGAGCCGGGGTGATGCAGGCGAAGGTCATCTGGAACACGACGTACGCGTATTCAGGGATGTAGACGTTGTTCGAGAAGGTCGCGGCGTAGGTGCTCGCCGAGACGCCCTGCAGGAAGAGCTTGGAGAAACCGCCGAAGAACGGCGTGACGCCGCCGGTGAAGGCCTCCGAATAACCCCAGCAGCACCACACCAGCGTCGCGACCGAAACCACCATGAAGACCTGCATCAGCACGCTGAGCATGTTCTTGGTGCGCACCAGGCCGCCGTAGAACAGCGCCAGGGCGGGCACCGACATCATCAGCACGAGCGCCGACGATATCAGCATCCACGAGGTATCGCCCTTGTTGACCATGGTCGCCTGCTGGGCGAGCGTCGGGGCCTTGATCAGTGCCGCGTCGGCCCAGGCCGGTGCCGCGGCGAGGAGGGTGGCAAGCGTTGCCGCCACTCCGGCCCCGGCGATCTTCGAATCGAATTTCATCTGCTCAGCCCCCCTTAAAGCGCGGTTTCGTCGGTCTCGCCGGTACGGATGCGGAGCGCGCCCGCAACCTCGGCGATGAAGATCTTGCCGTCGCCGATCTGGCCGGTGTGGGCAGTCTGCTGGATGGTCTCGACGACCTGGCTCGCGATGGCGTCGGTGACGACCACCTCGATCTTTATCTTCGGGACCATGTTGGTGGTGTATTCGGCACCGCGGTAGATCTCGGTCTGGCCCTTCTGGCGGCCGAAACCCTTGACCTCGCTGACCGTCATGCCCTCGACGCCGACCGCAGTCAGCGCCTCGCGCACTTCGTCGAGCTTGAACGGCTTGATGATGGCGGTGATGAGTTTCATTTAGCTCCCCCGGTGCCTTGCCGGGATCACTATGCACGGACCGTGCCAGTTCGGTTGCCCTGTTGCGCTGCAGCACAACACTCATGACAATGCCGTTAATTTCGGCACCTGCCGGGGCATGCCCGTAATTTAGGCGATACCCAGCGCCTCGATCTCGGGCCATGCCGCCTCGACGGTCGCCGCACCGATCTCGATCAGCTCGTCCGCCTTCGTGAAGTTGCGGACATCGATATGGCCGATGGCGGGGGCGAGCTCGAGGTCGGGCGGGTCGAGCAGCAGGCTCTGGCGCGCCAGGTGGGTGATCATCAGGCTGAGGCCCGCGCGGCCGACGCGGAGCGGGGTCATCAGGCGCTTGGCGGGCGGCAGGCCGACGGCGGAGCGGCGGAGATAGTCGCCGTGGAGGTTGATCGCGAGCACCGGTGATTTGCTCAACGCGCGGACGGCACGAACCGGGACCGGCGTGATGACACCGCCGTCGATGAGCACGCGTCCGCCGGTGCGGACGGGCGGGAACACGCCGGGGATGGCGATCGAGGCGCGGACGGCCTCGACGATCCGCCCGCGGGTGATCGACACCTCCTCGCCGGTGACGAGGTCGGCGGCGACAACGGCGCAGGGGATGAAGAGGTTCTCGAGATGATCGTGACCGAAATGCTGGCGCAGGCGGTTGGCGACGGTGCGCCCGCCGAGCATCGAGCCGCGGCGCGGATCGATGTCGAGGAAGCGCACGATCTGGCGCAGCTTGACCGAGCGCGCCATGTCCTCGAGCACGTTGAGGCGGTCGGCGGCGAAGCACACCGCCGCGAGCGCGCCGATCGAGGTGCCGCTGACCGCGTCGACGGTGACGCCGTGCGCCTTCAAGGCGTGGAGGACGCCGATATGGGCCCAGCCGAGCCCGGCACCGCCGCCGAGCGCGAGCGCGAGCTTCATACCGAAGCGAGTCCGAGCAGCGCCCGCGCCGCGACCGCATCCTCGTCGAGCACCATCAGGCGCACGCCCGACAGCCCCGAGCCGATCAGCGAGGCGATACCGGCGTCGAACAGCACCGCCTCGATGCCGGCGGCCGACAGGCTGGTCCGCATGACCTGCGCCTCGACGGGGTCGTAGACGGTCTTGAGGTTGACGAGGCTCATGCCGGACGCCCGTTAGTCGACCTTCGGCGCCTCAGGAAGCGCCAATAGAACAGCAGATTGAGTGCGAGCAGGATCGTGCCCAGAACGATCTGGGTGCCGCGGGTCAGCCCCTCGGGGTAAATCACCGACGTCAGATAATGGTCGATGAAGCCGCCGTCGTAGCCGGGACCGCCCGCCGCCTCGCGCAGCCGGTTCTCGAGCGGGGTGAGCGGGCAGATGGTGCCGGAGAACTCGATCCACGCGCCCCACGCCAGTGCCGGGACGTGCAGCCAGACCAGCGCAGGCCAGCGCACCAGCAGCGCCGCCCCGGCGATCACGAACAGGACGAACGCCGCGTGGAACGCAACGACGGCGTCGGCCATCCTAGTCGGCCATGATCAGGTGCCGCTGGCCCGCAAACTCACGCCGCGGTGCCGCCGACCGTCAGCCCTTCGATCAGCAGGGTCGGCTGGCCAACGCCGGCGGGCACCGACTGCCCGCCCTTGCCGCACATGCCAACACCCTCGTCGAGCGCCAGGTCGTTGCCGATCGCCTTGACCCGGGTCAGCACGTCGGGGCCGTTGCCGATCAGCGTCGCGCCCTTGATCGGTGCGCCGATGCGGCCGTTCTCGATGCGGTAGGCCTCGGTGCAGGTGAAAACGAACTTGCCGCTGGTGATGTCGACCTGCCCGCCGCCGAAGCTTTTGGCATAGATCCCCGACTTGGCGCGACTGAGGATCTCGCCCGGGTCCTCGGTGCCGCCGAGCATGAAGGTGTTGGTCATGCGCGGCATGGGCGCATGGGTGAAGTCCTCGCGGCGGCCGTTGCCGGTCGACTTGACGCCCATCAGGCGGGCGTTGAGGCGGTCCTGCATATAGCCCTTGAGGATGCCGTCCTCGATCAGCACGGTGCGCTCGGTCGACGTGCCCTCGTCGTCGACGGTCAGCGAACCGCGGCGTGCGTCGATCGCGCCGTCGTCGACGACCGTGACGCCCGGCGCGGCAACGCGCTGGCCGAGCATGCCGGCGAACGCGGACGTGCCCTTGCGGTTGAAGTCGCCCTCGAGGCCGTGGCCGATCGCCTCGTGAAGCAGGATGCCGGGCCAGCCAGGCCCGAGCACGACGGTCATCTCGCCGGCAGGAGCTGCCACCGCGTCGAGGTTCACCAGTGCCTGATGCAGCGCCATGTCGATCGCGACGTTCCAGGTCTCGGGCTTGAGCAGGTCGTCGTAGAGGTAGCGCCCGCCGAGGCCGTGGAAACCGGTCTCGCGGCGGTCGCCGTTCTGCGCGACGATGGAAACGTTGAGGCGGACCAGCGGCCGGACGTCGCGGACGCGGGCCCCGTCGGCGCGGACGATCTCGACCACCGACCACGAGCCGAGCAGGCTGACCGAGACCTGCGCGACGCGCGGGTCGCGAGCGCGGGCAGCGGCGTCGATCGTCGACAGCAGCGCGATCTTGTCGGCGAAGGGGATCGCGCTCAGCGGGTCGGCGTCGGTGTAAAGCTGGCGGTTGGTGCGCGGTGGGGCGTTGAGCGCCGCATTGCCGCCGTGGCCCGAGCGGACGACCGAGATCGTCTCCCCGGCGCGGCGGATGGCAGCCTCGCTGAGTTCGTTGGCATGGGCGAAGGCGGTGGTCTCGCCCGCCACGCCGCGAAGCCCGAAGCCCTGCGAGGTGTCGAAGGTCGCCGCCTTCAGGCGCCCGTCGTCGAACGAGAAGCTCTCGGACGCCGCGTACTGCAGGAACAACTCGCCGTCGTCGCAACCCTTGAGGGCGTCCGCGACCAGCCGCTCGGTGCGGCCGGGGTCGAGGCCAGTGTCGCGGTAGAAGATGCCGGCGGGGTCGATCATGCTCATGGCACGGATATAGGGTTCGCTACCGGACCCGGACAGGGGCAATTTGTCCCGTCCGATCTGGCCGGGCCCGAATCCAGCGCCCTAGAAGTCGCAGGTCAGCAGCCAGCGCTTGCCGGGCCGGTCGAGCTCGATCCGGCTGCAGTGGTCGAGGACGTCGCGGCCGATCAGGATCCACGGCGTGCCCTTGCGCTTCTTGGTGGCGGTGACGGTAATCGCATCGGCGTCGTCGTCGGCGGTGCTGGTGCCGGCCTTGGCGGCGGCGTCGAGGGCCTTGGCTTTCGCCTCTGTCACCCGCGCCGCGGGGCGGAGCAGCGGCAGGCCAAGCAGGCGCGCGTTCGGCATCGGCGTCAGCCGCTCGAACGGCAGATGGACGTTCGGAAACGGCGTCCACAGCCCGACCACGCCCGACCGCTTGAGCACCCCGGCGCGGACCATTGCATCCGCCGCGCCCGCACTCATCACGGTCTCCGGCGTCACGAGGTCGAGGCCGATGGTGACTTCGGTCCCGGCGATCGTCGCGCGCACCGCGGAGTCGTTGCGGCCCTTGCGCGCGAGTTCATGCACCGTGCCGCCACCGGTGCGCTGGAGCGCGACGCGGTCACCTTCGAACGACAGCAGCGAGACGACCCCGTCGGCATCCGCGGCGATCGGCTTGTCCAGCCACGCCGTCGGGACGGTGTGGCTCGGCTGGCCGCCGAGGCCGACGCTGTACAGGTTGAAGCGCGCCACCACCGAGCCGCCGGGGATCAGCGCATTCTTGACGGTCGCCTTGCCGAAGAACGGCACCGCCTTGAGTTTCGCCGCAGTTGCGGGACCGAGGTTGAGCAGCAGGGCACTGTCGAAGGCGAGCGCGATGCGGACCGGCAGCGTCGCGTCCTTGATCCTGGCGGGGACGATCGGCTGGGCCTCGCGCGGCCAGTCGATGACGATCGGTGGCGGTGGCGGCGCGGCGGCGGTCAGCAGCAGCCCCGCGACAGCGAGGCGGACTACTTGCAATGAGCGTCGCCGCTCGGCCTTCAATGCCCGTCGCCGGCCGCCGCACCCTCGGCGAGCACGAAGCGCCGGTCGCAATAGCCGCAGTCGACGAAGCCATCGCTGCCCATCTGCAACCAGACCCGCGGGTGACCGGCGACGCCGTCCTCCTCGCCGTCGCAGGCGACACGGCTGCTGGTGACCTGAAAGACCTGGGGCGGGGGGATCGATTCCATCGGCCGCTGTTAGCGCAGCCGGCCCCCCGGCGGAAGCACCGCGCTTGTCGCCCCGCCGGGACGAGCTTAGACCGCGCGACATGACTCCAGTCACCACGTCCACGACCTCCGCGATCGCCATCCGCGGCCTCGCCAAGACCTATGCCAACGGCAAGCAGGCGCTCGGCGGCATCGACCTCGACATCCCGCGCGGCTCGATCTTCGGGCTGCTCGGCCCCAACGGCGCGGGCAAGTCGACGCTGATCAACATCCTGGCCGGGCTGGTCCGCAAGACCGCCGGGACCGCGAGCATCTGGGGCTTCGACATCGACGAGCACCCGCGCAATGCCAAGGCCTCGATCGGCATCGTCCCGCAGGAGATATTGTTCGACGCGTTCTTCACACCGTTCGAGACGATGGAGCTTCAGGCCGGGCTGTACGGGGTGCCGCCGAAAAAGCGCCGGACGATGGAGATTCTCCGCGCCGTGCACCTCGAGGACAAGGCGCACACTTATTCGCGGACCCTGTCGGGCGGCATGAAGCGCCGGCTGCTGGTGGCGAAGGCGCTGGTCCACAACCCGCCGGTGCTGGTCCTCGACGAGCCGACCGCGGGCGTCGACATCGAGCTGCGCCAGCAGCTTTGGGATTATGTCCGAGAACTCCACGCCGGCGGCACGACGGTGGTGCTGACGACGCACTATCTCGAGGAGGCCGAGGCGCTGTGCGACCGCATCGCGATAATCGACCAGGGCATGGTGGTGGCCAACGACGAAACCCGGACCTTGCTGGCGACGGCGCAGGACAAGTTGCTGATCGTCACCTTCGACGCCGATGTCGGGATCATTCCCGAGGGCCTCGGCGAACGCGCCGAACTGCGCGGACCCCGCAGCCTCGCGATCACCTACGACAAGAGCACGACGCAAGCCGGGCAATTGCTCCAGCGGCTGGGGGAGGCCGGGCTGTCGGTGGTCGACGTCTCGACGCAGGAAGCCGACCTCGAGGACGTGTTCCTCAAGCTGACCAAGCGCGCGGCCTAGCCATGGTCACCAAAGCCTCCCAACCCCAGGTCTACGACGTCGTCGTCATCGGCTCCGGTGCCGCCGGCCTGACCGCGGCGCTCAACCTCGCGACGCGCTTCAAGGTCGTGGTGCTCGCCAAGGGCGACATCTCGGCCGGGTCGACGGCGTGGGCACAGGGCGGCATCGCCGCGGTGCTCGAGCCCGGCGACACCTACGAGAGCCACATCGAGGACACCATGGTCGCCGGCGGCGGCCTCAACGACCGGACCGCGGTCGAATATGTCGTCGAGCACGCGGCGGGCGCGATCGACCGGCTGGCCGACCTCGGCGTGCCGTTCAACGTCGGCGAGACGGTCGGGGACCGCTTCCACCTGACCCGCGAGGGCGGCCATAGCCACCGGCGCATCGTCCACGTCGACGACGCCACCGGCTGGGCGGTGCAGGAAGCGCTCGCCAAGGCCGCCGCCGCGCACCCGAACATCACGCTCGCCTCGGGCCAGGTCGCGCTCGACCTGATTACCGAGCGCCACGTCGAGGGCGACCGCTTCGCCAGGCGGGGCTGCCACGGCGTCTATGCCTTCGACCTCGAGGCCAAGCGCGTCCGGCGCTTCGTGGCGCGGGCCGTCGTGCTGGCGACCGGCGGAGCGTCGCGGGTCTACCAGTATTCGACCAACCCCGACGGCTCGACCGGCGACGGCATTGCGATGGCGTGGCGCGCCGGCTGCCGGGTCTCGAACATGGAGTTCAACCAGTTCCACCCGACCTGCCTGTGGCACCCGCGGGTCAAGAACTTCCTGATCACCGAGGCGATGCGCGGCGAGGGCGGCGAACTGAAACTACCGGACGGTACCCGTTTCATGGCGCGCTACGACAACCGCATGGAGCTGGCGCCGCGCGATGTCGTGGCGCGCGCCATCGACGCCGAGATGAAGCGCCTCGGGCTCAGCCACGTCCTGCTCGACATGACGCACCTGGAGGCCGACTTCATCCGGCACCATTTCCCGATGATCCACGCGCGGCTGCTGGAGCTCGGCATCGACTGCACCACCCAGCCGATCCCGGTGGTGCCGGCGGCGCACTACACCTGCGGCGGCGTGCTCGTCGATCTCGCGGGCCGCACCGACCTGACCGGGCTGTATGCGGCGGGCGAGTGTACCCAGTCGGGGTTGCACGGCGCCAACCGGCTGGCCTCGAACTCGATCCTCGAATGCCTGGTGTTCGGGCAGGCCTGCGCCGACGACATCGCGGCCGAGTGGGACCGCCTGCCCGAGCCGCCCGAGATCAAGCCGTGGGACGAAAGCCGGGTCACGCACTCCGACGAGGAGGTCGTGGTCGCGCACAACTGGGCCGAACTGCGCCGCTTCATGTGGGACTACGTCGGCATCGTGCGGACCGACAAGCGCCTCGAGCGCGCCGCGCACCGGGTCAAGCTGCTGCGCAAGGAGATCGCCGATTATTACGGCAATTTCCGCGTCACGCCGGACCTGATCGAGCTGCGAAATCTCGTGCAGGTCGCCGACCTGATTGTGCGCTCGGCCCGGGCCCGCAAGGAAAGTCGCGGGCTGCACTACACCACCGATTATCCGGAGACTCTGGCCAAGGCGCGCGACACCGTCCTCGACCCGGTGCAGACGCGGTGATCCTGGCGCTGCTCGTCGCCGCCGAAGTGGTCCGGCTCAGCCCCGAGGCCGCCACCGCCGCGCGCGCCGAGGGCGAGGCGCGGGCGGTCGAGATGTACGCGCGGGAGGATGCCGCGGCGCGGGCTAGGCGCGGGCCGAAAGGATTCCTCGGAGCGGGCGTCGGCACTCGCGCCCTGTCGCGGGCACACGCGCCGCTCGGCGACGTCGGGCAGTCGGACTTCGTCTATACGCCGGGGTCGGTGGGCTACAGCCGGTACCGGGATAATTAGGCCGAAGCTCCCTGATCTTTCTGCTCCTCCCCTTCTTCAGAGGGAGGAGCAAGCGGGTCAGGCCGAAGCCCCCTCGTCGCCGCCCGCTTCCGCACCCCCGACCTCCGCCGGCACCGCCGGGGCCACCGCCGAACCGGGCGCGTCCGGGACCCTCAGCATCTGCCCACAATAGATCCGGCTCGGGTCCGACAGCTTGTTGCGGTTGGCGTCGTAGATCCGCCGGTACTCGGTCGCCGCGCCGTAATAATGCAGCGCGATGCTCGCCAGAGTCTCGCCGCGGATGACCTCGTGCAGTGTGAAGCCGGTGGTCGCGACGCCGTCTGTCTCGGGCGTGATGCCGAGGTCCTCGGGCTTCAGCCGGTCGAGCGCGACCCCGACGTCGTTCAGCGGCGGCGGGCGGTACAACCGGCGCTCGGGCAGGTCGTCGCCGGCGTCGTGCCAGCGGCGCTTGGCGCTGACCGACAGCTCGTGGAGGGTCTGTGGCCCCGGCGCGCGGTCCCAGCGGGGCAGGAATCCCATCAGCCACGCCAGCGCGCCGGTCGGCTTTTTGCGCATGTTGTCGAGGTGCTCGCGCGCCGACGGCGCGAGGCTGTAGATCCGGCTGTCGAGATTGGTGTCGAGCTCCAGCCCGGCCGCCCGCGCGCCGTCCCAGATCCAGTCGAGCGCCTGGTCCGACAGGCCGCGCCGGTCACCGCCGCCGCCGACCGAGCCGTGGGTGCCGGGGAACCACTTCTGCTGGTAAGGCGCGTCGGGAGCGGCGCTGGTGGTACCGCGCAGTTCGTTCATGGTGTCGAGATTGTCCCACAGCGACGGGGCGAACGCCTTGCGTCGCTCGTCGATGGCGACGGCATGGCGCGCGGCCGTCACCCGCGGGGTCAGGACGGTGTCGTGGAACTCGTACTTGCGGTTCCACCAGTGCGAAAGCGCGCCGAATGTCGACGGAATGCCGAGCGCGCCGACCGTATCCCAGACGCCGAGATAGCGGATGTTGAGGATCGGTGCCGAGCCGAGCGTGTAGGTCGGGTCGGTCTCGGCGCGCCACTGGTCTTCCTGCTGGCTGACGCAGATGTCCGGGGAGGCGTCGCAGCGGAACCGGTTCATCTTCAGCGAGTCCGGCGAGGTGTCCTTGCCGCGGCTGCGGTACAGGTCGATCGCCTTCGAGGTCAGCGCCGCGTCGCAACGCCGGACGATGCCGCAGTTCCGCAGCAGCCCCACGAACGAGCGCGCCGTGTACGCCCCGCGCGAGAAGCCGAAGACGAAGATGTCGTCGCCGGGGCAATAGTTGAAGATCAGGAAGCGGTAGGCATCCGCCAGGATCGGCTCGACTCCAACGCCGAGCAGCCCGCCGGTCCAACGCTCGCGCTTGGTCGTGCCGACACCCTGGTCGTACCAGATCAGCTGCGCCGTCCCCGCCTTGCCAGTCGGGATGATGCTCTCCGCGGTCAGCACGACGTTGGTCGGATTGTTGGCGTCGAGACGATTCCAGGTGCCGTCGAAGCAGAACACCAGCCGCTTCGTGGTCATGCGCACGGATCCTCGCCGGGAGGCGGGAAAGTGCGGGATTTGGCGAGTGCGGTCAACTTCGGGCAGCATCGACCCGACCTCTTGTGCCGGCTGGTCGTTTCGGTGCTATGCCGCTTCCCAGGGCGGGCGGGCAAACAGGAAGTATGGACATCACGAGCCAGCGGCTGGCGGAAAGCCGCGAGTGGTCCGCCATAGGGCTGGCCTACGCTCTGGTCGGTCTGGTGCTCGCAATCGACCTGGTGGTCTCCGTCTATCTCGGCCTGTCGATCGGGCACTGGTGGCTACCGATCCCGCTGAGCGGCAGCCTGCTGATCCTGTCGGCCGCGTATCGCCGGCGCAGCCCCGGTATTGCCCAGACCGCCGAACTCGGGGCGCTGTGGATCGCCTTTATCGCGACGAGCTGCATACTGAGCTACCTCAGCGCGACGCTCGCGTTTCCACTGAAGGACGCGCTGCTCGAGCGCATGGACCGCGCCATCGGGTTCGACTGGGAAGCGAACCGCGCCTTGGTGATCGGCTCGCCCGTCGCGCACCTGCTGTTGTTCGGTGCGTACGTCAGCCTGCTGCCGCAGATACTGCTGTCGATCGTCTACTTTCCGGCGCGTGGACAGGGGCAGCGAAGCGCCGAGTTCATCCTGCTCGCGATGCTGGCGCTGTTCCCGACCTGCGTCGTCTCCGCGTTGTGCCCGGCGGTCGGACCGCTCGCGGTCTTCCTGCCGAACCAGGCGGTCCATCTGCATGACCTGCTTGCGCTGCGGGCTAGCGGTCCGTGGCATTTCGACCTGCCGGCCATGGAAGGCATCGTCAGCATGCCGTCGTATCACGCCGCGCTCGCGGTCCTGTTCACCTATACGTTTCGGCGCAGCGGCGTCCTCGGCTGGCTCGTCGCCGGGTTGAACGTCCTGATGCTGCTGTCAGTGCCACCGATCGGCGGACACTATCTCGTCGATCTGGTCGGCGGCATCATCGTCGCGCTCGGCTGTATCCTCGTCGTGCGGCACGTGCTGCCCGGCGACGATACGACGCTCGGGACGAGGCCCCGGCTGGCACCCTGACCGCCGACCCGCTACATCCCGGCGATGGCGAAAAACCACCTCTACCTGGTCGACGGCTCCGGCTACATCTTCCGCGCTTACCACCGGTTGCCACCGCTGACCGATCCCGAGGGCACTCCCGTGGGCGCGGTGTACGGGTTCACGGCGATGCTGTGGAAGCTGATCGAGGAACTCAACAAGGCAGAGGCCCCGACCCACCTGCTGGTGGTCTTCGATGCCGGCAGCCACACCTTCCGCAACGACATGTACGACGGTTACAAGGCGCAGCGCCCGCCGCCGCCCGAGGATCTGGTGCCGCAGTTCCCGCTGATCCGCGACGCGGTGCGGGCGTTCTCGATCAAGTGCCTCGAGCAGGACGGCTACGAGGCCGACGACATCATCGCGTCATACTCGCTGGCGGCGCTGGCGGAGGGTTTCGACGTCACCATCGTGTCCTCCGACAAGGACCTGATGCAGCTGGTCCAGCCAGGGCTGGACATGTACGACACGATGAAGAACTGCCGAATCAACCGCGAGGACGTGGTCGCGAAGTTCGGCGTGCCGCCCGAGCAGGTCGGCGAGGTGCTGGCGCTGATGGGCGACTCGGTCGACAACGTCCCCGGCGTGCGCGGCGTCGGTCCCAAGGGCGCGGCCGAACTGATCCAGCAGTTCGGCACCGTCGACGTGCTCCTGTCGCGGCTCGACGAGATCAAGCGGCCCAAATTGCGCGAGATGCTCGAGACCGGTGCCGACAATGCCCGGCTGTCGCGCGAGTTGGTGCGGCTCAAGGACGACCTGCCGCTGATGGAGCCGCTCGAGGCGCTGACGCTGCAGGAGCCGCCGCACGGCCCGCTCGCGGCGTTCCTGGCCAAGCACGGCTTTCGCGCCCTGCTCTCGAAGCTCGGCCGCGAGACCGAGGCGGCGCACGCGATGCCCGCCAAGGACGTCCCCGACGTGCCGTTCGACCACTCGGCCTACGAGTGCGTGACGACACTCGACCGCCTCGACTGGTGGATCGAGCAGGCGACGACCCACGGCCTCGTTGCGGTGGACTCGGAGACCAACAACCTCGACCCGACGCGTGCCTGCCTGGTCGGGCTGAGCCTCGCGATCGCGCCGGGCGTCGCCTGCTATGTGCCGTTGGACCACAAGTCGAGCGACGGGCTGCTCGCGGAGCCGATCGTGCAGCTCGACGCGAAGACCGTGATCGCGCGCCTCGACCCGCTGTTCGCCGACCCCGGCGTCCTCAAGGTCGGGCAGAATTTCAAGTACGACCTGATCGTCTTCGGGCGGCACGGCGCGGGGCCGATCGCGCCGTACGAGGACACCATGCTGATGAGCTACGCGCTCGATGGCGGGCGCTGGAACGGCCACGGCATGGACGATTTGTCGACGCGCCACCTCGGCCACACCCCGATCAGCTACAAGGAGGTGACCGGCACCCACAAGGCGCGGGTAACGTTCGACTATGTGCCGCTGCGCAAGGCGACCGACTATGCCGCCGAGGACGCCGACGTCACGCTCCGGCTGTACAACCGCTTCAAGGACCGGCTGTGGCGCGAGCAGGCGACGCGCATCTACCGCACCGTCGACCGCCCGCTGATCCCGGTCGTCGCGGTGATGGAGCGCGACGGCATCATGGTCGACCGCGCGCAATTGGCGGCGATGTCCGCGACCTTCGAGGTCGAGATCGCCAGCCTGGAGGCCAGTATCCACGAGCAGGCCGGGCACAAGTTCACCATCGGCAGCCCCAAGCAACTGGGCGAAGTGCTGTTCGACAAGCTCGGGCATGCATCCGGCAAGAAGAGCGGCAAGACCGGTGCGTTCGCGACCGACGTCACCGAGCTCGAGCGGCTGGCGGCGTCCGGGGTCGACATCGCCCGAAGCGTCCTCGACTGGCGCTCGCTGACCAAGCTCAAGTCGACCTACACGGACGCGCTGCAGCAGCAGATCCACCCCGACACCGGCCGCGTCCACACCTGCTTCGGGCTGGCGTCGACGACCACCGGGCGCCTCAGCTCGACCGACCCGAACCTGCAGAACATCCCGATCCGCACCGAGACCGGGCGGCGTATCCGCCATGCCTTCGTGGCGGCTCCGGGAAACGTCATCCTGGCGGCGGACTACAACCAGATCGAGCTGCGGCTGGTCGCGCACATCGCCGACGTGCCCGAGCTGAAGCAGGTCTATTCGGACGGTGGCGACGTCCACGCTCTGACCGCGCAGGAGGTCTTCGGCGAGGTCAACCGTGACACCCGCGCCCGCGCCAAGACGATCAACTTCTCGATCATCTACGGGATATCAGCGTTCGGGCTGGCGCAGCGGCTGGGCATCGAGCGCTCCGAGGCGGCGCGCTACATCGACCTGTATTTCAGCCGCTTCCCCGGCATCCGCAACTACATGGCCGAGACCATCGCCAGCGCCAAGGAATACGGCTTCGTCTCGACGCTGCACGGCCGCAAGGTCCACGTCCCCGCGATCTTCTCGAAGCAGATGGGCGAGCGCCAGAACGCCGAGCGCCAGGCCGTCAACGCCCGCGTCCAGGGCACCGCCGCCGACATCATCAAGCGCGCCATGGTCCGGATGAACCCGGCGCTCGCCGCCGCCGGGCTGACGCAGACGCGGATGCTGCTCCAGGTCCACGACGAACTGGTGTTTGAGGTCGCCGAAGCCGAGGTCGATGCCGCCAGCGCGGTGATCCGTGACGTCATGGCCGGCGCGGTCGGACCCTCGGTCAGCCTGTCGGTGCCGCTCGGGGTGGAGATCGGGTCAGGGCGCAGCTGGGGCGACGCGCACTAGGCGCGGTACGCAGCCTCCTCTACCCCGCACCGATGCACGGCTGGATCATCCTCGACAAACCCCTCGGCCTCAGCAGCGCGCAGGGCGTCGCGGCGATCAAGCGGCTGCTCCGTACTGCAGGCCTGCCGGTGCCCAAGATCGGGCATGGCGGCACGCTCGACCCGCTCGCGACGGGCGTGCTGCCGATTGCGCTGGGGGAGGCGACCAAGCTGGCGGGGCGGATGCTCGACGCGACCAAGGGCTACAGCTTCACGGTCGCGTGGGGGTCCTCGACGACAACCGAGGATGCGGAAGGGGCGGTGACCGCCTCCTCCGACGTCCGCCCGACCGAGGCGAAAATCCTTGCCGCGCTGCCGCAGTTCACCGGGCCGATCGTGCAGACTCCGCCGGCGTACTCCGCGCTCAAGATCGACGGCGAGCGGGCCTACAAAAGGGCACGGGCGGGCGAGGTCGTGGTGCTGGCCCAGCGCCACCTGACGATCTTCGCGCTCGACCTGATAGAAGCGTCGCCCGACTCCGCGACGTTCGAGGTGACCTGCTCGAAGGGCACCTACGTCCGCAGCCTTGGGCGCGACCTCGCCTTGGCATTGGGCACGGTCGGACATATCTCCATGCTGAGGCGGACGCGGGCGGGTCCGTTCGTTCTGGCGCAGGCGATATCGCTGGACAAACTGAACCAAAGCGCCGATGGGGCCGCGCTTGAACAGGCGGTCTTACCGCTGACCGCAGGGCTGGACGACATCCCGGCTTTCGCAGTCTCGCCCGAAGAGGCAGCCGCGCTCCGCAAGGGGCAGGCGCTCCCCGGGCACCCCGCTTCCCACGGGCTGTATCTCGCAACCGACGGGCCTGTTCCGGTTGCACTGGTGGACGTTTCGTCTGCCGCGGTACGGGTCGTGCGCGGGTTCAACCTTTGATACGAGGAGTTCCCGATGTCGATCACCACTGGCCGCAAGGCCGAAGTCATTGCCGATAACGCCCGCACTGCCGGCGATACCGGCTCCCCCGAAGTCCAGGTTTCGATCCTCACCGAGCGTATCGTCAACCTGACCGAGCACTTCAAAATCCACGCGAAGGACAACCATTCGCGCCGCGGTCTGCTGGTCCTCGTCAACAAGCGCCGCTCGCTGCTCGACTATCTGAAGAGCCGGGACGGCGGTCGCTACACCGCACTGATCACGAAGCTCGGGCTTCGTAAGTAAGCCGCGCGGCCACCCCCGGGTGGCCGTTCGCATATTGGGCCGGCCGCGATGGTCGCGGTCGCCCACACCCGCAGGCTGCGCACGGCGATAGGGCCGGGCGCTACAGAAAGCACGAAACCATGTTCACGATCCACAAGCAGGAAGTCGATTTCGGCGGCCGCAAGCTCACCCTCGAGACCGGCCGCATCGCGCGCCAGGCCGATGGTGCCGTCCTCGCCACCTACGGCGAAACCGTCGTGCTCTGCGCCGTGACGGCCGCCAAGAGCGTCAAGGAAGGCCAGGATTTCTTCCCGCTGACCGTCCATTACCAGGAGAAGTTCTCCGCCGCCGGTCGTATCCCGGGCGGCTTCTTCAAGCGCGAGCGCGGTGCCACCGAGCACGAGACGCTGACGTCGCGCCTGATCGATCGTCCGATCCGCCCGCTGTTCCCGGAAGGCTTCTACAACGAAGTCCTGATCATCGCGCAGGTCCTCAGCTACGACGGCGAGAACGAGGCCGACATCGTCGCGCTGATCGCCGCCTCCGCCGCCCTGACCCTGTCGGGCGTGCCGTTCATGGGCCCGCTCGCGGCCGCCCGCGTCGGCTATATCGACGGCCAGTACATCTGCAATCCGACCAAGGACCAGATCAAGGCCGGCAGCCTCGAGCTGATTGCCGCCGGTACCCACGACGCCATCCTGATGGTCGAGTCGGAAGCCAAGGAGCTGAGCGAAGAAGTCATGCTCGGCGCCGTGATGTACGCGCACAACCAGTCGAAGCCGGTGATCGAGGCGATCATCAAGCTCGCCGAGGCCGCCGCCAAGGAGCCCTGGGAACTCAAGAGCGACGACAGCAGCTCGACCCTCGACAAGATCAAGGGCGCGGTCGGCGATACCATCGCCGACGCCTACAAGATCATCGCCAAGGCTGACCGCCAGTCGGCGCTGGGCAAGGCCAAGGCCACGGTCAAGGAGCTTTTCAAGGACAGCGCCCCCGCCGAGGCCCTGAAGGCGTCGAAGCTGGTCAAGAAGGTCGAGGGCAGCATCGTCCGCCAGGCCATCCTGAAGGAAGGCAAGCGCATCGACGGCCGCAACACCACCACCGTCCGCCCGATCGAAGCGATGGTCGGCTTCCTGCCGCGCACCCATGGTTCGGCGCTGTTCACCCGCGGCGAGACCCAGGCGATCGTCTCGACGACGCTCGGCACCTCGGACGCCGAGCAGATGATCGATGGCCTCGACGGCCTGCGCTACGAGCGCTTCATGCTCCACTACAACTTCCCGCCTTACTCGGTCGGTGAAGTCGGCCGCTTCGGTGCGCCGAGCCGCCGCGACATCGGTCACGGCAAGCTGGCGTGGCGCGCGATCAACCCGCTCCTGCCGACCAAGGAGGCGTTCCCCTATACGATCCGCGTCCTCTCCGACATTACCGAGTCGAACGGCTCGTCGTCGATGGCGACGGTCTGCGGCGCCTCGCTGGCCCTGATGGATGCGGGCGTTCCGCTCACCCGTCCGGTCGCCGGCATCGCCATGGGCCTGATCCTCGAGGGCAAGGAGTTCGCCGTGATCTCCGACATCCTCGGCGACGAGGATCACCTCGGCGACATGGACTTCAAGGTCGCGGGCACCAGCGACGGCATCACCGCGCTGCAGATGGACATCAAGGTCGCCGGGATCACCGAGGAGATCATGAAGGTCGCCCTCGCCCAGGCGAAGGACGGCCGCGAGCACATCCTCGGCGAGATGGCCAAGGCGCTCGACACCACCCGCACCGAGATGTCGGCCCACGCGCCGCGCATCGAGACGCTGCAGATCGACAAGTCGAAGATCCGCGACGTCATCGGCACCGGCGGCAAGATCATCCGCGAGATCGTCGCCACCACCGGTGCGAAGGTCAACATCGAGGACGACGGCACCGTCAAGATCGCCTCGTCCGACCCGGCGCAGATCGAGGCCGCCAAGAAGTGGATCCTCGGGATCACGCAGGAAGCGGAAGTCGGCAAGGTCTACGACGGCAAGGTCGTCTCGATGGTCGACTTCGGCGCGTTCGTGAATTTCATGGGTGCCAAGGACGGTCTCGTCCACATCTCGGAAATCAAGAACGAGCGCGTCACCAACGTCAAGGACGTGCTCACCGAGGGCCAGGCCGTGAAGGTCAAGGTCCTCGCCATGGACGAGCGCGGCAAGGTCCGCCTGTCGATGCGCCTCGTCGACCAGGAGACCGGTGCCGAAATCGCCGACACCCGCCCGCCGCGTGAAGGTGGCGAGGAGTCGCGTGGACCGCGCCGTGAAGGTGGTCCGCGTCGTGACGGCGGTGCCGGCGGCGGCGACCGTGGTGGCCGTGGCGGCGGTGACCGTGGTCCCCGCAGCGAAGGCGGCGACCGTGGCCCGCGCCGCGATGGTGGCGACCGTGGTCCCCGCAACGAAGGCGGCGACCGTGGCCCGCGTCTGGAGCGGACCCCCGAGGCCGCTGAGTCCGAGCCGACGTTCGCGCCGAGCTTCCTGACCGGCGACCGCGACTAGACACGATCTCCGCGAACGAAATGAGGGCCGCCTGGCAACGGGCGGCCCTTTTCGTTTGTGATCGTCGCATGCGCCTCGCGCCTGCTCCGGTCGGTCGTTCTAAAGGCACGCAAGCGCGCACAAGCGCTTTGTTGGCGCTTTTGTGCCAAGCCTTACGTATAGGCCGGTGATGGCAAACGCGGACAAGGCTCACTGATGCTGCACGGACTGGGCGCGGTGCTGATGGGCGGCCGCGAAATTCTGCCTCTCGTCGAGGGGGGCAAGGGCGTTGCGGCGACCAACCACCTGTCGTCGGGTGCGTGGGCGCTGGCGGGCGGGGTCGGTACGATCAGCGCGGTCAACGCCGACAGCTACGACCCGACCGGGCGCATCATCCCCCAGGTCTACCAAGCCCTGACGCGGCGCGAGCGCCACGAGGAGCTCGTCAACTACGCGATCGAGGGTGCGGTCCAGCAGGTCCAGCGCGCCTATGAGATGGCGGCAGATGAGCTCAACCGCGGTCTCGGCGCGCTCAACATCAACGTGCTATGGGAAATGGGCGGGGCGCAGCGCGTCCTGCAGGGTGTCCTCGAACGCACCAAGGGGCTGGTCAACGGCGTTACTTGCGGCGCCGGCATGCCCTACAAGCTCAGCGAGATCGCCGCGCATCACGGCGTCTATTATTACCCGATCATCAGCAGCGCCCGTGCCTTCCGGGCGCTGTGGAAGCGCGCCTACTCCAAGGCTGCCGAATGGCTCGGCGCAGTGGTCTACGAGGACCCGTGGCTGGCGGGCGGACACAACGGCCTGAGCAACGCCGAGGACCCGCGGGTCCCCCAGGACCCCTTCCCCCGTGTCCGCGACCTACGCGCGACGATGCGCGAGTCGGGCATTCCCGACACCATCCCGATCATCATGGCAGGCGGCGTCTGGCGGCTCGACGAGTGGACCGACTGGATCGACAACCCCGAGCTCGGCAAGATCGTCTTCCAGTTCGGGACACGGCCGTTGCTCACCCAGGAAAGCCCGATTCCGGACGGCTGGAAGGCGCGGCTGATGACGCTCAAGCCGGGCGATATCTCGCTGCATAAGTTCTCGCCGACGGGCTTCTACTCGAGCGCGATCCGCAACCCGTTCCTGCGCGAACTCGAGGCCCGCAGCCACCGCCAGATCGCGTTCTCGGCGACCGCCACCGGTGACCACCAGTTCCTCCTCGACGTCGGCGTCGGCCGCAAGAAATACTACGTCACCCGCGACGACCTGCTCAGCGCGCGTGAATGGTACGCGCACGGCTTCGTCGACGCGCTCAAGACCCCCGACAACACCCTGGTCTTCGTCGGCACCGGGGAGCGTGACACGATCCGCAAGGACCAGGCCGACTGCATGGGCTGCCTGAGCCAGTGCGGCTTCAGTAGTTGGGCCGACACCGAGACCAACACCACCGGGCGTCTGGCAGACCCTCGCTCGTTCTGCATCCAGAAAACGCTGCAGGACATTGCGCACGGCGGCGACACCGAGGCGAACCTGATGTTCGGCGGCCACTCGGCGTTCCGCTTCGCCCAAGACCCGTTTTACTCGAACGGTTTCGTGCCGACGGTGAAGCAACTTGTCGACCGGATCATGACCGGGGCCTGAGCCCGGCTCCCGGCCCTAGCGGTCGGGATCGTATTCGCGCTCGCGACGCTCATTGTAGTGATAGCGGCGATCATGGTCGCGGCGGTCGTAGTAATAACGCCGTCCGTTGCGGTCCTCGTAGCGGTTGTCGTCGTCGATCGTGCCGACCACCGCACCGCCAGCCGCACCGATCGCCGCGCCCGCAGCAACGTTGCCTGTGAGCGCGCCGATGACCGCACCGCCCGCCGCACCGATCAGCGCGCCGCGCCCGGTGCCATTCAGATGCTGGTCGCCGTAGCGGTCGGTCGTGCAAGCGGTCAGGCATGTCGCCCCGACCAGCGCGACGAGGGCGGTCTTCAAACCAGACATAACGCAAGCTCCATACACAATGACCGCACCGGAACGACCAGCGCGAACTGTCGTTCCGGATTCGACGAATCTAACGGAAAATGGAGCGGGCGAAGGGATTCGAACCCTCGACCCCGACCTTGGCAAGGTCGTGCTCTACCCCTGAGCTACGCCCGCTCGGGCAAACCGGTGCGAACGCCGGTTGGGAGGCGGTGACTTAGCGAGGGCGCGCGGGCAGCGCAACCCTAAACTGCCCAAGCAAGGCGAAGACCGCGCCACCCGGCCCGGGGTTGGCAGTTCTGTCACCGCCGCCCCATATGAGGGCCCTTACCGAATCCCGACCAGGAGTGATGCGTGGCCAGCCTTGCGACCGCTGCAACCGAGAAAGCCAGTATCGAGGCGTTTCGCCGCGATGTCGTCGAGGCGTCGGCGACAGCGCTCGTGCTCGTCGACTTTTGGGCCGAGTGGTGCGGGCCCTGCAAGACCCTGACCCCGATGCTCGAACGGACTGTCGCCGAATATACGCCGCGCGTGTCGCTGGTGAAGATCGACGTCGACAAGAATCAGACGCTCGCCAGCCAGTTTCGCATCCAGTCGATCCCGACGGTCTATGCGTTCCTGAACGGCCAGCCGGTCGACGGCTTCCAGGGCGCGCTCGGCGAACGTGAGCTGAAGGCGTTTATCGACCGGCTGCTCGCGACCATGCCCGCCGCCGACACCAGTGCGGCCGATGCCGCTGCCGAGATCGAGGCGCTGACCGAGGCTGCCGCTGCCGCGCTCGCCGAAGGTGCGGCCGCCGAAGCCGCCGAAATGTACGCGGCGCTGGTCCAGGAGCTGCCCGACCGCCACGACCTCGCAGCGGGTTATGCGCGCGCGCTGCTCGCGCTCGGGCAGGTCGACGCCGCTGCCGATGCGCTCGCCGCGGTCCCGCCCGAAAGCAAGGACCCTGCCGTGGCCCAAGCCCGGGCGGCGTTGGCGCTGGCGCAGGATACCGGGCCGGTCGTGGACCTCGGACCGCTCAAAGCACGCCTCGCGGCCGACGCCGATGACCATGAGGCGAGGTTCGAGCTGGCGAACGCACTGCTCGCCGGCGGTGACCGCGACGCTGCCGCCGCTGAACTGCTCGACATCGTCCGCCGCGACCGGGCCTGGAACGAGGGTGCCGCCCGCGCCCGACTGCTGACGCTGTTCGAGGCGACCGGCCTCGGCGATCCATGGTCGGTGGCGACACGGCGCAAATTGTCGACCATATTGTTCGCATGATCGATATTCCCAACTCCGAGTCCGGCCCTGAATCCAGCGACGAGACGCTGGTCCTGCCCGACGCGCTGCCGGTGTTCCCGCTCAGCGGCGCGCTGCTGCTGCCGCGCGGAGTGCTGCCGCTCAACATCTTCGAGCCTCGCTATCTGGCCATGATCCGCGACGCGATGAAGGGTGCGAAAGCGATCGGCATCGTCCAGCCGCGCGACCCCGAAGCCGACCCGTCGCCGCTGTATCAGGTCGGTTGCGCCGGCCGGATCAGCGATTTCCGCGAGACCGGCGACGGCCGCATCATCGTCGCACTGACCGGCGTCACCCGCTTCGGCATCGTCCGCGAGCTCGACGTGACGACACGCTACCGGCAGGTGGTCGCCGACTATGCGCCGTTCGAGGACGACCTCGAGGAGCCCCGGCCGGTTGCTGCCGCGGTCCGTGCCGAGCTCGAGGCCAAGCTCCGCACCTACCTCGACGACCAGGGCCTCAGCGCCGACTGGGAAGCGGTCAGCGGTGCCGACGACGAGTCGCTGGTGACGACGCTCAGCGCGGTCTGCCCGTTCGAGCCGGTCGAGAAGCAGGCCCTGCTCGAGGCGACCGACCTGCCCGCCCGCGCCGCGACCCTGACCGCACTGATGACCTTCGCCCACGGCGGCACTGCCGACAGCCTGCAGTGAGCGAGCCCGTCGCCCCGGTTCACACGATCGACCCGAGGCTGCTCGAGATCCTCGTCTGTCCGATGACCCGGACGACCCTGCGTTATGACGAGGTGGCGCAGGAGCTGATCTCCGACAGCGCCGGCCTGGCCTACCCGATACGCGACGGCGTGCCGATCATGCTGGCGGATGAGGCGCGGGAGATCGTGACCTAGTCGCGCGATCGGGAAGTCGCGTTAGCGCGGTTCGATCGGCGCGGCTGCGGTTGTCCGCGGCGGCCGGTAACTTAAATCCCCATGGTTAGGGCTTGGGTGACCAACCTTGGAGGGTCGACCCTGAGCCCGCATGCGGCGGTCGGCGTCCTGCCAGTCCGGCAGGTCTCGGCCCGCCTGGTCCCAATGGACGATGCTTGCTTCGTCGCACCACCGGATCAGCATCGGCATGGCCCGGAGATGAGCACCACTGGCCATGTAGCGCCGCATGTCGGCCTGTTCCCGCCACAGCGTCATCGTCCAGAAGGTCAGCTTGCGATCGGGTAGCAGCGATCCGGCGAGGAAGCCCTCGGCGCGCTTGACCTGCGCGTTAGATCTCAAAGCGTGGAGCGCGAACGGCGGCAGGAACCGCAGTGAGCGGATGCGCAGGCGGGTGATGCTGACATATGCCACGGCTTTTCTAGACCAGCTCACCCGTCAGCAATTTCGGCCGCGCTCCCGTCTCGCCCCGCGCCTCCGCCATGAACCCCGCCTTGAGCCGGGGAATTCGCTCGACCGCCGCCAGCCCGAGCCGCCGCACCGCCGCGGGCAATCCGCCCTTCACCGCGAACAACCGGTTGAGCGTGTCGGTCGCGGCTGCCACCGCCATGTTGTCGACGCGCCGCCAGCGGTCGTAGCGCTCCAGCAAAGCGGGCGCGCCGAGGTCCATGCCGAGGCGGATGCCGTCGACGATGACCTCGGCCAGTGCGGCGACATCACGCAGCCCCATGTTGAGGCCCTGGCCGGCGATCGGGTGGATGCCGTGCGCGGCATCGCCGACCAGCGCCAGGCGCTCGGCGACGTAGCTTTCGGCGTGGTGGAACGCCAGCGGATAGGATGCAGCGGGGGCGATGACCTCGACCTTGCCGAGGTAGCCGCCGGTGTGGCGCTCGATCTCGGCCGCCAACCCACGCGGCCCGAGCTTGAGCATGCCGGGCGCGTCGGCGGCGTCGACCGTCCAGACGATCGCCGAGCGGAAGCCGCCCAGCATCGGCAGCACCGCGAACGGCCCCGACGGGTAAAACAGCTCCGCCGCCACTCCGCCATGGTCGCGGTCATGGCCGATCATCGTGACAATGGCGGTGTTGGGGTAAGTCCAGCGGCTGCTGCGGATGCCGGTCGCCTCGCGCAGCGCCGAGCGGCGGCCATCGGCGGCGACGACCAGCGGCGAGGTCAGCACGGTGCCGTCGGTGAGCGTCACGGTGACCCCGTCCTGCGCACGCACGACGCTGGCAGCGCTGGCGGGGGCGTGGAGCTCGATCCCCGCCGCGGCGCGTCCGGCGGCGAGCAGCGCAATGCGGAGCAGGCGGTTCTCGACCATATAGCCGAGCGGGCCGCTGTCGCCCTCGGTGGCGTCGAAGTGCAGGTGCAGGGGCGACAGACCGTCGGTAACCCGGATGCCGCCGATCGCGCCGCCGTGCTCGTTGAGGACCCCGCCGAGGCCGATGACGCGGAACATCCGTGCGGACGCGCTCGCGATGGCGGAGGCGCGGCCGTCGAAGCCCTGTGCCAGTGTCTGGTCGAGGTCGGCGGCATCGACCACCGCGCTGGTGACGCCATGCGCGTCGAGCGCCAGCGCTAGCGTCATGCCGACCAGCCCGCCGCCGATGATGATCACGTCGTGCGCCATGCCGGCGCTTGTAGCCCCGGGCAGAGGCTTTGCGAAGCGGCGTGGCGACGCGGACGATCTGCCCGATTTTCAGGCAGGCGACTTCGCGCGCCGCGCTTTTAGGCAACAGCTGCTGCTTTTGGGCCGCTTTTTCCCTGTTTCGGGCTTGGCACGGTAATTGAATAGCAAGCAATGGATGCCTTCGGCTTCCTGTGCTCGCTCTTGGACCTGAGAGGGTTCCGCAACTACCGGCCGGGGGCTGTGAGGCCACCGGCCGATTTTCTGGGCGGCGGCACCTGCATTTCTTGACCGCGAGTCCAGCGGCGCGCATTTTACCCGTCGAGGCGGGGAGTTTGAAGATGGCGACGTCAGCAGCGGTTCTCCGCAATACGCCGACGCGTGGCGGCACTCAGCGTGCCCCGGCGCGGGCCGGCATCGTGCCCGAGCGCTGGGTCGCGGCGCTGCGCCAGATTCTCGGCCAGGGCTTTGGAGTGTTGCTCGTCGCGGCCGCTGTCGCCGCGCTCGTCGCGCTGATCGGCTACGACCCGCGCGACCCCTCGCTGGGGACCGCGAGCGGCCGGCTGCCGCAGAACCCGCTCGGTGGCATCGGCGCGATCGTCGCGGACCTAGGGCTGACCGTCTTTGGCTGGGCGGCGGTGGCGCTGCTCGTGCCGGTCGTGATCGCGGGCCTGCGGCTGCTCGGCACCGCGGGGGTTCGGCGCTGGCGCGTAATGCTGCTGCTGACCGTGATCGGCACGATGCTGCTGGCCGCCGCCGTCGGTGCCGTGCTGCCGGATCGGGTCGAGCTGCCGGCCGGCACCGGCGGCATGGTCGGCCTCCTCGGGGCTAAGGCCCTGGCGCGCCTGCCCGACCTCGCTGGCGTCGCCATCGCGCCGCCCGTCGCCGTGGTCCTCGGCCTGGTCGCGCTCACCCTGCTCGGCTGGGGCAGCGGCCTCGGTCACCGCGATATCGCCGCCTTCGCTGGCCTGTTCCGGCGTGTTCCCGCCGACGACGACGATGGTGTCGACACCGTCGAGCGCATCCGCCGCCCGCGTCCCGCCCGGCCCGAGGCGCTCGTCGATACCTTCGCGCCGGAGCTTGCCGCCGCCCCCCGGACCAACATCGTCACCGACAGCCGCATCGCACCGCCGCCGTCGAAGCGCCTTGCCAAGGACCGCCAGCCGTCGCTCGACCTCCGCGATCGCTACCAGTTGCCGTCGCTCGCGCTGCTCAAAGCCCCCGCCAAGGGCCCGGTCGTCAGGATCGACGCTGCCAGCCTCGAGCAGAACGCCCGGCTGCTGGAGAGCGTGCTGGACGATTTCGGCGTCAAGGGCCGCATCGGCGACGTCCGGCCCGGCCCCGTGGTCACCATGTACGAGCTCGAACCCGCTCCGGGCATCAAGGCGAGCCGCGTCATCGGGCTGTCCGACGACATCGCCCGCTCGATGAGCGCATTGTCGGCGCGCGTCGCGGTCGTCGCGGGCCGCAACGTCATCGGCATCGAGCTGCCCAACCAGCGCCGCGAGATGGTCGTGCTGTCGGAGCTGATCAACTCCGCCGCCTTCGACGACAGCGCGCAGACGCTGCCGCTGGTGCTCGGCAAGTCGATCGCCGGCGACCCGGTCATCGCCGACCTGTCGCCGATGCCCCATTTGCTGATCGCCGGCACCACCGGCTCGGGCAAGTCGGTCGGCCTCAACTGCATGATCCTGTCGCTGCTGTACCGGCTGACGCCGCAGCAGTGCCGGATGATCATGATCGACCCCAAGATGCTGGAGCTGTCGGTCTACGACCGCATCCCGCACCTGCTCGCGCCGGTGGTGACGGAGCCCGCCAAGGCGATCCGCGCGCTCAAGTGGACCGTCGAGCAGATGGAGGATCGCTACCGCATGATGGCGACGATCAACGTCCGCTCGCTCAGTGGCTTCAACCAGCGCGTCGCCGAGGCCAAGGCCAGCGGCAAGCCGTTCATCCGTAAGGTCCACACCGGCTACGACGACGACGGCCAGCCGATCCACGAGGAGGAGACGCTCGACTTCGACACGCTGCCGCTGATCGTGGTCGTCGTCGACGAACTTGCCGACCTGATGATGACCGCCGGCAAGGAGGTCGAGTTCCTGATCCAGCGCCTCGCCCAGAAGGCGCGCGCGGCGGGCATCCACCTGATCATGGCGACCCAGCGCCCCTCGGTCGACGTCATCACCGGCGTCATCAAGGCGAACCTGCCGACCCGGATCAGCTTCCAGGTGACCAGCAAGATCGACAGCCGCACCATCCTCGGCGAGCAGGGCGCGGAGCAACTCCTCGGCAAGGGCGACATGCTCTACATGCCCGGCGGCAAGGCGGTGGTCCGCGTCCACGGGCCGTTCGTCACCGACGAGGAGGTCGAGGCGGTTGCCGAGCACTGGCGCGGTCAGGGCCGGCCCGACTACGACGATGCGGTCACGCGCGAAGTGCCGCCGGACGGCGATGGCGGTGGCGGTGGCGGGCTCGGCCTCGACGGTGGCCCTGGTGGAGGACCGGGGGGCGGCGACGCGGAGGCGGACCTCTATGCCCGCGCTGTGCAGGTCGTCGCCGAGAGCCAGAAGGCCTCGATCAGCTATGTCCAGCGCCAACTCCGGGTCGGCTACAACAGCGCCGCGCGGCTGGTCGAGCGCATGGAGAAGGACGGCTATGTCGGCGTTCCCGACCATGTCGGCCGCCGCGAGGTGCTGATCGACGCGAGCGGAGTCCGCAATTAGCGACGTCGAGCACACGCCCGACGGCCGCTACATCATCGTCCGCGGGCGGCTGTGGCGGGCGAGCAAGCCGGGGCTGGCGGAGGCCGAGCGGCAGGCCCTCGTCGACCGCCTGATGGACGCCCGCCGCGCCGTCCGGGCCGCCCGGGGCAACCCCGTGGCGCTCGCCGCCGCCCGGGCCGAGGTCGACGCCGCCAAGCATGGCCTCGGCGAGCGCGGCCCGCCGTGGTGGACCGACGGCGCGCCCGACTACAACCGGTACATGTTCGAAAACACCCCATACGCGCAAAAGTCGTAACATAAGGCGCCATGACCGCGGCTTGCGAGCGCTACGACGCGTCGCTAACGCTGCCACCCTATGGACATCGCCGCCGTGCTGACCCCTGCCGCACTCGCCGTCTTCGGGCAGGTGGTGCTGATCGACCTCGTGCTGGCGGGCGACAACGCGATCGTCGTCGGGGCGCTCGCGGCCGGGCTGCCGATCAAGGACCGCCGGCGCGTCATCCTGATCGGCATCATGGCGGCGTTCCTGATGCGGATTGGCTTCGCTCTGATGGCGACGTGGCTGCTGCAGATCATCGGGCTGGTGCTGGCGGGCGGCGTGCTGCTGCTGTGGGTGTCGTGGCGGATGTGGCGCGACGTCCGCCAGCCGCCGCACAACGAGAACGCGGCGCACCTCGTGCAGCCGCGCAGCTTCGGCGCGGCGGCGTTCCAGGTCGCGGTCGCCGACCTGTCGATGTCGCTCGACAACGTCCTTGCGGTCGCCGGCGCGGCGCGCGAGCACCCTTACATCATGGTCGCCGGGCTGGTGCTGTCGGTGGCGATGATGGGGCTCGCCGCCAACTGGATCGCCGGGCTGATCGAGCGCTTCCGCTGGATCGCCTACATCGGGCTGCTGACCATCGTCGCGGTGGCACTCAAGATGATCTGGGACGGCTATCACCAGGTCGAGCCGTTCGCCGAACGGATGTTGATAGGCTGACAACGTGACGCACCTGTAACCCGGGGGCCGCCCCGAGCGTATCTCGGTGCATGATCGACAGCATCACCCGTCGCGGCGCAATCAGCCTTGGAGCACTGGCCCTCGCCGCGCCCCTTGTTCTCAAGTTCGGAGGATCGGCGCGCGCTGCCCCCGCCACCCGCTACACGGTCACGCTGGCCCCGGCGCAGTGGCGCGCCCGGCTTAGCCCGGCCGCCTACAACGTGCTGCGCGAGGCGGGAACGGAGCGCCCGTTCACCTCGCCGCTGAACGACGAGCACCGCAAGGGTGTCTTCACCTGTGCCGGCTGCGCGCTGCCGCTGTTCGCCAGCGACACCAAGTTCGACAGTCACACCGGCTGGCCGAGCTTCTTCCGGCCGCTCGACCATGCGGTGCTGACCACCACCGACACCGCATTCATGATGGAGCGCACCGAAGTCCATTGCCGACGCTGCGGTGGCCACCTCGGCCACGTCTTCGACGATGGGCCGCCACCAACCGGCAAGCGCTATTGCATGAACGGCGTCGCGATGAAGTTTGCCGCGACCAAGGCTTAAGGACCGAGATGATGAGCAAATTGACCACCGGCCTCGTGACCGTCGGCATCGTCGGCGCCGCGGCGTTCACTTTCCTCCAGCCCGCAGCATCGGCGGAAGCGATGCGGGTCGTTCCCGCGCCCGTCGTCGACGAGGTGCGTCCCGCCAAACCAGCCACCGAGGTCGCGGTGCTGGCCGGCGGCTGCTTCTGGGGCCTCGAGGGCGTCTTCGAGCACGTCGCCGGGGTCAAGGACGTCGTCTCGGGCTATGCTGGCGGCGGTGCTTCGACGGCGCATTACGAGATCGTCGGATCGGGCCTGACCGGGCACGCCGAGTCGGTACGCATCACCTATGATCCGGCTAAAGTCAGCTTTGGGCAGCTGCTGCGGGTGTATTTCTCGGTCGCGACCGACCCGACCGAGCTCAACCGCCAGGGACCGGACACCGGCAGTCAGTACCGCGGCACCGTCTTCGCCCAGACGCCAGAGCAGGTGCGAATTGCGAAGGCCTATATCGCGCAGCTGAAGCCGGCGTTCGCCAAGCCGGTGGTGACGACGATCGAGACCGGCAAGGCGTTCTACCCGGCCGAGGCGTACCATCAGGACTTCCTGAACCGGAACCCCGACTATCCCTACATCGTCGTCAACGACATGCCGAAGGTCACGGCGCTGAAGCGGCTTTTCCCGGCGTTGTACAAGGGCTGACGACAGCGCGGCTTGCCGGGCGCTGGAACGGCTGGACCATTTGGCCGGCCAGCGTCGGTGCCATGACGGTGTCGGTACCGTATTCGGCGGGCCATTCGCGCGGCAGGTGATGGGTGCCGAACAGCCGATCGAGGGCGGGCAGCATCGAGGCGAAGTTGCGGTCGATATGCTCGCGCCGCGTGTGGTGCCAGTGGTGGAAGGCGGGCGTCGCCACCAGCCACTCGAGTGGGCCCAGCCGCCAGCGCAAATTGGCGTGGATGAAGAAGCCCCAGAAGCTGCCGACGACGATGACCAGCGCCGGCAGGCTCGCCCCGCCGGCTCCGGTCCCCGCCAGGCCGAGAGCATAGAGCGGCACCAGCCCGCACAGCCGCGTGAACAGCATGTCGACCGGGTGGGCGCGGGTGTTGATCAGGAAGTCGAGGTGAGCTGGGCTGTGGTGGACGGCGTGGAAGCGCCATAGCAGCGGCACGTGATGGCTGAGCCGGTGTCCCCAGTAGAAGCCGGTCTCGCCGACCAGGAATGCCAGCGCGATCTTCGACCAGGCCGGCAGCGCGGCGACCGCGGCGTAATAGCTCGCCGGCACGACGGTGTGGACGGCGGTCGCGACCAGCGCCATCGGCAGCCCGAGCAGGACCGCGGGCACCAGGCTGCTGAGGAAATAATAGCCGAGGTCGGTCAGCACGCCGGGACGCCAGGCCTTGCCGGTACGCAGGGCGAACAGGCGCTCGAGCGGTACGAACACGGCGACCAGCAGCGCCAGCCAGACCGCGAGGCGAAACACCTCAAAGGCAAAATGTGACAGGTTGTCGGACACTCGGGCAGCAACCTTGGGGAAAAACTGACGTTGCCGGACGGGTGAACCCGCCCGGCAACGCTTTACGCTAGTTCAGCGGTTCAGGCAGCAACGACGTTGCTGCGGCGGCGTGCGGTGATGCCGACCGCGCCGAAGCCGACGAGCATCAGGCCCCAGGTGGCGGGCTCGGGAACCGCGGCGGTCAGCGAGACGCCGTCGAGGAACGAGATCGGCGGGGCACCATTGGGGGTGCCGACGGCGAGGAAGCTGAGGACCTGCGACACGGCCGAGGCGGTGAAGGTCATCGACTGCGCCTGCCACGGGCCGACGCCGGCCTCGGGCAGCGAGAACAGCGACGACAGCTGGCTGCTGCTCCCGAACGAGACCTGCCACTGCTCCGTGGTCGGGCCGGTGAAGCCGAGCTGCTGGCCAGCAGCCTGGTAGAAGTTGACGACATACGACTTGCCGATGATCAGGCCGCTGATCGTCTGGGAAATAACGCCCGAGTAGTTGGGGTCGCCATCGGCCAGGACGAAGTTGCCGCCGTCCGGGCTGGTCGTCGGGAACGGGCCGTAGACCGACAAGTACGAACCGTCGTCGGCGGTGCCGGGAGGGGCGAGGTAGGTCAGATTGGCGCCGCCGGTCCAGCCGGTGACGTGGTTCTCGAACTGGATCTTCGATGCGGTCGTGTCGGCATCGAACGAGCCGTTGACGACGAGATTGGTGGCGGCGTGGGCCGTGCCCACGACGCCGGCCACGGCGACGATCGCCATGGCAAGATGAGGAAAGCGCATCAAGAACTCCTGTGAACGCTGCGACCGGGCCGGCGCATCGTGCGCGGACCTCCGGAGCGCGTCCGGTCGGGGGCGCTCGACCTCCTGTTGCAAGCGTCGTGCCAGTTCAATCGGGGACGAAACGAAACACCCTTAACATAAATCAATTACTTGCATGGTCGCTGCCCGGCGCAGCGTCACAGAAATTAACGAAATACTGTCGGCAGATTTTACACTTACGCGGTGAGTGCTCCCCGCAAACGTAGCAATGGCCACCGAAATTGCTGCCGTCTTCGAAGCGCGGTGGGTCCGGACGCTGATGCCGGCGGCTTCAGGCGACGACCGGCCGCTGCCGCCGCAGCGCCAGCCACGGCAGCGCACCGACCGCGGCAATCGCGATGCTGATGCCGAGCAGCCTCGGGTCGGACGCGCCGCAGACCCCGGCAGTGAACACGAACATCGCCGCCGCCAGCCAGCGGTCGCGGGTCGTACCGATCTTCGCCAGCACGCAGCAGATGCCGAGGTAGGCGAACAGGCAGAACAGCGTCGAGACGTTGATGATCGTCTCGAACTGCTTGCCGATGCTCGGGGCTGCCGTGGCCAGCGTGACGAGGCTGAGGCCGGCGGCGATGAGCAGCAGCGCGCGGCGCGGCGGGCGGTCGAAATCCTCGTACAGGCCGCGCGGGAACAGGCCGGCGTGGGCTCCGGCGCGGGCGGTCTCGGCGCCGACCAGCAGCCAGCCGCCGAGCGTGCCACTGGCCTTGATCAGCGCGCACGCCGCGACCAGCCCGCCCGCGATGCCGCCGACGGCGCGCGCCACCGCATCGGCGAAGGGCGCGGTCTGCCTGGCCATCTCGAGCGCCGGGGTGATGCCGCTGAGCGCGGTGCACGCGGCGATGTAGATGACCGCGGCGACGGCGACCCCGCCAACCGTCGCGATCGGCACGTCGCGGGCCGGGTTGGCGACCACGGCGCTCGCCATCGCGGCGCTCTCGAGCCCCGTGAAGGCCCAGAAGATCAGCACCAGCGAGGCCGGCAGCGCGGTCGTGATCGGCTGGCCGCTGACGTTCCACGAGGCGGTGAAGATATCGGCGGAGAACCACCACCAACCCGCGACTGCGACCAGGAGCACCGGCACGAGCCCGATGACCAGCGCGCCCGCCTCGATCCGCGCTACCAGCCGCGCCCCGAACAGGTTCGCCGCGGTCATGATCCACAGCGCCGCGACGGTGCCGACCACGGTCCACCACGGCTCTGCGAGGCGCGGCACGAACCACGCGAGGTAGCCGATCGCGGCCAGCGCCACGGCGATGCAGCCGGTCGTCGCCGACAGCCAGTACAGGAAGCTCCACAGGTACGCCGCGAAGCCGCCGAACTCGGCGCGGACGATGTCGGATAGCGTGCACCCGGCGGTCAGCCGCAGCACCGCGACCCGTGCAAAGACCAGCGCCAGCAGCAGCGCGCCTGCCGCGATCACCACCCACGAGACGATCGTCATCGAGCCGATCGTCGCGGTGGTCAGCGGCAGCAGGTAGATGCCCGAGCCGATCATGTTGCCCGCGACCAGCGCGGTCGCGAGGCCGAGGCCGAGTTGCTTGTCGGGGTTGCTCATGCCCGACTTTCGCCCGTCGTGCCGGCAAATGCCAGCGCGACCGAGCGATCGTGCGCCGGGCTCAGAACTGGCCCGTGAACGACTTGCCTTCGCCCGCCAGTTGCGCCAGCAGCGGCGCGACCTCGAAGCCGTAGTGGGTCAGGCGCTCGACGATCTTGGGGAGGCCCTCGCTGTCGGCCCAGAACATCGGCCCGCCGCGGTAGACCGGCCAGCCGTAGCCGTTGATCCAGACAATATCGATGTCCGAGGCACGCTGCGCCATCTTCTCCTCGAGGATCTTCGCGCCCTCGTTGACGATCGGATACAGGCAGCGCTCGAGGATTTCCTGATCCCCGATCTCGCGGCGGTTGATGCCCTTCTCGGCGGCGTAGGCGAGGATGATGTCGTTGGCGACGGGGCTCGGCACGCGGTTCCGCTGCGCGTCGTAGTCGTAGAAGCCCTTGCCGTTCTTCTGGCCGCGCAGGCCAGCCTCGCAAAGCCGGTCGCGGATCGAAACACCCTTCGAGGTCTCGGCGGACCAGCCGATGTCGAGGCCCGCCAGGTCCGACATCTGGAACGGCCCCATCGGGAAGCCGAAATCGTAAAGGACGCGGTCGACCTGCTCGGGCAACGCGCCCTCGACTATGAGCGCCATCGCCTGCCGCTGGCGGCTGCCGAGCATGCGGTTGCCGATAAAGCCGTGGCAGACGCCCGCCACCACCGCGACCTTGCCGATGCGCTTCGCTGCCGCCATCGCGGTCGACAGCACCGCGGTATCGGTCTTGGCCCCGCGCACGACCTCGAGCAGCCGCATGACGTTGGCGGGCGAGAAGAAGTGCAGCCCGACGACGCTGCCCGGGCGCGATGTCGAGGCAGCGATCTCGTCGACGTTCAGGTAGCTGGTGTTGGACGCGAGGATCGCGCCGCGCTTGGCGATCGCGTCCAGCTTTCCGAACACCTGCTTCTTGATGTCCATGTTCTCGTAGACCGCCTCGATGATCAGGTCGGCCTGGCCGAGGTCCTCCATCGCCAGCGTCGGGGTCAGCAGGCCCATGCGCTTCTCGACGTCGTCGGCGGTCATGCGGCCCTTGGCTGCGGTGTTCTCGTAATTCTTGCGAACCGTCGCGACGCCGCGGTCGAGCGCGTCCTGCTGCATCTCCACCATCGTCACCGGCACGCCGGCGTTGAGGAAGTTCATCGCGATGCCGCCGCCCATCGTGCCGGCACCGATGATGCCGACGGTCTCGACGGTCAGGACCGGCGCGTCCGCCGCGAGCCCCTCGATCTTGTTGGCCTGGCGCTCGGCAAAGAAGACATAGCGCTGGGCTTTCGACTGGAGGCCGGTCATCAGCGGCATGAACAGGTCGCGCTCGACCTTGAGGCCGTCCTCGAAGGGCAGGTTCACCGCCGCCTCGATGCACTTGATGTTGGCCTCGGGGGCGTCGAAACCGCGGAACTGGCGGGCATTGGCCTTGCGGAACTCGGCGAACATCTGCGGCGCAGTGGCACGTGCCGCCTCGACCTTGTCCCGCCGGTCGCGGACCTTGACCAGCGCGAGTCCGGGGCGGCTAGCAAATGCCTTGGCCGTCTCGAGCAGCGCGCCCTCGGGGGCGAGGTCGTCGATCAGTCCGGCCGCCAGCGCTGCCTTGGCCGAGATCGGCACGCCGCTGGTCACCATCTTCAGCGCCTGCTCCGGGCCGACGAGCCGTGGCAGCCGCTGGGTCCCGCCCGCACCCGGGAGGAGACCAAGCTTGACCTCGGGCAGGCCGAGCTTCGCGGAAGGCACGGCGACGCGGTAGTGGCAAGTCAACGCGACCTCCAGCCCGCCGCCGAGCGCGGTGCCGTGGATCGCGGCGACGATCGGCTTCGGGCAATTCTCCATGTCGCGCTGGAGCTGGTGGAGCGAGGCACCGCGCGGCGGCTTGCCGAACTCGCTGATGTCGGCGCCGGCAATAAAGGTGCGACCGCCGCAGATCAGCACGACGGCCTTGATTGCCGGGTCGGCGGCGGCAGCGGCGATGCCCGCCGACAGCCCGTCGCGGACGTCGGCCGAGAGCGCGTTCACCGGCGGCGAGTTGACCGTGAGGATGCCCAGTTCGCCGTCGACGCTCAGATCGACTACCGCGCTCATTGCCGTCATTCCGCTCTCCCAAGGTTGACGTTTGGGTGAGGCTTAATCGGGCGGACACGGAATGTCATCCGGGCAGGGCCTTTCTTTCGTCCCGTTCGCGCGTTACCGCTTACGCTGCACCGCACAAGGCACTCCCATGCACGCCCCCGCGCCGCGCCCGCATCCCTCGCGGGGCACCATCCTGTTGCTTGGCTCGCTGACGGCGTTCGGCGCGCTGACCATCGACCTGTACCTGCCGGCGCTGCCCAGCATCGCCCGCGAGTTCGGGGTCGGGGCGGCCGCGTCGCAGCAGACCCTTGTCGCGTTCTTCGTCGGCATGTCGCTCGGGCAGCTGGTCTACGGGCCGATCTCAGACCGCATCGGACGGCGGCCGCCGCTGCTGTTCGGCATCGCGCTGTACATCGTCGCGTCGCTCGCCTGCGCCTTCGCCCCGACCATCGGCGCGCTGGTCGCTGGGCGTTTCGTCCAGGCGCTGGGCTGCTGCGCCGGCATGGTGGTGGCACGCTCGGTCGTCCGCGACCGCTTCGACCATCAGGATTCGGCGCGCATCTTCTCGCTGCTGACCCTGGTCCTCGGCGTCGCGCCGATGATCGCGCCGACGGTCGGCGGCTGGCTGGTGACCGTGACGACGTGGCGGTGGCTGTTCGGTATCCTTGCCACGGCGGGCGCGGCGGTCGGCTTCGCGGTGGTCTTCAACCTCGACGAGTCGCGGTCGGCCGAGACCGCAGCGAAGGCGCGTGCCGAGACGCCGCTGTCGGCGTATCTGGCGCTGCTCAAAAAGCGCCGGCTGATCGGCTACCTGCTCGCGAGTGCGCTCGGCGGCGCTACACTGTTCAGCTACATCGCCAGCGCACCCGACCTGATCATCGCAATCTGGGGCTTCTCACCGCGCGCCTTCGGGCTGATCTTCGCGGTCATCGCGATCGGCGTTATCGGGTCGAGCCAGGTCAACCGCTGGCTGCTCAACACCTATTCCGCCGACCACATCCTCGGCATCGCGGTGCTCTTCGCGGTCGGCTTTGGGGTGGCGTTGCTCGCCGCGACCCTGGTCCATGCCGACAAGTGGATCGTGCTCGCGCTGATGTTCGCGACACTGAGCATGAACGGCCTGTGCGGAGCCAATGCGCTGGCCGGCGCGCTGTCGGTCGATCCGCTGCGCTCCGGGTCGACGTCGGGGATGTTCGGCGCGTCGAGCTTTGCCTTCGGGGCGGGCGCGGCGGCGCTGGCAGGAGCGTTCCACGATGGCACCGAGCGGCCGATGGCGGCGGTGATGGCCACCAGTCTCGTGCTGGCGGCGGTCGCGCTCTATGGGCTGGCGCTGCCCCGGCGCGGCGAGGCCGAGCTGCCATGACGCAGGAGTTCGGCTGGCGTCCGGCGCTGCTGGCGCTCGCGGTCGTCGCCGTCTGGGGCGTCAATTTCGCGGTCATCAAGGTCGCGCTGGGGGAGCTGCCGCCGCTGCTGTTCGCGGCGCTGCGCTTCACCTTCGCGGTGTTCCCGCTGATCCTGTTCGTCAAGCGCCCCGCGGTCCGCTGGTGCCAGCTCGCGCGCTACGGCCTGTTCATCGGGCTCGGCCAGTTCGGACTGCTGTTCATCGCCGTCGACGGGCTGATCTCGCCCGGCCTCGCGTCGCTGCTGCTCCAGGTCCAGGTGTTCTTCACCATCGGCATGGTGATGCGCGGCACCGGCGAGCGGCTGGCCGGCGTGCAGTGGATCGCGCTGGCAATGGCCGCGGCCGGGATCGGCATCATCATCGCCCACGTCGGCGGCTCGACCACCATCCTCGGCGTCGGCCTGTGCCTGACCGCGGCGTTCTGCTGGGCGTCGGCCAACATCGTCAACCGCAGCATCGGCCAGGTCAACATGCTCGGCTTCATTGTCTGGTCGAGCGTCTTCGCGGTGCCCCCGCTGTATGCGCTGGCGTTTGCATTCGAGGGCTCGGACCGGATCGTCGCGGCGCTCGGCCACGCCGGGCCGGGGGCGTGGGCCGCGGTCGCCTACCAGGCTGTCGGCAACACGATGTTCGGCTACGGTGCCTGGGGCTGGCTGCTGGCGCGCTATCCCGCCAGCGCGGTCGCGCCGATGTCGCTGCTCGTGCCGGTGTTCGGCATGGGCACCGCCGCCGCCTGGCTCGGCGAGCCGCTCGAGCCGTGGAAGCTCGCCGCTGCCGCGCTGATCATCGGCGGCCTCGCGGTCAATCTGCTTGGGCCCAAGGTGTTCAGGCGGCTGTCGGCGGCTCCGGAAGGGTGAGATTGTACGGCCCGCCGCGGTTCAGCGACGCCTGCCATGCGGCCCGCGACTGGATACGCCGGACATAGGCCTCAAGGTTCGGGAAGTGGGCCGCGCCGCCCTGCGCCACCGCGATCTCGGCGACGAAGCTCATCATGATGTCGGCCCCCGACAGCGTATTGCCGACCAGCCAGTCGTTGTCGCCGAGGCTTTCCGAGAAGAAGTGCAGGTGGCTGTGGATTTGCTCGTCGATACGCGGCTTAAGCGGCGCGGCGGCGTCGCCGAGTCGGCCGGTGTACAGCTTGAGCAGCAGGGGCAGCATCGCCGAGCCTTCGGCGAAGTGCAGCCACTCCAGATATTGCTCGTGAAGCGCGGTGCCCGGGGCCGGTTGCAACGCGCCCTGGCCATAGGTGCGGATCAGGTAATCGGTGATCGCGCCGGATTCGGAGAGGCGCAGGTCGCCGTCGTCGATCACCGGCGACTTGCCGAGGGGGTGGATCGCCTTCAGCTCGGGCGGTGCCAGCCGGGTCAGGTCGTCGCGCATGTAGAACACGATGTCGTAGCCGGTGCCGAGCTCCTCGCAGAGCCACAGGATGCGCTGCGAGCGCGAATCGTTGAGGTGGTGGACGGTGATCAAGGCGGCGGCTCCCCGTGGCGGCTGGTTGTGGGAGCTTGTAGGGTGCCGCGATGATCGACGTCACCCCCGAAATCTCGATCGACGAAAGCGAGTTCGGCGAGACCTTCATCCGCGCCTCCGGGCCGGGCGGGCAGAACGTCAACAAGGTCAGCTCGGCGGTGCAATTGCGCTTCGATGCGCGGCGCTCGCGGGCGCTGCCGGACGAGGTCGCGGTGCGGCTGATGCGACTGGCGGGGTCGCGCTTGACCCGCGACGGGGTGATCGTGCTGACCGCCGACCGCTTCCGCGACCAGGCCCGGAACCGTGTCGACGCCCGCGAGCGGCTGGTCGCGATGATCGTCCGCGCCGCCGCGCCGCCGGTGCCGCGCCGTCCGACCAAGGTCACCAAGGCCGCCAAGGCCCGTCGCGTCGACGGCAAGGTCGCGCGGGGCACGGTGAAGGCGACGCGGGGGCGCGTGCGTTCCGACTAGGCTGGCGGACTAGGCCCGCGGATGGGCGTTCCGGTACACGTCGAGCAGCTGCGCCGCGTCGACAGCGGTGTAGATCTGTGTCGACGACAGGCTGGCGTGGCCGAGCAATGCCTGGATCGAGCGCAGGTCGGCCCCACGCGCCAGCAGGTGCGTCGCGAAACTGTGGCGGAGCGCGTGCGGCGTCGCGCTGGCCGGCAGCCCGAGCGCGACGCGGGCGGCGGCCATCGAGCGGCGCACCAGTTCGGGCTGCAGCGTGCCACCCTTGGCGCCGCGGAATACCGGGCCGCCGCGCGGGAACGGGCACAGCTTGAGGTACAGTTCGACCGCCTCGCGCACCGCGGGGAGAAGTGGCACGACGCGCGTCGTGTTGCGCTTGCCGGTGACGCTGAGCGTTTCGGCGAACGGCAGGTCGGCGGCATCGAGCGCAAGGGCCTCCGAAATCCGAAGGCCCGCACCGTAGCACAGCAGCAGCACCGCGGTGTCGCGCGCCGCGATCCATGGCTGGACTGCAAACTCGCCAGCGTTCTTCGCCAGCGCCAGCGCCGAGGCGGGATCGACCGGGCGTGGTACCCGGCGGGGAACTTGCGGCGACTTGAGCCGCGCCACCGCATCGCGCTTGAGGCCGTAGGCACCGGCCCCCCAGGCGAAAAAGCTTCTAAGCGCCGCGACCTCGCGCGCCAGCGAGGCGTTGAGCAGCCCGGCACCGCGGCGATGCGCGAGATAGGCACGCAGGTCGGTGACCTCGAGGCTGTTCAGTGCCGGAATGTCGACCGGCCCGCCGAGTTGCAGCCCCATGAATGCGACGAAGCCGTGCAGGGTTGCTGCATAGGCCCGCAGCGTATGGGGCGAGCGGCGGCGGGCATCGCCAAGGTGCGCGACGAACGCGACGACCAGCGCCGTGGCGGGGTGGCTGTCGAGGATCGCCACGGCATGCGCTATCGGGAGCGGTTCACGCGATCGTCTGCCCGGTCTTCGCCCAGTCGGCATCGAACGCCGCCAGCCCGCTCCCGGTCAGCGGGTGGTTGGCGAGTGCGCGGATGACGCTCGGCGGCATCGTCGCGACGTCGGCACCGATCTTGGCCGCCTGCAGGACGTGGACCGGGTGGCGGACGCTGGCGACCAGGATCTCGGTCTTGAAGTCGTAGTTGTCGTAGATGATCCGGATATCCTCGATCAGCTGCATGCCGTCGTAGCCGATGTCGTCGAGCCGCCCGACGAATGGCGAGATGAAGGTCGCGCCCGCCTTGGCTGCGAGCAGCGCCTGCGCCGGGCTGAAGCACAAGGTGACGTTGGTCATCACGCCGTCCTTGCTCAAATGGTGGCAAGCGGTCAGCCCGGCCATGGTCAGCGGCAGCTTGATGCAGATGTTGCTGCCGAGCTTCTTCAGCACCTCGGCTTCGCGGAGCATCCCGGCGGTGTCGGCGGCGACGACCTCGGCCGATACCGGGCCGGGGGTGAGCGCGGCGATCTCGCGGATCACCTCGAGGAACTGCCGTCCCGACTTGTGGATCAGGCTGGGGTTGGTGGTGACCCCGTCGAGGAGCCCGGTCTCGGCCAGTGCCGCAATTTCGGCGGTGTCAGCGGTGTCGACGAAAAACTTCATGTGCGGGCGGCTCCAGTGTCAGGCCGCTGTAGGCGAGCGCGCCGCGCTCGCCAAGCCACGGGGCGCAGGTTTAGACGGCGGCAGCGACAACCGGCCGGCGGCGCATCGCCGAACCGACGAGGCCGAAGCCGATGATCAGCATCGCCCAGGTCGCGGGCTCGGGGACGCCAGCGACCTCGAAGGTCAGGAACTGGCTCGGCAGGCCCGCAGTGAAGTTGTTGTCCGCGACCAGCACCAGGCTGCGGCGGCCGTTCTCGAGGGTCTTGCCGAAGGTGATGCCCTCGATGTTGTCGATCGCGAAGCCGAGGTTGTCGAGGTCGGCGACCAAGATCTTGGTGACCGCGGTGAAGCCGCCGCCGGCAAGGCTGGGGATCCCCGAGACATCGGTCGCGCCGCCGATGTCGAACTGGTAGATCTTGATATCGTAGCCGGCACCGATCGAGAACGAGCGCTCGACCGCGAGGAACGAGGTGCTCGACAACGCCAGCAGCTCGGTCAGGCCGTTGACGTAGAATTGGTTCGCCGGCACCGGCATCTGCGCGACGGCGTCGAGCGGATAGGCGAACTCGGCGGTCTCCAGCCCGGTCACTGCATCGAACTGAAGGATGCGCGACGTCGCGCCGGCGGTCGGCGTCGCCTGCGGTCCGTCCTGGTAAAGCGCACTCTCGGTCGCGGCGAACAGGCTCTTGCCATAGGGCGTGAAGGCCAGGCTCTCGAAGGCGAGGTTGTTACGGATGCCGGTGCTCTGGTCGGCGGTCGGGTTGTACTTCGCGGGTACCGCGAAGTCGCGGACGTAGGTGCCGTCGGCGTTCATCTAGCGAATGGTCGGGTTCTGGAAGGCAGCCGGGGTCGATGCGTCGCCCTCGCTCGACCAGACGTAGGTGCCGGTCGAGGTCTTGCGGATCGACTCCGGGTCGACGCTCGCCGCCGGAAAGGCGGAGCCGTCGGGACGCTTGATGACCGTCGTCTTCACCGGGGTCGCCGCCGTGAAGCTGGTCGAGGTGTAGGCGAGGTCGAAGTTATAGAAGCGCGCCGGGTTGAGCTGCGACCGGTCGTCGGCGATCGCCGTGTAGAGTCCCGTCGTCTTGTCGTAGTCGATGCCCGACAGGCCGCCGACCCGCGTGCCTTCATAGGTCGCGTCCGCCGCGAGAGTCTGCAGGCCGATGAAGCGGACCGCAATCGGCGGTGCCACGGACGCGGCCGCAGCGCTGGCGAGCAGCACGGCGTTGACGGCGAGCAGGGCGGCAGTGGCGAACTTCATCAGGTAATCCTCGTAAAGCGAGGCTTCACCTAGATGACCGCCGACGACAGGTTTGTGGCAGTCCGTGGTTGGTTCAGCGAAATCTAGGCCGCCATTTCGCGACAACTGGCGGCGCAGGCGCGGCATGCGGCGACGCAATCCTCCATCCCGTCGAGGCCCTCGCAGCTGTCGGCGCATGCCTCGCAGACTTCGGCACAGGCAGCGCAGATCGCAGAGTGGTGCGACGACGAGCGGAGCATGAAGTCGGCGGCAGTGGCGCAGATCTGCGCGCAGTCGGCCATCAGGCGGAAGTGCAGCGGCGCGACATGCTCGCCACCTTCCTCAAGGCAATGATTATAGGCCATCGCGAGGCAACTGCCGTGACAGCGGTTGCACGCCTCGATGCAGGCCTGGATCATCGGATCGAGAGGGTTCATTCCAGCCTTCTTCGCAACTGCAGCATAGCGTTCGCGGTTGCACAACACGGCAAACCCTGAGTCGTTGCATCGCGGAACCCCGCCGCTATGGTGCGCGCGCTTTCGCCGCCCCTATCCGCAAAGGTTTGCCCGTGTCGCAGGACGTCAAGAAATTCACCGGAGCCGGTGGCGCGGCCTCGGGCGTCAACAAGGTCGTGCTGGCTTTCTCGGGCGGCCTCGACACCTCGGTGATCCTGAAGTGGCTGCAGCAGACCTACCAGTGCGAGGTCGTGACCTTCACCGCCGACCTCGGCCAGGGCGAGGAGCTCGAGCCGGCGCGGCGCAAGGCCGAGCTGATGGGGGTCAAGCAGATCTTCATCGAGGACCTGCGCGAGGAGTTCGTCCGCGACTATATCTTCCCGATGATGCGCGCCAACGCGCTGTACGAGGGCCAGTATCTGCTCGGCACCTCGATCGCCCGGCCGCTGATCGCCAAGAAGCAGATCGAGATCGCCCGGATGGTCGGCGCGGACGCGGTCAGCCACGGCGCCACCGGCAAGGGCAACGACCAGGTTCGCTTCGAACTCGGCTATTACGCCCTCAACCCCGACATCCGCATCATCGCACCGTGGCGCGAGTGGGACCTGACCAGCCGCGAGGCGCTGATCGCCTTTGCCGAGGCGCACCAGATCCAGATTCCCCGCGACAAGCGCGGCGAGTCGCCGTTCTCGACCGATTCTAACATCCTGCACACCTCGTCGGAGGGGAAGGTGCTCGAGGACCCGTGGGTCGAGGTTCCGGACTATGTCTACAGCCGCACCGACAACCCCGAGGACGCGCCGAACACGCCCCAGTACATCACCGTCGATTTCGAGGGCGGTGACGCGGTCGCGGTCGACGGCGAGGGGCTGAGCCCGGCGTCGCTGCTGGCGCGGCTGAACGACCTTGGCAAGACCCACGGCATCGGGCGGCTCGATCTCGTCGAGAACCGCTTCGTCGGCATGAAGTCGCGCGGCATGTACGAGACGCCGGGCGGCACCATCCTGCACATCGCCCACCGCGGCATCGAGCAGATCACCCTCGACCGCGGCGCCATGCACCTGAAGGACGAACTCGCGCCGAAATATGCGGGGCTGATCTACAACGGCTTCTGGTTCAGCCCGGAGCGCGAGATGCTCCAGGCCGCGATCGACCACAGCCAGAAGAAGGTCACCGGCACGGTGCGCCTGAAGCTGCTCAAGGGCATGGCGCAGGTGGTGGGGCGCAAGTCGCCGTTCTCGCTGTACTCGCCGGGAATCGTGACGTTCGAGGACGATGCGGGGGCGTATGACCAGCGGGATGCGGAGGGGTTCATCAAGCTGAACGCGCTCAGGCTACGGTTGCTGGGGCGGCGGGACCTTTAGGGGCGCAGCGCGGCTATTCGTTGATCGTCATCCCGGCGAAAGCCGGGACCCAATCTACTGCGAGCGCGGGCGTGTCGGAATGGCTCACGGCTTTCGCCGGGATGACGATCTTCAACTATTCCCCCGCGACGCCAAAATCCCCGCCCCTACTCCGTCAGCAGCGCCGTGAAGAACCCCGTCACCAGCGCCTGCACCCCGAGCGCGCACAGCAGCACCGACGGAATCGCCACCCGCATCAGCGACTCGGTCGCCATGTCGCCGTAGCCTGCCCCCGCCCAGCCGAACACCGCGCCTGCCGCGAGCGCGATCCCGGTCGCCAGCATCGCGCCGCCCGCCACGCAGCCGCGGTCGATGCTGAACCACTTGCGCGCCAGGACCGTGCGCGGGCTGGACGGCCACAGGCCCTCGCGCACCCCGAACAGGCGGGCGACCACGGCAAAGCTCATCAGTTGCGCGCCGATGATCACCCCGGCGGCAGAAAACAGCATGGTGTGGACCCCGAGCCGGACCTCGCCGACCGGCAGGTCGCCCGGCAGCAGCAGCGCCAGCCCCAGCCCTCCCGCCAGCGCCAGCAGCGCGCCCGGATAGAAGAACAGCCACTTCGGCGCGAAGGTCAGCAGGAACTTCAAATGCCGCCAGCCGTCGCGCCAGCTCCGCAGATGCGGCGGCCGCGACCGGCCATCGGGGGACAATGTCGTCGGCACTTCGGCCAGCCTGAGTCCCGAGAGCTGTGCCTTGACGACCATCTCGGAAGCGAACTCCATCCCCGTCGTCTTCAGCCCGAGGTTGAGGATCGCGGCGCGGTCGAAGGCGCGCAGCCCGCAGTGGAAATCGCCGATCGGCGCGTTGTAGAGGACCCGGCCCGCGAAGCTGAGCACCGGGTTGCCGAGGTAGCGGTGCAGCGGCGGCATCGCGCCCTTGGCGATCCCGCCGAGAAAGCGGTTGCCCATGACCAGCTGGTCGCCGGCGCGCAGCCGCTCCAGAAACGGCATCAGGCCGAGGAAGTCGTAGCTGTCGTCGCTGTCGCCCATCGCCACGAAGCGGCCGTGCGCCGCCGCGATCCCCGCCGCCAGTGCTGCGCCGTAGCCTCGGAACGGCACGGGCACGACGCGGGCGCCGAGGGCTTCGGCGATGTCCTGGCTGCCGTCGGTCGAGCCGTTGTCGGCGATCACGACTTCGCCCGCGACGCTGTTTTCGGCAAAGAAACGCATCGCCTTGGTGATGCAGATCGCGAGCGTCTCGGCCTCGTCGAGGCAGGGCATGACGATCGACAGCTCGACCGCATTGGGTTCGAGGGCAATGACCTCGTGCCGCGCGAGATTGTCCCTGGTCGTCATCGATGCACCCCTGGCCCGCGAAATTCGCCCGAAATTCGACCGCACAACTAGGTGATGACAGATTTACGCCAGATGAAAACTCTCGCGTATGCCGTCGATGACGAATTGCGCCGCGAGTGCTGCTAGCACCACACCGAGCAAGCGCGTGATCATCGCCTCGATCTTGTCGCCCATCAGCCGCATCAGCGGACCCGCCGCGAGCAGCGCCGCTAGCGTGATCACCATGACCGCCGCCAGCGCGCCCAGCACCGTCACCCGCGCCTCGAACCCCTGCGCCTTGGCCATCAGCAACATCACCGCGGCGATCGACCCCGGCCCCGCCAGCATCGGGATCGCCATTGGAAAGACGCTGATATCCTCGGCTTCCAGTGGCTTGCCCTCGGCATCGCAGTCGCGGGCGACGTCGCCGGCGCGTTCCTCGCGCCGCTTGGTGCGGGTTTCGAAGACCATGTCGACGGCGATCAGGAACACCATGATGCCGCCCGCCAGCTTAAACGCCGGCAGCGTAATGCCGAGCGAGGTCAGGAACGCCTTGCCGAACAGCGCGAACAATAACAGCACAACCGCCGCGATCGCCGTCGAGCGCAGCGCCATGTTGCGGCGGTGCGCGCCACTTGTCCCGGAGGTCAGCGACGAGAAGATCGGCACGCAGCCCGGCGGATCGAGGACGACGAACAGCGTCACGAACGACGAGACGAAGAGCGCCAGCAGGTCGGGAGCGGTCACGGCGTGGGTGCCGCCAGCCCGGCGCGGGCGTGAGCCGCGAGCAACGTGTTCCGGAGCAGGCAGGCGATCGTCATCGGGCCGACGCCGCCGGGGACCGGGGTGACTCCGGCCGCGATTTCGAGGGCCTCGGCAAAGGCGACGTCGCCGACCAGCTTCGTCTTGCCCTCGGGGATGCCGATGCGGTTCATGCCAACGTCGATGACCGTCGCGCCGGGCTTCAGCCAGCTGCCCCGCACCAGTTCGGGCACACCCACGGCCGCGACGACGATGTCGGCACGCGCGACGTGGGCCGCGAGATCGCGGGTGCGCGAGTGGGCAACGGTGACCGTGCAGCTCGCCCCGACCAGCAGCGCCGCCATCGGCTTGCCGACGATGTTGGAGCGCCCGATGACCAGCGCCTCGAGGCCGCTGAGGTCGCCGAGCCGGTCCTTGAGCAGCATCAGGCAGCCCGACGGCGTGCACGGTACCAGCCCCGGCAGGCCGCTCGCCAGCCGCCCAGCATTGACCGGGTGGAAGCCGTCGACGTCCTTGTCGGGGTCGACCGCGGCGATGACACGGGCCTCCGAGATATGCTTCGGGCACGGCATCTGGACGAGGATGCCGTCGACCGCGTCGTCGGCGTTGAGCCTCGCGACCAGCGCCAGCAACTCCGCCTCGGGGACGTCGGCGGGGAGGCGGTGCTCGAACGACACCATGCCGGCCTCTACGGTCTGCTGGACCTTGTTGCGGACGTAGACGTGGCTCGCGGGATCGTCGCCGACAAGGACGACCGCGAGGCCCGGGGCGCGCCCGGTCGCGGTGATGAAGGCCGGGACCGCGGCGGCAACGCGCGCGCGCAGACCTGCCGCGAACGTCTTGCCGTCGATAACGCTGCCGGTCACCGTACCCCGGCGTCGAGCAGCATCGCCCCGTACAGGCGCTGGATCAGGATGATCGCCAGCCACAGCACCAGCGGCGACAGGTCGATGCCGCCGAAGTCGGGCAGCACCCGGCGCAGCGGGCGCAGCAGCGGGGAGAAGAAGCGGTCGAGCCCATCGATCACCGCGCCGACGAAGCGGTTCGAGGTGTTGACGACGTTGAACGCCACCAGCCACGACACCACGGCATAGGCGATCAGCAGCCAGATCACCCACTGCAGCACGACGTAGACGATGAAATCGGTGATCGCGAGCAACGTGTTCAAAGCTTCACCTCAGGGGGGCACGACGAAGCCTCCATCTAGGGTGCGGCGTGCTGCGGCGCAACGCGTGCGGGCTTTACGCGGGCTTCACGGTCGCACCCCCGTTTCACATGGCGACGACGCATGCCGGGCGCCCATCTTGCAAGCTGGAGACGGGGCTGACCCGTCCCGGAGGCGGAGCCGATCCGCCAGGAAAGACGCAAATGATCGACTGGCTTGCTGCACGCCGCCCGACCGACCTGATCCTGATGGCCGCGACCCTGTTGTCGCTGGTGGCCGCAGGTGTCCAAGCGGTTCTCGACTGAAGTTCCGCTTCGCGCTGTTACCTCAGGAGTACCGACATGGCCTATCATTTCGACGATCGCCGCGACCACACGATCTTCTACGTCGGCGAGGATGCCGAGCATCACCACGTCGTCCAGGAGAACCACGGCCGCGTCGGCGGCACCTTCGCGAGCCGCGCCGAGGCGGTGTGCTTCGCCCAGCAGGCGGCGCAGGCGGTGCCGGGCGCGCTGGTCCTGATCGCCCCGACGCTGGCCGGCCGCCATGCCGGCTGACCATCCCGGCGGCGGCGCAGCCCGTGCCGCCGATCCGCTCGCGGCCGCGTGGCGAGCCTGCCAGAGGCTCCCGCGTTGCCACGGTGCCGCCCTGTTCGTCGGCGGCTATGCGAGCGTCGTGGTGATCTTCACCGCGGCATTGTCAGGGTTGGTCGAGATGCTCGCGACACCCTGACGCCTGAGGACGGCCATCGGACCAAATTGTCATCCCGGGCTTGACCCGGGACCCAGCTAACCTGGCGGTACAGCTTCGGAGTTAACTGGGTCCCGGGTCAAGCCCGGGATGACAATGGCGCACGTCAGCGCCGACGCTGGCAGGACGGGGTGTGTGAGTTCCGTCTCTTCCCGTCATCCCCGCGAAGGCGGGGACCTATCAGCCCAAAATGCTGTGGTGATGGGTCCCCGCCTTCGCGGGGATGACGGGTGGGTGTGGGTTAGACCCTACCCCCGCGCGTCCAACCATTCGCGGACCTGCGGGCCGACGTCGTCGCGGGCCAGTGCCAGCGCGATGTTGGCGGTAATGAAGCCGGCCTTGTCGCCGCAGTCGAAGCGCTCGCCGCCGAACGTCAGGGCGTGGAAAGGCTGCACCCCGATCAGCTCGGCCATCGCATCGGTCAGCTGGATCTCGCCACCGGCACCGCGCTTGTGCGCCGCGAGGTGCGTCATGCACTCGGGCTGCAGGATGTAGCGGCCGACCGCGGCGAGGCGCGACGGCGCGGTGCCGGCGGCGGGCTTCTCGATCAGGCCCTTCACTTCGGTCAGGACGCCGTCAACGACCCCCGGCGAGACGATGCCGAAGCGGTTGGTGTGCGCCTCGGGCACCTCGACGACGGCGATGACGTTGCCGCCGACGCGTTGGTAGGCGTCGTTCATCTGCTTGAGGCAGGGGTTCTCCGGCGACCACAGCAGCTCGTCCGGGAGCAATACCGCGAACGGCTCGCCGGCGGTGATAAAGCGCGCGCACCACACCGCGTGACCAAGGCCGGCGGGCTCCTGCTGGCGGACATAGGCGATGCGGCCGGGCTCGAGCTGGGTGGTCTCCAGCACCGCGAGCTCGGCGTTTTTGCCCTTGGCCTTGAGGCTGGCGACCAGTTCACCCGCGACGTCGAAATAATCCTCCAGCGCCGACTTGCCGCGCGCCGTCACGAAGACGAGCCGCTCGATGCCCGCCGACAGCGCCTCGTCGACCGCATATTGCAGCAGCGGCTTGTCGACGACCGGGAGCAACTCCTTGGGCACTGCCTTGGTCGCGGGCAGGAAGCGCGTACCCTGGCCCCCGACGGGGAAGACGGCGGTCTTGACGGGGCGAATGGTCACGCGGGAGACTCCTCGGTTGCAGGTCGGTGACTACGCGTCGCTGATTACGCGTCGGTTTAGACGGCAACTAAACCAGCCACGGCGCGCGCGTATCCAGCGCCATCATCTCGGCCGCGCTGCGCCGTGCACTGACCAGGGCCCAGCGGGCGCCCGCGACCATCACCTCGGGCACCAGCGAACGCGAGTTATACGTCGATGCCATCGTCGCGCCGTAGGCTCCGGCGGTCGTGAAGGCGATCAGGTCGCCCGCCACGACCGAAGGCATGTCGCGGTCCTCCGCAAAAGTGTCGCCGGTCTCGCAGACCGGGCCGACGACGGTCGCGGTCATGCGGTCGGGCGTCGCGGCCACCGCGACGATGCCGTGCCAGGCGTTGTACAGCGACGGGCGCAGCAGGTCGTTCATGCCGGCGTCAACGACCACGAAGGTCCGCGCGACGCCCTGCTTGAGCAGGATCACCCGGCTGACCAGCACGCCCGCATTGCCCGCGATCATGCGCCCGGGTTCGAAGATCAGGCGGACCGGCCAGCCCCGCGTCGCGCGCGCCACCATCCGCGCGTAGGCGGCGGGTTCGGGCGGCGGTGCGACATCGGGGCGGTATGGCACGCCGAGGCCGCCGCCAAGGTCGATGCGCTCGACCGAATGCCCGGCGACGCGCAGCCGTCCGGCCAGCGCGCCGAGCCGGTCGAAGGTTTCTTCCAATGGCCCCAAGTCGCTAAGCTGGCTGCCGATGTGCGCGGCGATGCCGAGCGGGCGCAGGAAGGCGTGGCCCGCGGCCTGCTCGAACGCCGCTTCGACGCGGACCAGCGGGATGCCGAACTTGTTGTCGTCGCCGCCGGTCGAGATCTTGGCGTGGGTCTTGGCGTCGACGCCCGGGTTGACCCGGACCGCCATCGCGACGGGTAGGCCGCGCTCGGCAGCGACCGCGCCGAGCATGTCGATCTCGGCCTCAGACTCCACATTGAACTGGTAGATGCCCGCGTCGATGCCGGCCTCGAGCTCGTCCTTCTGCTTGCCGACGCCGGAGAACACGATGCGCTCCGGCGGTACGCCCGCTGCCAGCGCTCGCGCCAGCTCGCCGCCGGACACCACGTCGGCCCCGGCCCCGGCCTTGGCCAGCGTCGCCAGCACCGACAGGTTCGGGTTGGCCTTGGCGGCGAAGGCGACCAGCGGCGGAGCGTTGCCGAGGTGTGCGACGGCGTCGGCGAAGACCCGGTAGTGGCGCTCCAGCGTCGCGCTCGAATAGCAATAGAACGGCGTCCCGACCTCCGCTGCGAGGCGGGACAGGTCGACGCCCTCGGCGTGGAGAACGCCGTCGATCGAGTTGAAATAATCCATCAGTTCAATGCAATCAGCCGGGGGGCGGGAGGTCGAAGCGGTCGTTCTTGCGCTCTTCAGACCGTTTCAGAGGGTCGTCGATGCGATCAGGCGCAGCCTGCGGCGCGAGCTTCAGTTGCTGCTCGGGCGTCGGCGGGACCAGCGCATCGGCGGGGCGCGGCGGCGTGCGGTCGGGCGCGGTCGGGGTCAGCGGCCCGAGCTTGCCGCAGGCGGCGAGCAGCAGCGCGACGGCGATGACGACGAAACGCTTCACGATACAGCCTCCGCAGCGGCAATGGCTTCGCGAACCCGGGCCGGGGCGGTGCCGCCGAAACTGGAGCGGCTCGCGACCGAGGCCTCGACGGTCAGCACGTCGAACACGCGCGCGTCGATGCGCGGGTCGATAGCCTGCAGCGTCGCCAGCGGGAGTTCCGCGAGTCCGAACCCCGCAGCCTCGGCGGCAGCGACGGCACGCCCGGTGATGTGGTGGGCCTCGCGGAACGGCACGCCGCCCTCGCGGACCAGCCAGTCGGCAAGGTCGGTGGCGGTCGAGTAGCCGGCACCGGCGACGGCGCGCATCCGCTCGGGCATGAACTCCAGCGTCGCCACCATTCCGGTCATCGCCGCGATGCCGAGGCTGAGCAGGTCGTAGGCCTCGAATACCGGCGGCTTGTCGTCCTGCATGTCCTTCGAATAGGCCAGCGGCAGGCCCTTCATCGTCCCCGCCAGCGACACCAGGCAGCCGAGCAGCCGGCCCGAATGACCGCGCACCAGCTCCGCCGCGTCTGGATTGCGCTTCTGCGGCATGATTGACGAACCGGTCGAGAAGGCGTCGGGGAGCCGCACGAAACCGTAAGGCTGGCTCGCCCATATGACGATCTCCTCCGCCAGGCGCGACAGGTGCAGCCCGGTCATCATGGCGGCGGACAGGAACTCCAGCGCGAAGTCGCGATCGGAAACGCTGTCGAGCGAATTTGCGGTCGGGCGGTCGAAGCCGAGCGCCTTCGCCGTGCTGTCGCGGTCGATCGGGAAACCGGTCCCGGCCAGCGCGGCGCTGCCGAGCGGGCATTCGTTGAGGCGGCGACGGGCGTCGGCGAGGCGCGAACGGTCGCGACCTGTCATCGCGACATAGGCCATCAAGTGGTGGCCGAGCGTCACCGGCTGCGCGATCTGCAAATGGGTGAAGCCCGGCATTACCGTGCCGGCATGCTCCTTGGCCCGGTCCAGCAACGCCGCGTTAAGGGCCGCAAGCCCCTCGTCGAGCGCGTCGATCGCATCGCGTACCCATAAACGGAAATCGGTCGCGACCTGGTCGTTCCGCGACCGCGCGGTGTGAAGGCGTCCGGCAGCCGGGCCGATCAGTTCGGCCAGCCGCGTCTCCGCGTGCATGTGGATATCTTCGAGCGCCGGGTCCTCGACGAGGCCGCCCGCTTCGTATTCCGCGGCGATGGTGTCGAGCCCGCCGAGAATCGCCGCGACATCGGCAACGTCGACGATGCCCTGCGCGCCCAGCATCGTGGCATGCGCCTTCGAACCCGCGAGGTCCTGACGCCACAGCCGCTTGTCGAAGGAAATCGAGGCGTTTATGTCGCGCATTACCGCCGCCGGGCCGCCGGCGAAGCGGCCGCCCCAGAGTTGATTGGATGTTTCGATGCGCGTCGTGATCGGGATCGTCCTCGGCTTGTCGCTGGCCTCGTGCGGGGCGCCGGGCTCGGCTGCCGCGGATAAGGGAAAGGCGGGGGCGTCGCAAGGCAAGCCGCTTGCCGCGCGCCTCGATCGCAGCCACGTCGGGCAGGCAGCGCCAAAGGTCAGCTTCGAAATGCGCGACGGCAGCAGCGCCACGGTCGCCAGTTTCGCGGGCAAGCCGGTGCTCGTCAATTTGTGGGCGACGTGGTGCGTGCCGTGCCTCGCCGAACTGCCGGCGCTCGACGACATGGCGGAGGGCCACCCCGGCCTCGTCGTGCTGGCGGTCAGCCAGGACCTCGGCGGCTGGCACGCGATCGACAAGTTCTGGACGCCGGGCAAGTTCGAGACCCTGCAGCCGCGCCTCGACAAGCCGGGCAACTTCGCCCAGGCGATCGGCGCGGGCGGCCTGCCGATGTCGATCCGCTACGACGCCCGCGGCCGCGAGGTCTGGCGCATCGCCGGGCCGGTCGAGTGGAACACGCCCGCCGCCGCAGCGGTCCTCAAATAGCCGTCAGGAGTTCGACCGCATGGCCCAGCTGTTCACGCCGTTCGAATTCGGCGGCCTCGCGCTCGCCAACCGCATCGTGATCGCGCCGATGTGCCAGTATTCGGCGGTCGACGGCTGCATGACCGACTGGCACACGCTCCACCTCGGCCATCTCGCGCTATCGGGCGCGGCACTGCTGACCATCGAGGCGTCGGCAGTCGAGCCCGAGGGCCGCATCACCTACGCCGACGTCGGGCTGTACGACGACGCCAGCGAGGCGGCGATGGCGGGTGTGCTGGCGACCATCCGCCGGCATTCGGACATGCCGGTGGCGATCCAGCTCGCGCATGCCGGTCGCAAGGCCTCGACAAAGGTGCCGTGGGACGGCGGCGCGCAGATCGCTCCCGGCGAGCCGAACGGCTGGCAGACCGTCGCGCCCTCGCCCGACCCGTTCACCGGCGGCGCCGCCCCCTCGACCGCGCTCGACACGGCCGGGATGGCGCGGGTTCGCGATGCCTTCGCGGCGTCGGCAAGGCGCGCGGTCCGGCTCGGGCTCGACGCGATCCAGCTCCACGGCGCGCACGGCTATCTGCTCCACCAGTTCCTGTCGCCGCTCGTGAACAAGCGCACCGACGACTACGGCGGCAGCCTCGAGAACCGCATGCGCTTCCCGCTCGAGGTCTTCGACGCGGTGCATGCTGCCGCCCCCGGCATCCCTGTTACGATGCGCGTCTCGGGCACCGACTGGGCCCCCGGCGGCTGGGACGTCGAGCAGACCGTCGCCTTCTCCCGCGCCCTCGAAACACGCGGTTGCGCCGCAATCCACGTCTCCAGCGGCGGCGCGGTCGCGCACCAGCAGATCGCCGTCGCGCCCGGCTACCAGGTGCCGCTGGCGCGCGCCGTCAAGCAGGGCTGCGGGCTCCCCGTGGTCGCGGTCGGGCTGATCGCCGAGTACGAGCATGCGGAGGCGATCGTCGCCGGGGGCGATGCCGACCTGATCGCGCTGGCCCGGACCATGTTGTACGATCCGCGCTGGCCGTGGCACGCGGCGGCGCATCTCGGGGCGAAGGTCAAGGCGCCGAACCAGTACCTGCGGTCGCAGCCGCGGCGGTTCAAGGATCTGTTCGAGGGGTAGGCAAGACCATACCCAACCGTCATCCCCGCGCAGGCGGGGACCCATCACCCCAGCATTGAGAGGTGATGCTCAACGGTCCGCCCGTTCGTCCCGCATTCCGGGGGGATGGGTCCCCGCCTGCGCGGGGATGACGGTGAGCGCGAGCGCACCGACCTGATCGCGTTCCGGCTGCGCCGTTAAATCAGTCCCGCAGCAACTCGTTGATCGCGGTCTTCTCCCGAGTCCGCGCGTCCACCCGCTTGACGATCACCGCGCAACTGAGGCTCGGCCCCGGCGTCCCGTCCGGCAGCGGCTTCCCCGGCAGCGCGCCCGGCACCACCACGGAGTAAGCTGGCACCCGTCCGAAGAAGATCTCGCCCGTGGCGCGGTCGACAATCTTGCTGGTCGAGGAGATGAACACCCCCATCGACAGCACGCAGCCGCGCTCGACGACGACGCCCTCGACGACCTCGGAGCGCGCGCCGATGAAGCAGTCGTCCTCGATGATCGTCGGGCCGGCCTGGAGCGGTTCGAGCACCCCGCCGATGCCGACGCCGCCCGACAAATGGACGTTCGCCCCGATCTGCGCGCAGCTGCCGACCGTCGCCCAGCCGTCGACCATCGAGTTCGCGCCGACATGCGCCCCGATGTTGACGAAGCTCGGCATCAGCACGACGCCGGGCGCGATGTAGGCGCCGCGCCGGACGATGCTGCCTGGCACGGCGCGGAAGCCCGCGGCGCGAAACCGTGCCTCGTCCCAGCCGTCGAACTTGGACGGGACCTTGTCCCACCAGTACCCGCCGCCGGAGCCGCCCTCGATCAGCGCCATGTCGTTCAGGCGGAACGACAGCAAGACCGCCTGCTTGAGCCACTGGTTGACCTTCCAGCCACCGTTGCCGTCCGGCTCCGCGACCCGTAACGAGCCGTCGTCCAGCCCCGCCAGCGCCGCGTCGACCGCAATCCGCAACTCGCCGCGCGTGTCGGGCCCGACCTCGGCCCGTACTTCCCAGCCCGCTTCGATGACCGACTTCATGCTGATTCCAGTTCGTTGACGATGCCGCCGAGCCATGCGCCCAGGTCGGTGATCCGATAGTCGATATAGTCGCCCGCGACGTCGGGCCCCTGCTCGCTGCCGTTGTCGATCCATACCGTCGTCATGCCGATCGCCTTCGCCGGCGGCAGGTTGCGCGCCATGTCCTCGACGAACAGCGCGGTGGTAGGGTCGATCGCATAGACCGCGCACAGCCGGTCGTAGGCGTGGGCGTCGGGCTTGGGCCGATAGTCCATCGCATGGACGTCGTGGATGGCCTCGAAGCTGTCCTCCAGCCCGAGCCGCGCCAGCACCCGCTCGGCATAGGGCAGGTCGGCGTTGGTGAAGATCAGCTTGCGACCGGGCAGCCGCTGCAGCGCATCGACCAGCGCGGCGTCGTGCTCGACCACCGACACGTCGATGTCGTGGACTCGTGCCAGGAAGTCGTGCGGGTCGACCCCGTGCTCGTTCATCAGCCCGCGCAACGTCGTGCCGTGGGCGTGGAAGAAGTCCTTCTGGATGCGCCGCGCGGCGACCGCGTCGACCTTGAGCAGGTCCTGGATGAAGCTGCCCATGTGTGCGTCGATCTGCGCGAACAGGTTGCACGACGCCGGGTACAGCGTGTTGTCGAGATCGAAGATCCAGGTGTCGATACGGGCAAGCGGGTGCGTCATCGCGGCGGGTATAGCAGCGGCGCACAGCCCGCCAACCGCTTATCCAGAGGGTCGTCCACAGGCGCGCATTGCCGTGCGGGGCCGGTGGGGCGACAAGGCCGGATGATCAACCCGTCGCCCCTGCGAATCGTGCCGACCGCCGCCGAAGCCGCCGCGCTGCCCCAGAACCTCGAGGCCGAGGCGGCGCTGCTCGGCGCGCTGATGATCGACAACCGGCTGGTCGAGGATGTCATGCTCAAGCTTAGGCCCGAGCATTTCCACGAGGCGCTGCACGGTCGCATCTACGAAAAGATCCTGGCGCTCGCCGATCGCAACATGATCGCCACGCCGGTTACCCTGAAGCCGTTGTTCGAGAGCGACCAGGCGATGCAGGAGGTCGGCGGCACCGCCTATCTCGCCAAGCTGACCGAGCAGTCCGGGGCGCTGATTGCCGCGCGCGACTTCGCCCAGCAAATCTATGACCTCGCCCTCCTGCGCGAGATGATCCGCGTCGGTCGCGACATGGCGGCGGGTGCGCTCGACACCGCCGCCGACATCGCGCCGCTGGCCCAGATCGAGGCGGCGGAGCTGGCGCTGTACAAGGTCGCCGAGCAGGGCGAGGTCGCGGGCGCGGTCAAGACGTTCCGGATGGCGACGCAGGAAGCGCTCGGCATGGCCGAGCGTGCGATGAAGTCCGGCGGCAATTTGTCGGGCTACACCACCGGCCTCGACGGGCTGAACGCCAAGCTCGGCGGCCTGCACAAGTCCGACCTCATCGTGCTCGCCGCGCGCCCGGCGATGGGCAAGTCGGCGCTCGCCACCAACATCGCCTTCGCCTGCGCCATGCGGGCCCAGCAGGACGCCGCCGAGGGCATCGAGGAGAGCAAGCGCAGCGGCACCGGCGTCGCGTTCTTCAGCCTCGAGATGTCATCCGACCAGCTCGCGACCCGCATCCTCGCCGAGCAGTCCGGGGTCAATTCCGAGCAACTGCGCAAGGGCCTGATCAACCAGACCGAGTTCAACAGCCTGGCGCGTGCCGCCGGAGCGCTCAGCGAGCTGCCGTTCTACATCGACGACACGCCGGCGCTGTCGATCGCGGCGCTGCGCACCCGCGCCCGGCGGCTCAAGCGCCAGCGCGGCGTCGGCTTCATCATCGTCGACTATCTCCAGCTGCTCCAGGGTTCGGCCCGGACCTCCGAGAACCGCGTGCAGGAGATTTCGGAGATCACCCGGGGCCTGAAGACGCTGGCCAAGGAGCTGCAGGTGCCGGTGCTGGCGCTGTCGCAGCTCAGCCGCGCCGTCGAGAACCGCGAGGACAAGCGCCCCCAACTTTCCGATCTTCGCGAGTCCGGCACCATCGAGCAGGACGCCGACATCGTGCTGTTTATCTACCGCGAGGAATATTATCACAGCCTCAAGCAGCCCGACATCGAAGACCGCGAGCAGCACGCCAAGTGGGCCGAGCGCGCGGCCTCGCTGCACGGCTTGGCGGAAGTTATCGTCTCGAAGCAGCGCCACGGCTCGACCGGCACCGTCCGGCTGACCTTCCACGGCGCCAGCACCAAGTTCGCCGACCGCGCCGAGGAAGCCTATCTGCCCGAGCGGCGCGACTGACGGCCCGTGACGTTTAGCGACCCGCGCTTCATCAGCTACGCCGCCGCGGGCGTCGGCATCGCGGTCCTGCTGTTCTTCCGGCTGCGCGCGATGCGGCGCGCGAAGCCGCTCAAGCTCGAGCGGCTGTGGATCATCCCGGCGCTCTACACGGCGTTCGCCTGCGCCTTGTTCTGGAAACTGCCACCGCACGGGCTGCAGTGGCTGACCGTCACGGCGGCGCTGGCGGTGGGTGCGGGCGTCGGCTGGCTGCGCGGCAGCACGATGCGGATCGCGGTCGACCCGGTCACCCACGACCTCAACCAGCGCCAGTCGCCCGCCGCGCTGGTGCTGCTCGTGGCGCTGATCGGGATGCGCTACGTGGCGCGCGAGCATTTCGGCGGCGACCTCACGCACGCCGGCGCCGGGGTGATCGACGCGTTCGTGGCCTTCGCAGTCGGGCTGCTGGCGCTGCAGCGCGTCGAGATGTTCCTGCGGGCGCGAAGGCTGCTGGGGGAAGCGCGGGCGAGGCGCACGACCTGATCGCCTGATTTGTCATTCCGGCGAACGCCGGAATGACAAACGTAGTTACGTGCAGCTACAGTCGCCGCAGGTTTGCAGCACGCGTCGTGGCGGCTAAGCCACTTCCAATGCACCTCCCCGCGCTCCGCCTGACCGTCGATACCGCCGCCCTCGCCGCCAACTGGCAGTGGCTGCGCGCCCGCGGCGGGTCCGCGACATGCGGCGCGGCGGTCAAGGCCGACGGCTACGGCCTCGGCGCGCGCGACACAGTGAAAGCCCTCGCGGCTGTGGGCGCGACCGAGTTCTTCGTCGCAACCTGGGCCGAGGCCGCGGCACTCGGCCGGATGCCGCCAGGCACACGGCTGGCCGTCCTCCACGGCCTGATGCCCGACGAGCTGCCGCTGCCGGGCATCGTGCCGGTCCTCAACACCATCGCGCAGGTGACGCGCTGGCAGGCCGCGGGCGGCGGACGCTGCGACCTGATGGTCGACACCGGCATGAACCGGCTCGGGCTGAGCCTCGCCGACGTCGCGGCCCTGCCCGCGGGCCTCGACGTCGATGTCCTGCACAGCCACCTCGCCTGCGCCGACGAGCCGGATCACCCGATGAACGCGGCACAACTCGCGCGTTTCCACGGCGTGGTCGCCGCGGTCCCGCACCGCCGCGCTGCCCTCGCCAATTCGGCGGGCATCTGCCTCGGCGCGGATTATGCCTTCGACCTGACGCGGCCCGGCATCGGGCTGTTCGGCGGCGTCATGCACCCCGCCGCGGCCGGCCACCTGCGCAGCGTCGCCGGGATCGAGGCGCGGGTCGTGCAGGTCCGCGATGTCGGCATCGGCGAGACCTTCGGCTACGGCGCAACCTGGACCGCGGCGCGTGCCAGCCGGGTCGCGGTGATCAACCTCGGCTATGCCGACGGCTACCGGCGCGCCTTTGCCGGCAGCGGCCACGCTTTCGCCGGCAACACTGCCTGCCCGGTCGTCGGCCGCGTCTCGATGGACCTCACCGGGGTCGACGTCACCGGGGTCGACGTCGCCGAGGGCGACTGGCTGCGGGTCGACTTCGACCTGCCCGCGGCATCGGCAGCGACCGGCATCGCGCAATATGAGTTGCTGACCGGGCTTGCGGGCCGCTATCAGCGCCGCTTCGCATGAACCGCCTTGCCCACCAGTTCGCCGCGCTGCTGACCGCGATCGGCCACCTGGTCATCGAGGGCCTGGCGTCGATCGGCCGCGTCACGCGCTTTGCCGGACGCGCGGTCGCCCATGGCGTGCTACCGCCGTATTACCCGGCGCGGCTGGCGGAGCAGGTCCTGATCATCGGCTATTTCTCGCTGCCCGTCGTCGGGTTGACCGCGGTCTTCATCGGCTCGGCGCTGGCCCAGCAGATCTTCATCGGCGGCAGCCGCTTCAACGCCGCCTCGACCGTCCCGGCCGTCGTCGTCATCGGCATCGTCCGCGAGCTCGGGCCGGTGCTGGGCGGCCTGATGGTCGCCGGCCGGGTGTCGTCGGCGATGGCGGCCGAGCTCGGCACGATGCGGGTCACCGAGCAGATCGACGCGCTGGCGACGCTGCGCACCGACCCATTCCGCTACCTGATCGCGCCGCGCATCGTTGCCGCGGTGCTGGTCATGCCGGTGCTGGTGCTGGTCGCCAATGCGGTCGGCGTGCTCGGCGGCTTCCTGCTGGCGACCAACAAGCTCGGCTTCAACAGTGGCAATTATCTTGCCACGACAATGCATTACCTCAAGCTCGACGACGTCGCCTCGTCGATGGTCAAGGCGGCGGTGTTCGGCTTCATCATCGCGCTGATGGGCTGCTACCACGGCTTCAACTCGAGCGGCGGCGCCGCCGGCGTCGGCAAGGCGACGACCAACGCGGTGGTCAGCGCGTTCATTTTGATCCTGCTGTCGAACCTGATCATCACCGTGATCGTTTTCGGTTCGTGACAGAGATTCCGAAGATCGCCCTCAAGGGCATCCGCAAGCGCTTCGGCGACAAGCACGTCCTGAACGGCGTCGATCTCAACATCTGTGCCGGCGAATCGATGGTTATCATCGGCGGCTCCGGCACCGGCAAGTCTGTGACGATCAAGTGCATCCTCGGGCTGATACGGCCCGATGCGGGCCACATCGAGGTCGACGGCGTCGACACCACCCACCTCAAGGGTCGCGCGCTGGCGGCACACCAGGCGCGCTTCGGCATGCTGTTCCAGGGCGGCGCGCTGTTCGACTCGCTCAGCGTCTGGAAGAATGTCGCCTTCGCACTCGACCAGTCGCAGGGCAGCACACGGCTAAAAGCGGCAGCGATCGACAATCTCGCACGCGTCGGCCTCGGCGCCGACGTCGCCGACCTCCGGCCCTCCGAACTGTCGGGCGGTATGCAGAAGCGAGTCGCGCTGGCGCGAGCGATCGCGCCGCGCCCCGAGATCATCTTTTTCGACGAACCGACCACCGGACTCGACCCGATCATGGCCGATGTGATCAACGACCTTATCGTCGAGCTGGTAAAAGATCTGAAGATCACCGCCCTGACGATTACCCACGACATGGCCAGCGTGCGGAAGATCGCCGACCGTGTGGCGATGCTCTACAACGGCCGCATCGTCTGGCACGGACCGCGCCAAGGCATTGACGCGACTGGAAATCCGTACGTTTATCAGTTCGTCAACGGGCGGGCAGAGGGGCCGATCAAGATGGCGGTGCGCGGTCAGTGAGCGGAGCGGGCGCGCTGGTTGCCTTGCTCGACCGCACCGCCAGCGGCGATCTCCCGGCGTTTCGCGGCCTTTACGATGCGACGTCCGCAAAACTATTCGGGGTCATCCTGCGTATCTTGCATGAGCGGGGTGAGGCGGAAGACGTTTTGCAGGAAGTTTACACCATCGTCTGGCGCAAGGCGGCAGAGTTCGACGCGACGCGCGCCAGCCCGGTGACGTGGATGGCGACGATCGCCCGCAACCGCGCGATCGACCGCCTGCGCGCCCGCGGCAGCCGTCCGACGGTGCCGATCGACGCCGCCGCCGAAGTCCGCGATGAGCGTCCCGGTGCCGATGACCTACTGAGTGCGAGCGACGAGGCACGGCGCCTGAACGCGGCACTGGGCAAGCTCGACGCCCGCCATGCGGCCGCAATCCGCAGCACCTATTTCGACGGACTGACCTATGAGGCGTTGGCGGTGCGCGAGGGCGTGCCGGTCGGGACCCTCAAAAGCTGGGTCCGACGTGGCCTGATCCGGATGAAGGGAGAACTCGCGTGACCGAGTTCGACCCCGCCGACCCGATGCCCGACGACGACGCACTGGCGATGGACTTTGCCCTCGGCGTGCTCGACCGCGAGGCTCGGATGGCAGCGCAGTTGCGACTGGCGCGCGACCCCGCCTTTCGCGCCGAAGTCGAAAGCTGGCAGGCGATGCTCGCGCCGCTGGCCGAGGCGGTCGCCCCGGTGACGCCGCCGCCAGCGCTGTGGGACCGTATCGCCGCCGAGACTTCACCCGCGACGACATCGCCCGCGAAGCCACGCGTCGCGCCCGCGGCAGCCCCGTCCTTGTGGTCGAGCCTTGGCCTGTGGCGCGGGCTGGCGGCGGCCTCGCTCGCGCTCGCAGCAATCGTCTCGGTGATCCTGATCGAACGGCCCGGTCGCTCGACCCAGCCGCTGCTCGTCGCGACGCTGTCGTCACCGACCGGTGGCGCAATTCTTACCGCGACCTACGATGCAGCGCGTGGCGCTGTCATTCTCGCCCCCGCCGGCAAGTCCGACGCGGAGGGCCGCACGCCAGAATTGTGGGTGATCGAGGGCGACAAGCCGCCGCGCTCGCTCGGCACCATCGACATCGACACCCCGACCAGCCACGCGATCCCGGTCGAGCGCCTGAAGGGCCTCGCGGTCGGCTCGACGCTGGCGATCAGCCTCGAGCCCAAGGGTGGTTCGAAGACCGGGGCACCGACGGGTCCGATCGTCGCGACGGGCAAGCTGACCGGCATCTAGCCTTGCAGCCGGTACCCGCGACGCACCGCCGCGGTACCGCTTGCAACCACCACGCAACCACATCCGTATCCTCGAGGTCCGCATATTGGGCGGCGTACCCCAGGAGAGTTTCACGATGACGATGTCGAAGCACATGCTCGGCGCTGCCTTGTTCGCGGTCGCCGCCGCCGGTCTTGCGGGCGGCAGCGCGAGTGCCGCGATGATGCACGGCAAATCGGTGATGGTCGGCGGCGCGCCGATGCTACCGTCGAAGAACATCATCGAGAACGCGGTTAATTCCAAGGATCACACGACGCTGGTGGCTGCAGTCAAGGCTGCCGGCCTCGTCGACACGCTGTCGGGCCCGGGCCCGTTCACGGTGTTCGCGCCGACCAACGAAGCCTTTGCAAAGTTGCCCGCCGGCACCGTCGAGTCGCTGGTCAAGCCCGAGAACAAGGGCACGCTGACCACCATCCTGACCTATCACGTCGTCAGCGGCACGATGGACTCGAAGGCTATCGCCGCGGCGATCAAGGCGGGCAAGGGCAAGGCGATGCTGCACACCGTCCAGGGCGGCGACCTGACCGCGTCGATGTCGGGTGGCAAGCTGGTGCTGACCGATGCCAAGGGCGGCACGTCGACCGTGACCATCAAGGACGTCTACCAGTCGAACGGCGTCATCCACGTTGTCGATACCGTGCTCATGCCGCAGTAGGCGGCCGTCTCGGCCACCGCAAAGGGCGGGCGGAAAGGGCGGGCCGAAAGGTCCGCCCTTCTTCGTACCGGCCGACACCACGCGCTCGGCGAGGATCGTACCGCAGACAGTGTTAACGCCGCGATAACATTTGACAGAAGGTCGTTTCGTTATAACAACGAGCCTAATAATTCTCTGGGGCAGCCGAATGATCAAATCTCTTGTCGTTGTCGCGTCGCTTGCGTTGGCCGCGTCACCGCTCGCCGCAGTCACGGTGACCAACGCGGCACCGATCACTGTCCCGGATCCCGGCGAGACGACCAGCACGATCAACGTCGCCGGGCTGGGAAACATCACCGGCCTGACGGTGACGTTGAACGGCCTCACCCACAGCTATCCCGACGACCTGGTTTTCGGCGTGCTGAACGAGAGCCTCGGCCTGGGCTTCGTGTTCCTGAGCGGTGCGGGTGGCAGCGACAACATCGACGGTGTCACCCTGACGTTCGGCGACGCGGCATCCAGCGTCCTGCCGAAGTCGTACGTCGGGGGTGCGATCGTCTCCGGCACCTTTCTGCCCTCGAACTTCAGTGGATTCGCGTTTACCTATTTCCACAATGCCGGGTCGTTCGCCGCCTTCAACGGCTTCAGCGCCAACGGTGCCTGGACGCTGTACGTCGACGATATCTCCTCTTCTGACGGCGGCTCGATCGCCGGCGGCTGGAGCCTGAATTTCACGACCGTCGCCGGTGCCGTGCCGGAACCGGCGACGTGGGCGCTGATGCTCGGCGGGTTCGGCCTCGTCGGCGGTGCCATGCGCCGCCGCGGCACCCAGCCTCGCGGCGCCGCCTGACGCCGGCAAGCTTCGGCGACCAAGCGAAGCGGCGGGCTATCTGTCCGCCGTTTTTGCTCAGTTCAGTTCGTGGCCGCAGCCAAGCGTCGCGGCTGCCCTGGCCAGCCCGGCATCCCAGGCGCAGATCTTCAAGCCCCGATCCGCCGCAATCGCAAGATGGGGCGCGTCGCCGGCCCGCAGGTCGGTCTCGCCGCGATCGGCCATGCGCGCCGCGCGCCTGAAATCGGCGCGGCGCGTGCCGAGTTCGTTCACCAAAAGCGTGACGAGCAGGGACGTGTCGAGATAGCCGGTGAATCGCGGGCGTTGCCACGCATGCGACCGATGAAGTCGTCGCCGTCTTCGGCCTGCATTGGCGTGCTGCCGGTGAGCGCACGAAGCACGTCGACGTCGATCGGCTTCCGCTCGATCTCCGCCGGAACCAGCCGAGCCGCCGGCTTGCCGCGCCGCAGGATCGAGATCTTCTCGCCTGCAGGGCCCGCTTGACCAGCGCGCTCAGGTGCGCCTTCGCCTCGGCTAGATTGACGCTCTCCATCGCCCGGCTCCTGACCAACTAACTGGTCATGCCGGCCCCAACGCCGCTTCCGGCAATCACTCCGCCGCCTGCAACTGCTCCGCTTCGGCCTCCGCCTGCTGCAAATTCCACATCGCCGCGTACGCCCCGTCGCGGGCCATCAACACCGAGTGGGTGCCGCGCTCGACGATGCGCCCGGCGTCCATGACGATGATCTCGTCGGCGTCGGTGACGGTCGACAAGCGGTGCGCGATGACCAGCGTGGTGCGGCGCGCCGAGACATCGTGGAGCGCGGTCTGGATGTCCGCCTCGGTTGCCGAATCGAGGGCGCTGGTCGCCTCGTCGAGGATCAGCAGCGCCGGGTCCTTGAGGATGGTCCGGGCGATGGCGACGCGCTGCTTCTCGCCGCCCGACAGCTTGAGGCCGCGCTCGCCGACCGTCGTCGCATAGCCGTCGGGAAGCGACAGGATGAAGTCGTGGATCGCCGCACCCCTGGCAGCCGTCTCGATCTCGGCCTGCGAGGCGCCGATGTGGCCATAGGCGATGTTGTATCCGATGGTGTCGTTGAACAGCACGGTGTCCTGCGGCACGATGCCGATGGCGCGACGCAGGCTGTCCTGCGTGACCTTTCGCAGGTCCTGGCCGTCGATGGTCACCGCGCCCTTTTCGATGTCGTAGAAGCGATAAAGGATGCGGCTCAACGTCGACTTGCCCGCGCCCGAATGGCCGACGACCGCGAGCTTCTTCCCCGGCGCGATGTCGAACGACACGTCGTGGAGGATCTGGCGGCGCGGCTCGTAGCTGAAGTCGACGTGGCTGAACTGGAGATGCGCGCCGCTCAGCGCCAGCGGGGTCGCGTCGGGGGCGTCGGCGATCTCGGCGGGCGTGTCGACCAAGCCGAACATCTGCTCCATGTCGATCAGGCCCTGCTTGATCTCGCGGTAGACCATGCCGAGCATGTCGAGCGGCCGGAAAAGCTGCGCCAGCAACGTATTGACCAGCACTACGTCGCCGACGGTGAACTTGCCCTGGCTCCAGCCCCAGACGGTGTAGCCCATCGCGCCCGCCATCATCAGGTTGGTGATCAGCGCCTGCCCGACGTTGAGCGACGCCAGCGACACCGCGTTCTTGATCGAAGCCTCGGTATAGCGCTCGAGCGCCACGCCGTAGTTGCGCGTCTCGTGAAGCTCGGCGTTGAAATACTTGACGGTCTCGTAATTGAGCAGCGAGTCGATGGCGCGCGCGGAAACCTTGTTGTCGCTCTCGACCATCTCGCGGCGCATGCGGTTGCGCCAGTCGGTGACCTTGCGGGTGTACAGGATGTAGGCGGTCACCATGACCAGCGTCGCGGCGACCAGGCCGGGCCCGAGCTTGATCCAGAAGATCACGCACACCGCGGTCAGCTCGAACACCGTCGGCACGATGTTGAACAGGATGAAGTACAGCATCGTGTCGATGGACTTGGTGCCGCGCTCGACGATCCGCGTCAGGGCACCGGTGCGGCGCTCGAGGTGGTAACGCAAGCTGAGCCGGTGGATGTGCGCGAAGACGTCCTGGCTGAGGTGGCGCGCCGCGGTTTGGCCGACGCGCTCGAAGATCGCATTGCGGAGGTTGTCGAACAGCACCCCGCCGAAGCGAGCGCCGGCATAGGCGACGACCAGCGCGACCGCGATCTGCACGCCCTCGGTCATCGATCCCGACATGCGGTCGATCGCGCCCTTGTAGGCGAACGGCATCAGCAGCGTCGTCGCCTTGGCGAGCAGCACCAGCACCATCGCGACGACGACGCGCATGCGTAGCTGCGGACTGCCGGCCGGCCACAGATAGGGCAGGAATCGGCGCAGGGTCCGGAAGTCGGGGTCGCCGACGTTGGTCGCCGCGGAATCTCTCATGGCCCCTAAATGGCGCGTTGCGACGCCGACGCCAACCCCGTGCGGCACTATCCATTCGTCACACTTCCGGGGCGGAACATCGCAGTTCGTCGAACATTTAGCCTGTGAAGGAGCGGCGCGATGACCCCTGTACTGATCGTCATGGCGATCCTTGGTTGCGCCGACGCCGGCGACCGCTGCCAGACCGTCAAGGTCGAGCCGGTCACGTACGCCAGTGTCGCCACCTGCAATGCCGCCGCCGAAGCCACTCTCGGGCGCTACACTGGGCTGACCTATCCGGTCGTCGCGGCGAGCTGCCAGCAGTCTACCGGCCCGACCCTTGTCGCGGCCGAGGTTCAGCCTGCGGGCTGAACCACGCCGGGAGCGGGGCCGCGCTCCTGGCGTTTGATCCTTCATGGACGACCTAGCCGAGCCGACCGGCACGCCCGAACGGATCGCCCCGGCGATGTTCGTCGCCGCTGTCCACCTCGCGCTTGTCTATGCGTTGATCGTCGGGCTTGGCATCGACGTGCCGGAACAGATGCAGGCGAGCCTGCAGGTGTTCGAGGTGCCACCTGAAGTCCGGCCGCCGCCGCCGCGCCGCCTCCCCGCCCGCCACGCGACTCGGCGGCCCCGAGGCGCTGCAGCGCCCCCGAACATCCGCTCGCGGGCGACGCCCGTAGTCGCGCCGCCACCGGTGATCCCGCTCGTCGCGCCGCCGCTGATCGTCGTCGCGCCGGTCGCTGGCCTCGGTGCGGAGGCGAGGTCGGGAGCGGCACCGGTGCGCGGCCCGGGCACCGGCAGCGGCGGAGTCGGCACCGGGACCGGCAGCGGCGATGCGGGCACCGGCGACGGCGACGGCGGCGAGACTCCGCTGGTCCACATCAAGGGCCGCATCACCGACGCGGATTACCCCGAAGCGGCGGCCAAACTCGGCATCGGCGGCACTGTCCATGTCCGCTTCGTCGTCGGGGTGAAGGGCCGCGTTACCGACTGCCGGGTCACCCGCACCTCGGGCAACACCGCACTCGACGAGACAACGTGCCGCCTGATCCAGCAGCGCTTCCGCTACCGCCCGACGATGAACGCAAGCGGCAAGCCGATCCCCGATGTCGTCGTCGGCGAGCATTACTGGGAGATTGGCGAGCGGCCGGTGGACGGGCGGTAAACGTCTCGAGCGAGCGTGTTGCTGGCACCCTCAGTCGAACAGGCTCGACACCGAGCTTTCTTCCGACGTCCGCCGCATGGCCTCGGCGAACAGCGGTGCGATGGTGATGATGCGAATCTTCTTCGCCGCCTTGACCGCCTCGAGCGGCGCGATCGAGTCGGTGATCACCAGCTCGCTCAGCGCCGAACCCTCGACACGCGCCACCGCGCCGCCCGACAGCACGCCGTGAGTGACGTAGGCGGTAACGCCCGTGGCCCCTGCCTCCATCAACGCGGCCGCGGCGTTGCACAAGGTGCCCGCCGAATCGACGATGTCGTCGACGAGCACGCACATCCGGCCCTGGACGTCACCGATGATGTTCATGACCTCCGATTCGCCGGGCTTTTCGCGGCGCTTGTCGACGATCGCGAGCGGTGAGTTGCCGAGGCGTTTGGCCAGCGCCCGCGCCCGGACCACGCCTCCGACATCGGGCGACACCACGGTCAGCTCTGCGCCCTTGCCGAGCCGCGCCTCGATATCGGCGCTCATCACCGGTGCGGCGAACAGATTGTCGGTCGGAATGTCGAAAAAGCCCTGGATCTGCCCGGCATGCAGGTCGACCGACAGCACGCGGTTGGCCCCCGCCACGGTGATCAGGTTGGCGACCAATTTGGCCGAGATCGGCGTACGCGGGCCGGGCTTCCGGTCCTGCCGGGCGTAGCCGAAGTACGGCACCACCGCGGTGATCCGGCGCGCCGACGAGCGCCGCAGCGCGTCGATGCAGATCAGCAGCTCCATCAGATTGTCGTTGGCGGGCGCGCTCGTCGGCTGGACGACGAAGACATCCTCGCCGCGGACGTTCTCGTGGATCTCGACGAAGACCTCCTCGTCGGCGAAGCGCCGGACGCTTGCCTTGGTCAGCGGAATGTCGAGATACTTGCCGATCGCGCTGGCGAGTTCGAGGTTGCTGTTCCCAGCGAGAATTTTCACGTGTTCGACCCCTCCGCCAAGCGAGCGTCTCCCCTAGCGGGGCTGTCACGCAGGGGCAACAAAACCCGCACCCGAAATGTGAACACCCCGCAACGAAGCGTTCAGCGTCGCGGCATACAATGCCGCCCATAAAGGCCCCAGCAGCCGATCGCGGCTGAACGAAAGGAACCGCCATGTTGGGCAAGATAATCACCAGTTTCGCGGCAATCGCGACGCTCGCCACCGCGACGGTGCCGGTGGCCGTCAGCGCCTACGACCACGACCGCTATGACAACCAGCGCGGCGACTATTACAACAACGGCTACAATCACGGCCGCGACCGTCACGGCTACCGCAACAACGACCGTCGCGGCTATTACGGTCGCAACGACTACCGCGGCCGCTGCAAGAACAATGGTTCCACCGGCACAATCGTCGGCGCGATCGCCGGTGGCCTGCTCGGCAACGGCATCGCAGGCCGCGGCGACCGCACCCTTGGCACCGTCGTCGGTGCGGGTGGCGGTGCGCTCGCCGGACGTGCCATCGACCGCAGCGGTAGCCATCGCTGCTGAGCCCGGAACGGACGTCACGGGGGCTGGGCAAGGCAGCCCCCGTAATGCCGTCATACTCGCAACGAATGGCTCGCAGCGAAGGGGTCGCGGGATGAGTGAGATTTTGCAACTGGTCGCCGAGCACGACGTCGCCATCGGACTGGCGGGGACGGCGCTGGTCGTGCTGGCCGTCCTCGCCGGCTTCGGCCGTCACCATCGGCGCGGCACCGACGCCCGCGCCCGGCACCGGGAGTAGCGGCGCGCATCGGCCCCTATTAGCCCGCGGCCCCGTGTCATCCCGGGCTTGACCCGGGACCCAGCTAACCCGGAGCTCGGTGTGCGTAGTTAGCTGGGTCCCGGGTCAAGCCCGGGATGACAACCCTGACTATCCGAGCGCTATCATCGAGATCTGGCGCCCATAGTCGCCCTCTCCCGCATGCGTCGTGCGCCGGTAGCTGAACCAGCGCCCCGGGTCCGCATAGGTGTCGAGCCCGAGCGCCGTGATCCGGCTCAGCCCGGCCTCCGCCAGCCGCCTCACGATGAAGCCCTCGAGGTCGAACTGGTGGTGCCCGGCACGGCCCGGCGTGAAGAAGTCGTCGTGGCGCTCGTCGTCGGCGATGAACTTGCCGCGGAAGCCGTCGTCGACCTCGTAGCTGCGCCGCCCGATGGTCGGGCCGATCGCCGCCGCGATCCGGCCGCGGTCCGCCCCGAGCGCGACCATCGCGTCGATCGTCGCGGGCAGCACGCCATGCAGCGCCGGCCGCCAGCCCGCGTGCGCCGCCCCGATAACCCCCGCCTCGACATCGGCGAACAGCACCGGCGCACAGTCGGCGGCCAGGATTGCCAGCGCGAGGCCCGGCCGGTCGGTGACCATACCGTCGGCGTGGGGCCGGTCGGCGTCCGCGAACGGCACGGTGACGGTGACGACGGTCGGGCTGTGGACCTGGTGGAGGGTGACGAGGCTCGCGCCCGGGGCAACGGCGGCCAGCGCGCGGGCCCGATTTTCGACGACAGCGGCGCGGTCGTCGTCCGACCCGAGGCCGCAGTTGAGGCTGGCGTAGATCCCGGTCGAGACGCCGCCCCGCCGCCCGAGGAAGCCGTGGCGCGTGCCCGCGAGCGCCGGCGCGGTGACCAATTCGACAGCTTCAGGCTCAGGAAACTCAGCCATCGAGCTTCAGCCGGCACAGGAGCTCATCGTCGGCGTGGTTGCCGACCATGAACTTGAACGGGCGGACTTCCTCGAAGCCGTAGCGCGCGTACAGCCGCCGGGCGCGGTGGTTGTCCCCGAACACCGACAGCCACAGCTCCGCGTTGCCGCGCCGCCGCGCCTCGGCCAGCGCCCAGTCCATCAGCACGACCCCGATGCCGGTCCCCTTGGCGGCTTCGAGCAGGTACAGCTGGCGCAGCTCGATGCAGCCGCGCCCGACCGGGTCATAGGGCAGCGACGGCGGCCCGAGCTTGCAGAAGCCGACCAGTCGGCCGTCGTCCTCGGCGAGGCGGAAGGCGTAGGCGGGATCGCCGAGCTGGCCGCGGAACGTCTCCTCGCCCTGGCCGGCGATGAAGGCGTTGTAATCCTCGGCGGCGTAGAGGTGCCGGAACATGCCGTCGAAGCTCTCGATGTAGACCGCGCGCACGGCGGCCGCGTCGTCGACGGTGCCGTCGCGGTAGGTCGCGGTCATGCCGCGAACCCCGCCGGCGTCGGCCAGCCGGTGCCGGTCAGCGCCATCACCTTGAACAACTCGCCCATCGCGTTCTCCCCCGTCAGCCGCGCGGTCGCCGCGTGGATCGCCTCGCGCTGCGGACCGGTCGCCCTCGTCTTGAGCGCCGCCGCTCGCGCGTCGATACCGAGCGCCCTCAGCCACGCCCCTTGCCCGACAGGGCCGTGCGAAACCACCCCGGCCGACGCCCCAAGTGCCGAAAAATCGACGTGCGCGGTCAGGTCGACCTCGCCGGGGTCGACGAACGGATCGGCGAAGGCGTGGGCGCGCACCGCCTGCAACGTGTCGCCGGTGGCGGGGCCGGCGTAGCCATAGTCGATGATGAGTGCGACGCCGCCCTGCGCGCGCAGCCGGGCACCGATCTCGGCGACAATTGCGGTCGAAGCGGGAGAGGTTTCGACGATCGTGCCGGGCGGGGCGATGGTGAGCAGCGGGGCGGGCTTGCCGAGGACGGGAGCGAACTCGAGGCCGACGCAGCGCTCGCGCCACTCCCCTGCAAACACGAACTGCCGCACCGGCAGCGCATCGAAGAACTCGTTCGCCACCAGCAGCAGCGGCCCGTCGTCCGGTACCTGCGCCAGCGCCTCGTGCCACGTCGCGCCCGGCACCCGCTCGGCCTGCGCCGCGCGCAGGGTCGGGCTGGTCTCGACGAAATGCACCGCGGGGGCGAGGCCCGAGACTCGCGCGGCCCGCAGCAGGTCCGCCATCAGCGTCCCCCGCCCCGGGCCGAGCTCGACCAGCCGCACGCCCTCCGGCGACCCCGCGCGGACCCACGCATCGCCGAGCGCGACGCCGACCAGCTCGCCGAACATCTGGCTGATCTCGGGCGCGGTGGTGAAGTCGCCCGCGACCCCGAGCGGGTCCCGCGTCGCGTAATAATGCGCGTTGCACAGCGCCATCCAACGCGCCACCGGCATCGGGCCGTCGTGCTCGATCTCGCGCCGCAGCCGGTCGCCGAGGCTCACGCCGCGGTTGCAGCCCGTCGCGCCGCGCGGCCGCCGCTGGTCGCGATCATGACGATGCCGATCAGGATCATCGGCAGGCACAACAACTGCCCCATGGTCAGGTGGAAGGCGAGGTAGCCGACCTGCACGTCGGGCTCGCGGAAGAACTCGATGATGAAGCGGACCAGTCCGAAGCCGCCGATGAAGACGCCGCTGAGCAGGCCCGGCTGGCGGCGCGCATCGGTCCGCCAGAACAGGTACGCCAGCAGCAGGAACAGCACGACGCCCTCGCCGAACGCCTCGAACAGCTGGCTCGGATAGCGCGGCAACGGCCCGCCGCCGGGGAAGATGATGCCCCAGCTGGAGCCAGTGATGCGCCCGAACAGCTCGCCGTTGACGAAGTTGGCGAGCCTGCCGAAGCACTGCCCGATCGGCACCACGCAGGCGACGTAATCGCCGACCCGGAGTGCATCGAGCCGGTTGCGGCGGGCGAACCACGCCACCGCGACGATCATGCCGATGGCGCCGCCGTGGAACGACATGCCGCCGTCCCACAGCCGGATGATGTCGAGCGGCTGTTGGGCGAAGTGCTGGAAATTATAGAACAGGACATAGCCGATGCGGCCGCCGAGGATGATGCCGAGCGTCGCCCAGGTGATGAAGTCGTCGGCCTGGACCTGCGTCATCGGCGGCGTTGTTGTTGTTGTTGAAGTCTGCGGCGTGCGCAGCAGCCGCTTCAGGTAGAACCAGCCGAGCAGGATGCCGCCGATATAGGCGAGGCTGTACCAGCGCAGCGCCAGCGGCCCGATCTCGGTGCCCGCGACGGTGAACGCCGGGATGCTGAACAGTTCGGGGCGCAGGCCGAGCGTGGTGAAATCGAGCGCTATCTGGATCGGTCCCGGCATCGTGCTTAACATTTCCTTTGACCACCGGGCGCGGCGCACCATAGTCGGCGGCAACGATAAGACACAACGATAAGACTGCGGCAGAGACCGTGCGCAAGATCCCGTGGGAGACGACCGTGACCGACCAACTCGAGGCGTTCCGCGCCGAGACCCGCGACTGGCTCGAAGCCAATTGCCCGTCTGAAATGCGCGAGCCGGTGGCGCGCGATGCCGACATCTGCTGGGGCGGCCGCAACGTCAAGTTCGCCAGCGACGCCCAGCGCCTGTGGCTCGAGCGCATGGGCGCGCGCGGCTGGACCGTGCCCGAATGGCCCAAGCCCTACGGCGGCGGCGGCCTTTCCAAGGACGAGGCCAAGGTGCTGGCGTCCGAGATGCGCCGCATCAAGGCGCGTTCGCCGCTGTCGTCGTTCGGCATCTGGATGCTCGGGCCGGCACTGCTGAAATACGGCAGCGAGGACCAGAAGCTCGAGCATCTGCCCCGCATTGCGCGCGGCGAGATCCGCTGGTGCCAGGGCTATTCGGAGCCCGGCGCGGGGTCCGACCTCGCCAGCCTGCGCACCTCGGCGATTCTTGAGGGCGACCATTATACGGTGAACGGCCAAAAGGTCTGGACCAGCTACGCCGACCAGGCCGACTGGATCTTCTGCCTGGTCCGCACCGACCCGGCTGCGCCCAAGCACCTCGGCATCTCGTTCCTGCTGTTCGACATGGCCTCGCCGGGCGTCTCGACCTCGCCGATCCGGCTGATCTCGGGCGCCTCGCCGTTCTGCCAGACCTTCTTCGACGACGTGAAGGTCCCCGCCGGCAACCTCGTCGGGACGCCGGGCAAGGGCTGGGACATCGCCAAATACTTGCTCACCCACGAGCGCGAGATGATCGGCGACATGGACGGCGGTCGCGAATCGCTGAGCGAGATCGCCCGGCGGCACCTGGGCATGGACGGCGCAGTGCTGTCCGACGCGGGTCTGCGCAGCGACATCGTCCGCCACGAGATCGACGCCTGGGCGTTCGGCCTGACCATGGAGCGGGTCAAGGACGAGGCCAAGGCCGGGCAAGGTGTCGGGGCCCTGTCGTCGATGCTGAAATACTACGGCACCGAGCTCAACAAGCATCGCCAGGAACTGCTGATGTCGGTCGGCGGGACCGACGCTTTGCTGTGGGAGGGCGACAACCACGCGGGCGACCAGGCGCGGTCGTGGCTGCGGTCGCGGGCAAATTCGATCGAGGGCGGCACGTCGGAGATCAACCTCAACATCATCGCGAAGCGCGTGCTGCAGCTGCCGGGGGCTTGATGGCAGGACTTGCAACCCGGCGGCGGGAGTCGCATGTACACACTATGGACATGCAGTCAGCTCAGCAAAAGGGTTCCCGGCTGGTCGTCATGATGACGCCGACCGAAAAGCGGGCGATCGAAGCACGTGCCCGGCACATGAGCCTGACCACGAGTGAATTCATCCGGCGTGCTGCCCACGATTACGACGAGGTCGATCCGACCGAGCGGATCGCGCTCGAGCTTCTCGCCGATGAACTGGAGAAGACCGTCGTCTCGATGCGCAACAGTTTCCAGCGCGCCCGCGAAGATTTCGAGTTCCACCAGGCTGAAATGGCGCGAATCAAGGCGTCGAGATGAGCCTGCTCGATCGCGTGCTCGACAGCGTCAAGGAACTGGTCGTGATGCGGAGCGAACTCGACCGCATGGCCGGCGACCTGGCGACGACCCGCGCCGACGTGCGTAGCCACGAAGATCGACTGATCCGCATCGAGACGATGATCGAAATGGGCGGGCGACCGGCATCGCCGCAACGACGACTGCCGAAACAATGAATTAGCAGGCCGCAGAGCCTGCCGTCCTTGGGAGTTCTAAATTGGCACTGGTACTGACCGACGACCAGACGATGATCCGCGACTCCGCGGAAGGGTTCTTCCGTGATTCAGCCCCGCCCGCGCAGTTCCGCAAGCTCCGCGACGCGCACGACGCGACCGGCTTCGACCGCGGCCTGTGGAAGCAGATGGCGGAGATGGGGTTCACGGGCGTGCTGGTGCCCGAGGCGCATGGCGGCGCCGGGCTCGGCTATGTCGCCGCCGGGCTGATCCAGGAAGCCGTGGGCCGCAACCTGTCGCTGAGCCCGTTGCTGTCGACCGCCATCCTCGCGGCGTCGGCGCTGGTCGCGGCCGGGACCGAGGAGCAGCAGGCAAAATACCTGCCGCAGATCGCGTCGGGCGAACGCTTGTTCGCGCTCGCCGCCGACGAGAAGGCACGCCACGCCCCGCACCACGTCGCGACCCGCGCCGAGGCCTCGGGCAACGGCTTCAAGCTCAGCGGCAGCAAGACCTTCGTCCTCGACGGGCATGTCGCCGACACCTTCATCGTCGCGGCGCGGACCTCGGGCGACGACGCAGATTCAGCCGGCATCACGCTGTTCCTCGTCGATGCGAAGGCCGCCGGAGTGGACACGAAGCGGACCTCGATGGTCGACAGCCGCAACGCCGCGAACATCGTGCTGGCCGACGTGCAGGTCGACGGTGCCGACGTGCTCGGGACGATCGGCGAGGGTGGCGCGCTGCTCGACCGGATCCTCGACGCCGGGCGCGCCTGCCTCGCGGCGGAAATGCTCGGGGTGTCGGCGCAGAGCTTCGAGACCACGGTCGACTACCTCAAGACCCGCGAGCAGTTCGGCGCGAAGATCGGCAGCTTCCAGGCGCTCCAGCACCGCGCTGCCCACCTGTTCTGCGAGGTCGAGCTGGCCCGCTCCGCCACCCTCCGCGCGCTCCAGGCCCTCGACGCCGACGAGGAGCGCGCGCCGCTGTTCGTCAGCCTCGCCAAGGCCAAGGCGGGCGAGGTCGCACGGCTCGCGACCAACGAGGGCGTCCAGATGCACGGCGGCATCGGCATGACCGACGACGTCGATATCGGCTTCTACATGAAGCGGGCGCGCGCGGCGCAGGAGACCTTCGGCGACGCGACCTTCCACGGCGACCGCCTCGCCCGGCTGATGGGATACTAGGATGAAGTCCGCGCTCGACACCGCGCTCGACGCGGTCATCGACACCATCATCGCGCCCGGCGGGCAGTTGGCCGTCGGCGAGGCCAAGGTCCGCGAGGCGACGCTGCCGGTGTTCGCCAACGGCCCGTCCAACATGCGCGACTATCTCGCGTATTTTTTCGGGGCTAACGCCGACAAGGAGTTCCTCGTTTACCGCGACGAGCGGCTGACGTTCGCGGAGGTCTATGCGCAGGCGATCAAGGTCGCGGCCTGCCTCCAGCACAATCACGGCATCGCCAAGGGCGACCGCGTCGCCATCGCGATGCGCAACTATCCGGAGTGGGTCGCGAGCTTTGTCGCCGTCCTCCACCTCGGCGCGATCGCGGTACCGATGAACGCCTGGTGGCAGTCCGACGAGCTGGCCTACGGGCTGGCGGATTCGGGCACCCGGCTGGTCATCGCCGACGAGGAGCGGGCGCGGCGCATGGCCGACCTCGCGGGCGCCAACCGCAAGTTGCTCACCGTCCGCACCAGCCGCGAAGTCGCCGACGAACTCGGCTTCGAGCGCCTTGAGGACAGCCTCGCCGCATCGCCGCCGACACCGTGGTTCCTGCCCGAGATCAGTCCTGAGGACGACGCGACGATCATGTACACGAGCGGCTCGACCGGAAGCCCCAAGGGCGCGGTCAGCACGCACCGCGCGCTCGCGTCGGGCGCGATGAACTACCTCGTCGCGGGTCTGGCGCTGCTCGAGCTCGGCACTCGGGCAGGGATCGCGCCCGCCGAGCAGCAGATCATGTTGCTCAACGTGCCGCTGTTCCACATCACCGGGTCGGTGCCGGTGCTGCTCGTCTCGATCGCTATCGGCCGCAAGATGGTGATCATGCACAAGTGGGATGCGGGCGAGGCGCTGCGCCTGATCGAGAGCGAGCGCGCGACCTATTTCGTCGGCGTCCCGACGATGTCGCTGGAGCTGATGCAGCACCCCGACCGCGCAAAATACGACCTGTCGAGCCTCGTCGACATCGCGAGCGGCGGCGCGCCGCGCCCGCCCGAGCATGTAGAGCGCATCGCCGAAAGCTTCCCCGGCAAGCACCCCGTCCAGGGCTACGGCCTGACCGAGACCAACGGCGTCGGCGCCGGCAATTTCCGCGACAACTACCGGTCGAAGCCGGCCTCCACCGGGCGCGCCTCGCGGCCGCTGGTCGAGCTGCAGATCATCGACGACGACGGCACCCCGCTCGGACCCGACACGGTCGGGGAAGTCTGCATCCGCTCGGTCGCCAACTGCCGCGGCTACTGGAACAAGCCCGAGGCGACCGCGGCGGCGTTCTCGGCCGACGGCTGGTTCAAGACCGGTGACCTCGGCCTGATCGACGCGGACGGCTATCTGTTCATCGTCGACCGCAAGAAGGACATCATCATCCGCGGCGGCGAGAACATCAGCTGCCAGGAAGTCGAGAGCGCGATCTACAACCACCCCGCGGTCGCCGAGGCCTCGGTGTTCGGCCTGCCCGACGAGCGGCTCGGCGAGGTCGTCGGCGCAGTGGTCTATCCCAAGCCCGGCGCCGCGCTGGAGGCGGACGCTCTCCACGAACTGCTCAGCCGCGAACTGGCGAGCTTCAAGGTGCCGTCGCAGATCTGGCTGGTCGACGAGCCGTTGCCGAAACTGGGCAGCGCGAAAATCGACAAGGTCACCCTCCGCAAGCTATACTGCGAGAAGTTCGCCGCACGGGAGAATGCGTGATGTTTACCGCCATGCAGCAGGGTACCGCCGAGGATTGGGCCCACATCGCCAAGGAACACATGGTCCACCAGCGGACCCAGGCACCGCTGCAGATCATGGATTCGATGCGGCGACTCGGAGCCATCCAGGTCGGTTTCGCCGCCGACCAGCTGACCCACTGCCTGATGACCGCGACGCTCGCCCGCGCCGACAACGCCACCGACGAGGAAGTCGTCGCCGGGCTGACGCACGATCTCGGCAAGTTGCTGTCGATCCCCAACCACGGCGCGATCCAGGCCGAGGTGCTCAAGCCCTATGTTTCCGAGGACATCTACCGCGCCGTGATGTGGCACCAGCATTTCCAGGGCGCCTATTATTACGGCTACCTCGGCAAGCCGACCGACATGCGCCAACAGTTCAAGGACGAGGCGTGGTTCGAGTTCGCCGAGAAGCTGGTCGACAAGTGGGACGCCCCCGCATTCGACCCGGACTTCAAGGTCGACAGCCTGGAGAGCTTCGAACCCGAGGTCGTCCGGGTGTTCAGCACGCCGAAGATGTTCTGACCTGAATCCTCCCCGTCTCCGGGGAGGTTTTCAGACGCGCCAAAGCCCCCGCCGGTATTCGGACACCGTGGCGGCGGATCGTGAAGCTCGTGCGGTCAGGCAGATGCGAACCTAGCGACTGCCCTTCACGTAGCGCATCGCCTCGCCGTGGAAGTTCATCACCGCCGCCCCGGGCTCGATCAGCACCGGCTCGCCCCGAAAGTCGTGCTTGCCGAGGTCGTTGGCGTCGAAGCGGTAGGTCAGGTCGTTGTGCCCGTCGACCGGGAAAGCCTGCATCGGGATGCCGTACATCTCCAGGCCCATTTTCAGCCCGACGAGCTTTTTCCCCGGCGGCAGGTCGGTGCGGAAGCCGTAGTCCTGGGTGACCCCGGTCAGGGGCTCGCCGGTGCCGATGTCGGCCTCGACGTCGATCAGCGCGATGCCGCTGCCGTTGGCGCCGACGACCTTGATCTCGAGCGTGCCAGCCGGCCCGGCGACGCTGCGAACGAGCGTGAAGGCCGGCGCGACGATCGGCTGGTCGCTGGTCAGGAAGACCGTGCGGCCCGACTGCCGCCAGCTGCCGGTCGCGTGCTCGTCGAGTGCGCCGTAGCTGAGGAACCACTCGAAGCGGCCGCCGGGCATGAGTTTGAGCCCGGACCCGACCTCGCGCTGGCCCTGCAGTTCATAGGTCCCGACGACGCCGGGGGCCGCGGGCTGGGCTGCGGCGACCGCGAGGGCGATGAGGGTGCCGATCACGCGGCGAGGCTAGGCCGCCGACGGCTCCGTATCAATCACCCGCTTGGTCCGTTCGGGAAGCCTTACGAGGATCAGCGCCGCCACGACCAGCGCCGCGCCGCCGATCTCGACCGCACCGGGCACCTCGCCGAAGCGCAGCGCGCCGATGGTCGCGGCGATGGCGGGCTGCACCAGCAGGGTCAGCCCGACGACGATCGGCTTCAGGTGCCCGACGGCATAGACGATCAGCCCCTGCCCGACGACCTGGCTGCCGAGCGCGAGCAGCACCAGCGGCGTCCAGTCGGTCGGCAGCAGCGGCCCCGGCCCGGCGAGCGCGACCGGGAACAGCAGAACCGCGCTGAGGACCGTGACCAGTGCCAGCAGCGGCATCGGCCCGATGCTCCGCCGCGCCCGGTCGATGACGAGCAGATAGCCGGTGTAGAACACTGCGGCACCGAGGCAGAGCAGGTCGCCCGCCAGATGCCGCGCCGAGACGTCGGCCGAGCGACCGAGCAGCAGCGCCGTGCCCGCCGCCGCGCAGGCCAGCGCGATGCCGGCGTTGCGCCCGGGCAGTGTCCGCGCCGCGGCATAGCCGACCAGCGGCAGCAGGAAGCTCGCGGCGTTCGACAGCAGCGCCGCGTTGGCCAGTGTCGTCCGCGCAATGCCGAGGTGCCAGACCGCGAGATCGGCGGCGAAGCACGCCGCCGCCAGCGAACAGATGCCGAGCAGCGGCCAGCGCAGGTCGCCCAGCCGCGCACCGCTCAGCCGCGCCAGGGCCAGCATCGGCAACGATGCGAGCGCGACGCGCCAGAACGCCGAGGTCACCGGCGGCACGTCCGCCAGCCGTACCAGCCATGGTCCGAAGGCGAGGCAGATACTGCCCGCCAGCATCGCCGGGAAGGCGGCGCGCGGCGTGGCGGAAGGCAGCGGCTGCACCGGCACTACCACCCTGTCATTCCGGGGTGCGCATCTTCAGCGGGCGAGGTCGCGCAACACGGCATTGACCAGCGGGCGCCCGGCGCGGGTCAGGCGGAGGCCGGTGGCGTCGTGCTCGACCAGTCCGAGGTCGGTAAGTCGCGCCACGGCCTTCAGGTCGACGGCGTCCCTCAGCGCGGTGCCGGTCCGCTGCCCGAACGTCCCGGCGTCGATGCCGGCGGTCAGCCGCAGGCCCATCATCAGCGCCTCGGTCGCGCGGGTCGCGGGGTCAAGTTCGGTGGTCTCGACGATGCCAGTTCCGAGCGCGATCGCGGCGTTCCAGTTCTCGGGCTTCTTGTGGCGCACGGTGGCGACGCCGGCGCGGCGGCCGTGGGCTCCGGGCCCGACCCCCGCGTAGTCGCCGTAGGTCCAGTAAGCGAGATTGTGGCGGCTCTCGGCGCCGGGGCGAGCGTGATTCGAGGTCTCGTAGGCGGGCAGCCCGGCCGCCTCGGTCGCGGCCTGTGTGAAGTCGAACAGGTCGGCGCTGGTGTCGGCGTCGGGGGTGCGCAGCCGGCCGGCGGCGTGCTCGACGGCGAAGCGCGTGCCGGCCTCGATGGTCAGCTGGTACAGCGACAGGTGCTCGGTACCAAAAGCGAGGGCGCGCGCCAGTTCGGGCTCCCACGCGGCGATGCTGTGGCCGGGCCGGTCGTAGATCAGGTCGAAGCTGACGCGCGGGAAGTTGGCCTGCGCGATGTCGAGGGCGGCGAGGCCCTGCGCAAGGTCGTGCGGCCGCCCGAGCAGCTTCAGTGCGGTGTCGTCGAGCGCCTGCAGCCCAAGACTGACGCGGTTGATGCCGGCATGCGCGAACCCGGCGAAGCGCGCCGCCTCGACGCTGGAGGGGTTGGCCTCGAGGGTAATCTCGGCGTCCCGCTCGAGCCGCCAGTGGCCGGCGACCGCGTCAATCACCGCGGCGGTGGTGGCGGGCGACATCAGCGAGGGGGTGCCGCCGCCGAAGAAGATGCTGTGGACCCGGCGGCCGGGTGTGACCGCGGCCTCGGCGGCGAGGTCGGCGAGCAATGCGGTGCGCCAGCCGCTCTCGTCGATGCTGGCGCGGACGTGGCTGTTGAAGTCGCAATAGGGGCATTTGGTGACGCAGAACGGCCAGTGGATGTAGACCGCCAGCGCTTCACCCTCCCCTTCGGGGGAGGGTCGGAGAGACGGCGAAGCCGGCCCCGGGGTGGGCTCTTGACCCGCAACGAAGAACCCACCCGCGGGCCGGTGCAAGGGCACCGTCTCTCGCACCCTCCCCTGAAGGGGAGGGTCTAAAAGCACGCCGCCACCAGTTGCTCGAACGCCCGTGCGCGGTGGCTCATCGCGTGCTTCGCCGCCGGGTCGATTTCCCCGAAGGTCTGGTCCATGTGCTCGGCGACGAACATCGGGTCATAGCCGAAGCCGCGGTCGCCGCGTGGCGGCCACACCAGCCGGCCGTCGACGCGACCCTCGAAGGTCTCGACGCTGCCGTCGGGCCAGGCCAGCGACAGCGCGCAGACGAAGTAGGCGGTGTCGGGCGATCCGAACGCCATCGCCCGGTGGACGCGCTCCATGGCGACGCCGAAGTCCTTGGCCTCGCCCGCCCAGCGCGCCGAATAGACGCCCGGAGCGCCGTCGAGCGCATCGACACAAAGCCCCGAATCGTCGGCGAGCGCGGGAAAGCCGGAGGCAGTGGCCGCCGCGAGCGCCTTCAGCTCGGCGTTGGCGCGGAACGTGGTGCCGGTCTCCTCGGGCTCCGGCAGGCCGAGGTCGCCCGCGGCGACAACGTCCATCCCGAACGGGCGCAGCAGGTCGCCGATCTCGCGCACTTTTCCCGGGTTATGCGTCGCCAGTACCAGCCGGCCGGGGGCGAGGCGGCGGCTCACCGCCCGGTCGCGACCCGCTGCGCCGCGAAGATCTCGGTGCAGCCGATGCGGGCGAGGCGGAGCAGGCGGAGCAGCGCCTCCTCGTCGAACGGCGCGCCCTCGGCGGTCGCCTGGACCTCGACGATGCCGCCGGTCGCGGTCAGCACGAAATTGGCGTCGGTGCCGGCGTCCGAATCCTCCTCATAGTCGAGGTCGAGCACCGGGTTGCCGTCGTGGATACCGCACGACACCGCGCCGACCTGGGTCGTCAGCGGGTCCACGGTCAGGCCGTTCTTGGCCATGATGCCGTCGATGGCGAGGCGCAGCGCCACCCAGGCGCCGGAGATAGCGGCGGTGCGGGTTCCGCCGTCGGCCTGGATGACATCGCAGTCGAGGGTGATCTGGCGCTCGCCGAGGAGCTTGAGGTCGGTAACGGCGCGGAGCGAACGCCCGATCAGGCGCTGGATCTCCTGGGTGCGGCCCGACTGCTTGCCCTTGGCGGCCTCGCGCGCGCCCCGCGTGTGGGTGGCGCGGGGCAGCATGCCGTATTCGGCGGTGACCCAGCCCGACCCCTTGCCGCGCAGCCACGGCGGCAGGCGCTCCTCGACCGACGCGGTGACGAGGACATGGGTGCGCCCGAACTTGACGAGGCACGAGCCCTCGGCATGCGCGCTGAAACCGGGGATCATCTCGATCGCCCGCATCGCGTCGGGGGCGCGGCCGGAGGGACGCATGGGACAGGCTCCTGAAGGTGAGGCTGCGGCTTAGCGGGTTGCCCGCCCCCTGTCACCGCCGGGCCACTGTCACAGAAGGACTGGCTGCCCTACATGAACGGTATGCTCCCCTCCGGTCCCCCCGATCTCGGCGAACGCGCCCGCGAGGTGTTCCGCCAGATCGTCGAATCGTACCTCGCCAGCGGCACGCCGGTCGGGTCGCGGACGCTGTCGAAGCTCGGCGCGATCGGGCTGTCCCCCGCCTCGATCCGCAACGTCATGCAGGACCTGGAGGAGCTCGGGCTCCTTGCGGCACCGCATACCTCCGCCGGGCGGCTGCCGACCGAGCTCGGCCTGCGGCTGTTCGTCGACGGCATGATGCAGATGACCGCGCCGTCCGCCGACGAGCGTGCCGCGATCGAAGGCAGCGCGCACGGTCAGTCCGCCATGGAGGACATCCTCGGCCGCACGACGCAGGTGCTGTCGGGGCTGAGCGCCTGCGCCGGCATGGTGCTGGTGGCAAAGGACGAGGTCCGGCTGCGGCAGGTCAGCTTCGTGCCGCTGTCGCCGGTCAAGGCGCTGGCGGTGCTGGTCGGCACCGATGGTTCGGTCGAGAACCGGGTCATCGACCTGCCGCCCGAACTGCCGCCGATCGCGCTGGTCGAGGCGGCGAACTACATCAACGCGCGGCTGGAGGGGCTGACCCTCGCTGCCGCGGCCGAGAAACTGCGCAGCGAGATCGCCGGCGCCCGCGCCGCGCTCGACGACGCGACCCGCGGGCTCGTCGAGCAGGGGCTGGCGGCGTGGTCGTCGGACGGGGCGCGCGCGGTGCTGATCGTGCGCGGCAGCGCCAACCTCGTGGCCGGCGACGAAGCCGACCTCGAGCGCGCCCGGCAACTGCTCGGCGACATCGAGGGCAAGGAGGAACTCGCGCGCGTGCTGGACCTCGCGCGCACCGCATCGGCGTGCAAGATCTTCATCGGTTCGGAGAACAAGTTGTTCTCTTTATCGGGTTCAAGCGTTATCGCCGCGCCGTACCGCGGACCCGACGGGCGCGTCGTCGGCGTGGTCGGCGTCATCGGTCCGACCCGCTTGAATTACGCGCGCATCGTTCCGATGGTTGATTACACCGCCCAGACACTCAGCAGGTTGATTTGATGAACGACGTTAACGACACCAACGAAACCACGTTCCCGGAAGGCATTTCCGAGGCCGAGAGCGGTGCGCCGAGCACCAGGGACGCCATGGCCGAGGAGTTGCTGGCCCGCGACCAGGAGATCGCCGACCTCAAGGACCGGCTGCTGCGCTCGGCGGCCGAGATGGAAAACACCCGCCGCCGCCTCGACCGCGAGCGCGTCGACGCCACCGCTTATGCGATGACCGGCTTCGCCCGCGACCTGCTCGGCGTCGCCGACAACCTCAAGCGCGCCGTCGCGGCACTGCCGGCGGAGGGCAATTTCGACAGCGTCCGCACCGGCATCGAGGCGACCGAGCGCGAGCTGCAGGCGGTTCTTGGCCGCCACGGCATCAGCCGCGTCGAGACCGAAGGCCAGAAGCTCGACCCCAACCGCCACCAGGCGATGATCGAGGTCGACAGCGACGCGCATGAGGCCGGCGCGATCGTCGCCGAGCTGCAGGCCGGCTATGTCATCAAGGACCGCCTGCTGCGCCCGGCGCTGGTCAGCGTCGCGAAGGCGAAGGGCTAGCACACTCTGCTCCCCCTCCCTTTCAAGGGAGGGGAACAGGAAGTCAGGGGTCTCCGAACGGCAGCAACGCCTCCAGCGCCGGCGTCGGCCGCCCCGCCTCCCGCGCCCGGTAGCAATGCTCGACGATCATCGCCTGCTGCTCGATGCCGTACGCGGTGAACGGCTTGCCCGGCTCCAGCCGGTAGCGATACGGCGCGAACGGGCGGCGGCTCAGCACCAGGTTGATGCCCGACTGGTGCTGCCAGACGTGGGTCATCTCGTGGACGAAAAGCGCCCGCCACGGCAGCACCGTTGCCGCGAAGTCTTCGCACCACAACCCGCCGTTGGGGTGGAACCAGATGTCGCCGTCGGGGGCCATGGTCACCCATGCCGGCTGGAACATGAACCACTTGGCGCGGCGCAGGTGGACCGCATCGAGGTCGAGTGCGCTGCCGAAGATCGAGGCGGCGATGTGCCTCTCGCCCGCAGACAGATTGCGCTCAGTGCCCCTCATGCATCTCCATAGCCATGCCCGGGGCCACAGCGCGAGCCTCGACGCGCACCGTCTGGCCATCGGCGAAGTGCAGTTGCAGCGGCACCGTCGACCCGGCCTTCACCGTGCTGGCCAGACCGAAGATCATCAGGTGATTGCCGCCCGGCGCGAAGGTCGCCCGCGTCCCGGCGTGAACCAGCACCGCGGCGAGCTTCTCCATGCTCATCACGCCGCCCGCCATGCTGCTGCTGTGCATCTCGACGCGCGACGCCAGCGGGGAGGCGACGCTGGTCAGCGTCGCCGGTCCGCCGCTCAGCGTAAAATAACCTGCCGCCGGGCGGCCCGGCACCGCGGCCAGCGCAACCACCGCCTCCTCGACCCGAACGCTTCCGACGCGCAGACCCGTGGCCGCCTCGACCCGCGACGCGACCAACGCCGCAACCAGCAAGGCGATCGATACCGCGCAAGCCCCCCAGCCGACCGCGCGCTCCCAGCCCTTGGTCAATTCATCCCTCCCGGTGCCGGGCCGCGATCGCGCAGCCCATGCAAACGCGGGCTGTACAGGAGCGTACGCCGCGGCGTCCATGCGGCGCGGCGCCCTGCGACACACTGTGCCGTAGAAGCATCACAGCGAGGGCGAACGCGCTTGTAGGGCAAAAACGGTTCCCTATATCGGCCCGGTCGGGTGAAACGCACGTTGCTTTACGGCAAGGGCGTGCGTCCAAGCCGTAACCTATCGCTTCAAGAGGATGAAAATGGCCAAAGTTATCGGGATCGACCTCGGCACCACCAACAGCTGCGTCGCCGTCATGGAGGGCAGCGCGCCGAAGGTCGTCGAGAATGCCGAGGGCGCGCGCACGACGCCGTCGCAGGTTGCCTTCACCAAGGACAAGGAGCGCCTTGTCGGCCAGCCGGCCAAGCGCCAGGCGGTGACCAATCCCGAGAACACCGTTTTCGCGGTCAAGCGCCTGATCGGTCGCGGCTTCAACGACCCGCTGACCCAGAAGGACATGGCCCTCGTCCCCTACAAGATCGTCAAGGGCAACAACGGCGACGCTTGGGTCGGTGCGGGCGGCGAGCAGTACTCTCCTTCGCAGATCAGCGCCTTCATCCTGCAGAAAATGAAGGAGACCGCCGAGGCTTACCTTGGTGAAAAGGTCACCCAGGCGGTCATCACCGTCCCCGCTTATTTCAACGACGCCCAGCGCCAGGCAACCAAGGATGCCGGCCAGATCGCCGGCCTCGAAGTCTTGCGCATCATCAACGAGCCGACGGCAGCGGCGCTCGCCTATGGCCTCGACAAGATCGGTGCCAAGACGATCGCGGTCTACGACCTCGGCGGCGGCACCTTCGACGTCTCGATCCTCGAGCTCGGCGACGGCGTGTTTGAGGTCAAGTCGACCAGCGGCGACACCTTCCTCGGCGGTGAGGACTTCGACGCCAAGGTCGTCGAGTTCCTCGCGGCCGACTTCCAGAAGGCGGAAGGCATCGACCTCAAGAAGGACAAGCTCGCCCTGCAGCGCCTCAAGGAAGCGGCGGAAAAGGCCAAGATCGAGCTCTCGTCGAGCGCTTCGACCGAGGTCAACCTGCCCTTCATCACCGCTGACGCGACCGGCCCGAAGCACCTCGTCAAGACGGTCACCCGCACCGACCTCGAGAAGCTCGTGCTCGACCTCATCGAGCGCACCCGCAAGCCGTGCCTGGACGCGATCAGCGAAGCCGGCGTCAAGACGTCGGAAATCGACGAGGTCATCCTCGTCGGCGGCATGACCCGCATGCCGCGCGTCCGCGAGTTCGTGAAGCAGCTGTTCGGCAAGGAGCCCAACACCTCGGTCAACCCCGATGAAGTCGTCGCCATGGGCGCGGCGATCCAGGCGGGCGTGCTGCAGGGCGACGTCAAGGACGTGCTGCTGCTCGACGTGACCCCGCTGTCGCTCGGCATCGAGACACTGGGCGGCGTGTTCACCCGGATGATCGACCGCAACACGACGATCCCGACCAAGAAGTCGCAGACCTACTCGACCGCCGACGACAACCAGAACGCGGTTACCATCCGCGTCTTCCAGGGCGAGCGCGAGATGGCGGCGGACAACAAGCTGCTCGGCCAGTTCGACCTCGTCGGGATTCCGCCGGCGCCGCGCGGCCTGCCGCAGATCGAGGTGACCTTCGACATCGACGCCAACGGGCTGGTCGCGGTGAACGCCAAGGACAAGGGCACCGGCAAGGAGCAGCAGATCCGCATCCAGCCATCGGGTGGCCTGTCCAAGGACGACATCGAAGGCATGGTCAAGGATGCCGAGCGCTTCGCCGAGGAAGACAAGAAGCGTCGTGCCGTCGCCGAGGCCCGCAACCAGGCCGACAGCCTGGCGCACTCGACCGAGCGCCAGCTGGTCGAGCACGGCGACAAGGTCTCCGCCGACGTCAAGGCCGAGATCGAGGCAGCGATCGCCGACCTCAAGGGCGTGCTCGACTCGGGCGACGCGGATGCGATCACCGCCAAGACCACGGCCCTCGGCCAGGTCGCGATGAAGCTCGGCGAGGCGGTCTATGCCGCCGAGCAGGCCAAGGCCGCGAGCCCCGAGGCCGAGGCACCGCACGACGATAACGTCGTCGACGCCGAGTTCTCGGAGGTCGAGGACGACAAGAAGTAGCCCTGTCTCAACGACAGGGACCGGGCGGGAATGGTGTTCGAATCCGTCGATTAGGCGTGAAGTTCGTACCATTCCCGCCCTTGCGATCTGGGCAGGGGCCGTTCTTTGAGTATCGATATCGACTTCTACGAGCTGCTCGAATGCGAGCGCACCGCGGACGACGGCACCCTCAAGGCGTCGTACCGGCGTCTCGCGATGCAGTGGCATCCGGACAAGAATCCGGGCAATGCCGTCGCCGAGCAGCGCTTCAAGGCGATCAGCGAGGCCTACGACTGCCTCAAGGACCCGCAGAAGCGCGCCGCCTACGACCGCTACGGCAAGGCCGCCTTCCAGCAGGGCGGCGGCGGCGGCGGTGCGGGTGCGCAGGGCTTCGGCGGCTTCGGCGACATCTTCTCCGACATCTTCGAGCAGTTCACCGGGCGCGGCCGCCAGCCGACCGGGCGTGGGCAGGACCTGCGCTACGACCTCGAGATGACGCTGGAGGAAGCCTTCAACGGCAAGGAAGCGGCGCTCGAGATCGAGGTCGCGGTCGGCTGCGACACTTGCCACGGCTCGGGCTCCAAGGCCGGCAGCGCCGCCAAGACCTGCGGCACCTGCCGCGGCCAGGGCCAGGTCGCGATGCGGCAGGGCCTGTTCATGGTCGAGCGCACCTGCCCGACCTGCCACGGTGCCGGCCAGATCATCGCCGACCCGTGCGACACCTGCCACGGCCAGGGCCGCGTCGAGCGCCAGAAGTCGCTGTCGGTGAAGATCCCCGCCGGCGTCGACGAAGGCACCCGCATCCGCATGGCAGGAGAGGGCGAGGCCGGCATGCGCGGCGGACCGACCGGCGACCTGTACATCTTCGTCCACATGAAGCCGCACGCGGTGTTCAAGCGCGACGGCACGACCTTGTTCGCGCAGGCCCCGGTGTCGGTCACGACGATGGCGCTCGGCGGCGAGATCGAGGTGCCGGTGCTCGACAAGACCGTCGCCGCGATCAAGGTTCCGCATGGGACCCAGACCGGCAAGCAATTCCGCGTTCGTGGGCGTGGCATGCCGGCCCTGAACGGTGCGGGATTCGGCGACCTGGTGGTCCAGCTCGACGTCGAGACTCCGGTCAAGCTGACCAAGCGCCAGCGCGAACTGCTCGAGGAATTCCAGGCGATCGAGGCCGAGCAGGACGGCAAGAACAACCCTGCCTCGACCGGCTTCTTCGGCAAGCTCAAGGACGTGTGGAGCGAATTGACCGACTGACCTGAACCCCGGGACTCGTTTTTATTGACACCGGGGGCAGGTTTCCTTACCAACCCGCTTCCCGCGCGGGCTCCGGCCTCGCGCGCTTTCGTTTGAGATCAAGGCAGAGACAATGTTCGCGGTAGTGCGCACGGGCGGCAAGCAATATCGCGTCGCCGCAAACGACACGCTTCTCGTCGAGAAGCTCGATGGCGAGGCCGGGGCGACGATCACCCTCGACACGCTTATGTCGGGCGAGGGCGAGACCGTCACCATGGGTGGCGCGGTCACCGCGACGATCATCGCCCAGACCAAGGGCGACAAGGTCATCATCTTCAAGAAGAAGCGTCGCCACAATTACCGCCGGAAGAACGGGCACCGTCAGCAGCTGACCGTGCTCAAGATCACCAGCGTCGCGTAAGGGTTTCGGACAATGGCACATAAGAAAGCAGGCGGCTCGACCCGCAACGGCCGCGACTCGGCCGGTCGTCGTCTCGGCGTCAAGCTGTTCGGCGGACAGCGCGTCCTCGGCGGCGGCATCATCGTTCGCCAGCGCGGCACCCGCGTCTATCCGGGCCGCAACGTCGGCTGCGGCGTCGACCACACGCTCTACGCACTCGATGCCGGCGTCGTGGTGTTCCACGACGGCAAGCTCGGTCGCAAGTTCGTCAGCGTCGACCCGATCGTCGCTCCGGAAGCCATCGCCGCCGAATAGGCCGTCGGGGTTTCGGCCCCGTCAGATGCTCGCTACCCGCCCGCCGGCGTGGCGAGCCAGCCGCCCTCCCAATTCGAGGTCGAGTAGCACGGCCGCAACGCTGGCGCTCGGCAGCCCGCTGAGCCGTACGAGCTCGTCGACCACGACTGGCGTCGGTGACAACAGCTCTGCTATCGCCGCCATCTCGGCATCCCCAGCGAACATCGTCGGTTGGACCTCGTAAGCCGGCATCGGCTGCGAGCGGAAGCTGCCGGCGCTAAACCCGCTCATCGCCTCGATGATATCGGCGGCATTCTGCACCAAGGTTGCGCCTTCCCGAATCAGCTGGTTGCAGCCTTGCGCGCGCGGATCGAGCGGCGACCCCGGGATTGCCATGACCTCCCGCCCCGCCTCTGCCGCCAGCCGAGCGGTGATCAGCGAGCCCGACCGCACCGCGCCCTCGACGACGACCGTGCCAGCGCACAGCCCGGCGATGATGCGGTTGCGGCGTGGGAAGTGGCGCGCCTGTGGCTGCGTCCCAAACGCCATCTCGGCGACGACCAGGCCCTGCTCGCCCCCGCCTCGCTCTCCCATGCGGCGCTGTAGATCGGCGGTCTCGGGCGGGTAGCAGATGTCGATACCGCCCGCGATCACCGCAACGGTGCCGCCCGCCAGCGCGCCCTCGTGCGCTGCCGCGTCGATGCCGCGCGCCAGCCCGGAGACGACGACGAAGCCCGCGTCCGCCAGGTCCGCCGCCAGCCCGCGCGCGAATCGCACCGCGGCCGCACTCGCGTTGCGCGCGCCGACCATCGCCACGGCGGGGCGTTCGAGAAGCGCCGCGTCACCCTTGGTGGCGACGACCGGCGGAGCGGTCTCGGTGCGCGCGAGCAGCGGCGGGTATTCGGGCGTGCCGATAAAGACCGCCCCCGCGCCGAAGCCGTGGAGCCCATCGAGTTCGCGCTCGGCAGTCGCGGCATCGCAAATCTTAGGCACCTTGCCGCCACCGCGCCGGGCGAGATCGGGCAGTGCCTCGAGCGCCGCCGCGGCGTTGCCGAATCGCGCAATCAGCTGCCGATAGGTAACCGGGCCGACGTTCTCGCTGCGGATCAGGCGGAGACGCGCGACCGCGTCCGCCGGAGCCGGAATCAAGACTTCTGGCCGATTCGGCTTTCGTTACCGGCGCGCAGGCGGGCGATATTTTCGCGGTGTTTCCACAGTAGGATGACGACGATGACGGTGAGCCACGCCGCGAGGTCCGTACGCCCCACGACAACCGCTGCGACGGGAATCGCAATTGCGGCAAGCATGCCGCCGAGCGACGAGTAGCGCGTGGCCAACGCGACCGCGAGCCAGACGACACCGAACACCAGCGCCGCGATCGGCAGCAGCGCCAGCGTCACGCCCAGCAGGGTCGAGACGCCCTTGCCGCCCCGGAAGCCGAGCCAGACCGGATAGACGTGGCCGAGGAACGCCGCGACGCCGGCCGCAGCCGGGAGCCAGGGCTCGCCGGCACCGAACCGCGACGCCAGCCACACCCCCGCAAACCCCTTGCCCGCGTCGAGCAGCAGAGTCGCCGCCGCCAGCCACTTGTTGCCGGTGCGCAGGACGTTGGTCGCGCCGATGTTGCCCGAGCCGACGCTGCGCAGATCGATGCCGGCGGCGCGCGCCAGCAGCAGGCCGAAGGGAATCGAGCCGAGCAGATAGGCGGCGGCAATCAGGAGTATTGCGGAAGTCATTGCGGGAACGTTAGCGGATACGCCTCGGGTCGTCATCCCTAGGTAGGCGGGGATGACGAAAGATGGGTGGGACGAGCAAGCGCACCCGGCCTCAGTCCTTCTCCATCGTCGCCTGGAGCGGGTGCTGGTGCTCGCGGGCGAAGTCGATGACCTGGCTGACCTTTGTCTCGGCAACCTCGTAGGTGAAGATGCCGCACACGCCCACGCCGCGCTGGTGGACGTGGAGCATCACCCGCGTCGCGTCCTCGATCGTCATCTTGAAGAATCGCTGGAGGGTCAGCACGACGAACTCCATCGGAGTATAATCGTCGTTCAGGATCAGCACTTTGTACAGGGCCGGCTGCTTGGTCTTGGGCTTGGTCTTGGTGGCGACACCAGTGGTGGTGCCGCCATCCTCGCTGCTGTCGGGTCCGTTCATGCTCATCGCAGCAATATAGTCCGCTGGGGGCCACCGCAAAAGGGGGCGATCGCCGTGCGACTAGATCGGCTCGACCTTGTGGAAGCGGCTGTAGTCGAGGCTGCGTCGGCCGCTCTCGAGGTTGCCGAGAACGTCGACGAAGCGCTTGTTCCACTGGAGCTCGGACGCGATGTAGGCGGTGCGCGCGTGGATGGCTTGCGCCATGCTCTCCTTGGTGCCCGAAATGATGACGATGATCTCGTCGCTCGACGCGACAATCGCGTCGGAGTCCATGCCGAAGAACCGGTTCGACGGGGTGATCTTGCATCATCGAACACCGCATTGATGTCGCATACGAGGTCGAAGAACCGCCGCATGACGTGGCCCTGGTCGTCGATGCCGGCGCGCAGCAACGAGGCGCGCGCACTCGCTTCGAGGATGAGATTATGGCGGCGGTTGATGGCGCGGAGCATGATCGTCGGGACGTCCTCGAAGGGTGCCACCACAGCGGCATTGCTGAACAGGATTCGCGCCGTCGACCGGGCGAAGCGCGATAATGCCAGCACGGTGGTCACTGCGAACCCGAGCACGCCGGTGGCCGCCTCGAAGACGACAACGATATTGGCGTACAGGCTGTCGGGAACGACGTTGCCGTAGCCGATGGTGACCAGGGCGTGGACCGAGAAGAAGAAACCCCGCCAGGATCGCGGCACCCCAGAAGCCGTCCCGCCGATCAGCTGGAGCCCGTCCGGATCGAGGTAGTACAGCCCGGCAAACGCCAGGTTGAAGGCCATGAAGCCGACGATGAACTGGACCAACAACCGCGGCCAGGTTTCGTGGAGCCGCCGGTAACTAGGTGTCGCCGAAGACCGCTTTCCGCGTCCCGGTGACAACGAGGTCGACGCCGCGACCGTCGAGCATCAACCGCAACGCCGACACCGGGCAGGTGCGGCGCCACCGTACCGGCAGTCGACCGGCTCGAACCGGGCCTCCGCAAGGTGGGTCGTTGCTGCATTGCGACAAGCATAGTGCTCGAATTGAACCCTTTCCAATTCGGCTCGTTGTGTATCCGCAACGCCGGCTCCATACCGGTTGCACGGTTTCAGCTGCGAAAGGACTCATCATGGCGAACAAGGACACCATCGAAGGCTCGCTCAACGAATTCGGCGGCAAGGTCGAGGGCGCGTTCGGCGACGTTACCGGCGATACGAAGACCCAGGTTTCGGGCAAGATCGACGAGATCAAGGGCAAGGCGCAGGATGCCTACGGCAAGGCGCGCGAAAAGGTTACAGAGTGGGCCGACCATGCGCCTGAGTCGGTGCAGCGCGCCCGCGAGACCGCCGGTCGCTATGCCAACGAGGGCGTCGAGCGCGCCAAGACCGCCGTTCAGGACCAGCCGGTCGCCGTCATCGCTGGCGGTATCGCGCTCGGTTTCGTACTCGGCTGGCTGCTCAGCGGCCGCCGCGACTAGGCTGCAGGCGAACCGGTCACGCCGGTTTGAACTACGGAGGGCCGGGTTGCCGCAGGGTGACCCGGCCCTTTGCTGTGCGCGATCCGATATCGCGCACATTTGCTGTATTTTTTCGCAAGGTGCAGGTTCCGGCCAGGGGATAACCCGGGGAGCGGCACATGACGACCGAACTGACGCTGCTGGCGTGGACGCTCGTACTGGCGCTGGTCCAGATCCTCGCGTTCGACGTGGCGCGCACCGCGCAATACGGGACCAGGTGGAACACCGGCGCGCGCGATGCCGACATGCCGCCGTTGTCACCGGTCGCCGAGCGCCTGCGCCGCGCCCAGAACAACCTGTTCGAAACCCTGCCGCTGTTCATCGCCGCGGTGCTGATCCTCCACGTCGCCGGCATCCACACGGCAAGGACGTTGCTGGCCTGCGAGCTCTATTTCTGGGCGCGAGTGGTCTACGTGCCGCTTTACGCGCTCGGCGTGCCGTGGCTGCGCTCGCTGGTCTGGGTGGTCAGCTTCGCCGGGCTAGTCATGCTGTTGTTCGCGATCCTGGCGTAACGAATTGACATTCGCGCTGCGGTGCACCATATGCACCGGGCGTCAGCGGCGAGTGCCGCCAGGACGGGTGCGTGATCGGGCAACTGCCCTAGACCCCTCCTCAGCCGCAAGCCATCCAGGGCCACCCCCATCACGCGGGTCGTTCAGCGAACCCGCGTTCGCGTGAACACCCATGTTCGCGCGTCCGCTCCGTGGCCACCCCGCGGACGACGAAAGACTATGACAATGACTCGCTTTTCCGACTTCGGCCTTGCCGATCCGATCGCCCGCGCCCTCGAGGCCAAGGGCTATACCGACCCCACCCCGATCCAGACCCAGGCGATCCCGATAGTGCTGGAAGGCCGCGACTTGTGCGGCATCGCCCAGACCGGCACCGGCAAGACCGCGGCGTTCGCGCTGCCGACGCTGCACCGCCTCGCCGCTGCGCCCAAGCAGCTGACCCGCGGCCACGTCCGCTGCTTGGTGCTCGCCCCGACCCGCGAGCTCGCCAGCCAGATCGCCGAGAGCTTCAGCCAGTACGGCAAGTTCATGAAGTTGCGCGTCGAGACCGTCTTCGGCGGCGTGCCGATCAACCGCCAGGAGCGCGCCATGCAATACGGCGTCGACGTCCTCGTCGCCACGCCGGGCCGCCTGATCGACCTGATCGACCGCGGCGCGATCACGCTTCGCATGGTCGAGGTGTTGATCCTCGACGAGGCCGACCAGATGCTCGACCTCGGCTTCATCCACGCCCTTAAGCGCCTCGTCACGATGGTCCCGAAGCAGCGCCAGACGCTTTTCTTCTCGGCGACCATGCCGCGCGCCATCGAGGATCTCGCCGCCAAATTCCTGACCAACCCGGCCAAGGTCTCGGTCAAGCCGGCCGCCACGACCGCCGAGCGCGTCGAGCAGTCGGTGTACTTGGTTAATCAGTCCGAGAAGCCCGCTTTGCTCCAGATCGAACTCCGCAAGGAGGGCGTTGAGCGCAGCCTGGTGTTCACGCGCACCAAGCACGGTGCCGACCGCGTCGTCCGCCAGCTTGGCAACGCCGGCATCCAGGCCGCCGCCATCCACGGCAACAAGAGCCAGGGCCAGCGCGAGCGGGCCCTCGCCGACTTCAAGGCCGGCAAGGTCAAGGTCCTGATCGCCACCGACATCGCGGCGCGCGGCATCGACGTCGAGGGTGTGAGCCACGTCTTCAACTACGAACTGCCCAACGTCCCCGAGAGCTATGTCCACCGCATCGGGCGGACCGCACGTGCCGGTGCGGCGGGCCAGGCCGTGGCGTTCTGCGCCGACGACGAGAAGCCCTACCTCAAGGACATCGAGAAGCTGACGCGCCAGGACATCATGCGCCTGCCGCTGCCCGCCGACTTCCGCGCCTCGGTCTCGGCCGCCGCGAAGGTCGAGCGCGCTTCGCCGCAGCCGGTCCGGGAAGAGCGTCACCCGCAGTCGATGGCCGGCCGTCGCGCCGGTGCTGGTGGTGGCGGCGGTGGTCGCGGCCGTAGCGGCGGCGGTGGCGGCAATGGTGGCGGTGGCGGCGGTGGGCGCGGCGGCAACGGTCCGTCGCGCGACCCCCGCGTCGTGGTCAACCCGGTCCGCCAGCGCGGCCGCTAGGCCATCGGCTTCACGGCATCGAACGTTAACGCAACACGACGACGTCGCCGCTGTGACCTGCGTCACAGCGGCACACGGTAAGGTTCCGATAGGAGAGGTCATGGGCACGGCGGATCCGTTCCCGAACTTCGAAAGGAACTTCGCCGTGAAGACCATCCTCGTTACTGTCGCTGCCATCGCCCTAAGCGGTCTGGCTGCCACTACCATTCAAGCCCAGGAACTGAACACAACCAAGGTGTTCTATGGTGACCTCAATCTGGGCAGCGCGTCCGGCATGCAGACCCTGGCATCGCGTATCCAGCGCGCCGCCAGCCGGGTCTGCCCGGATGCCGACCACGACCTGACGGCCACATCTGTCAGCAAGTGCCGTGCCGTCGCCGTTGCCGACGCGATGAAGAATGTTGCGGGCAAGAGCGGTAACCAGATCGCGTCGCGCTGAACGCGCCAGGTCGAGCGGCATGGCGGCGAGCCAGCAGGGCTCCCCGCCGCCGCTTCCCGCCTGCCGACGATACGTGCTAGCGCGACCTGACGGCTCCGCCACCCGTGGCGGAGCCGTCATGATCCTCGGGTAACGGGTGATGTCATGCGAATCAGCGACGATCTGGTAGCGCAGCTCGGGCATAGTCCGATATTCGAAACCCTGTCGCCAGAGGCGCGCCAGCGGCTTGCCGCCGCCGGCACGCCATTGCGCCTCGCACACCGCGCACGGTTGTTTACGGCAGGCGATCCCGGGGACGCTGCTTTCCTGCTGCTCAGCGGCGAACTCGAGGTCAGCCTGAGCCGGCCAGATGGCGGCGAAACCTGGCTGGCCCAGCTTGCGCCGGGGTCGGTGGTCGGCGACATGGCCGTCCTCGACGGCGGTTTACGCTCCGCCGATGTGACGGCCATACGCGCGTCCCAGCTGCTGCGGTTCGGCCGCGGCGCAGTGCTCGAGGCGCTCGCGAGCGAGCCCCAGGCGACACTGGAGCTGCTGTCGGTCCTGACCGGGCGGCTGCGGTCGGCAAACGCGCTGGCCGAGGCGTCGGCGAACTTCGACCTTGGGGTCCGGCTCGCGCGCGTCCTGCTTAGGGCCGAGCGTTGCGAAACCCGCAGCCAGACCGAACTCGCGCGTATCGTCGTCGCTACCCGTGAAAGCATCAACCGCAAGATCGCGGTGTGGCGCGCGGCCGGGTGGGTAGACGTAGGGCGGCACGGCATCGAGGTCCTTGACCGCGCGGCGCTCGCCGCGACTGCCCAGCTCGCCTAGCCCCGCGCGCGCTTCACGATTCAGGCGCTGACCGTCGCCTTCACGATCTTGCCCGGCTTGGCCGGCGGCTCGCCCTTGGGCAGCGCGTCGACATGCTCCATGCCACTCTCGACCTGGCCCCAGACGGTGTACTGGCCGTCGAGGAAGCCGGCGTCGCCGAAGCAGATGAAGAACTGGCTGTTGGCGCTGTTCGGGGCCGAAGTGCGGGCCATCGAGCAGGTGCCGCGGACGTGCTTCTCCTTGGAGAACTCGGCCTTGAGGTCGGGCTTCTTGCTGCCGCCCGAGCCGCGCCCGGTCGGGTCGCCGCCCTGCGCCATGAAGCCAGGGATGACGCGGTGAAAGACGACGCCATCGTAGAAGCCCTCGCTAGCGAGTTCCGAAATCCGCGCGACATGACCGGGCGCGAGGTCGGGGCGCAGGCGGATCACGACGTCGCCGGTGTCGAGGCTGAGGGTCAGGGTCGGGTTGTCGGTCACGTTAATCTCCTCGAAGGTCGCGGCGCATCTAGGCCTTGAGGGCCCATTCGCCAAGCACTGCACGCAACGGCTCGGGAAGCGGCGCGGGTCCGGTGTCACCGCGATACACCATGACGGTGTCGCACAGCCCGATGCAGCCGCCGTCCTGGAACAACGCCATGGCGACCCGGAAGCTGCTGTTGCCGAGGGCGGCAATGCCGTAGGCGCTGGTCACCGGGGCCGGGTAGCCGCCCTCGGCGAGATAGTCGATCTCGACCCGGCCGACGAGATAATGCGGCCTGAGTTCTGGGTGCGCAGCGCGCAGCCCCCAGTTGAAGCGCACCCGCGTCTCCTCGTACAGCTGCGCCACCGCGACATTGTTGAGGTGGCGGTTGACGTCCATGTCCGAGAAACGCGTCGCCAGGACTGTGCTCCACGGATAACTGGCGAGGTCGCGGCGGCGGGGATCATTGCGCATGGCCCGCGTCATATCCGTGGTTGCAACGCAGCAACAGCCCGCCCGTCAGCGTCACTGGACCCCTGAGTTTCCTAATTTTGGATGTTTCGGTTGCCAGCCCCCGATTGCCTTCTGACGGCAAGGGACGCGTCACCGAGGCGCGGATGGGGTTTCAGATGATGACGAATATTCGCTGGCGCGCGCTTGGCGGGATCGCACTGGTCGCTTTGGCGGGCAGCTGGACGGCGGCGCAGGCCCAGAACACGATGGTCGCCGATGCTGCCGCGGTCACCGACAGCAGCAATGCCGACATCATCGTGTCGGCCAGCAAGCGCAACGAGCGGCTGAGTCAGGTCGCCATGCCGATCAGCGCGGTCACCGGCGAGCAGCTCGCCAAGGCCAACGCCAACAGCCTGTCGGACTATATCGTGCGGCTGCCGGGGGTGGTTTTCAACGACTACCAGCCCGGCATCTCGGAGGTCGTCATCCGCGGCGTCGCGGCGACGACCTACCACGAGCAGGGCCAGACAACGGTCGGCTATTACCTCAACGAGATTCCGCTGGTCGAGCCGGGCTTCCCGATCGCCATTCCCGACGTCGACACCTTCGACCTCGACCGCGTCGAGGTGCTGCGCGGCCCTCAGGGAACGTTGTTCGGTTCATCGACGCTCGGCGGGCTTGTCAACTACATCGTCAAAGTCGCCGACCCGACCAAGCTCGACGCCGCCGCCTCGGGCCTGATCGGCTCGGTCAAGAACGCCAACGGCGACCTCGACTATGCCGTCAAGGGCATGGTCAACGTGCCCATCATCGCCGACAAGCTGGCGGCGCGGGTGGTGGCCCTGCAGCGCTACGACGCCGGCTACCTCGACAACCCGCTGACCGGCAAGAAGGGCGTCGCCGACCTCAAGACGCGCGGGCTGCGCGGCTCGGTCGTGTTCACGCCGACCGAGGACACCACTATCGGCTTCCTGTCGACCTACCAGGACACCCACCTCAACGACCAGACCTACGTCGACTTCACCGACCCCTACAACCGCAGCACGCCGCGCGCCGAACCGCAGAAGACCGACTTCTGGCTCAACAGCCTGCGCCTGGACCAGGAGCTCGGTTTCGCTAAGCTGACCGTCATCGGCTCGGTCGACGAGAAGAAGAATACCACGGTGTTCTCCTATCCCTACGCCTACGTCACCGGGGTCACGACCGGCGACGCGGCCGCCTATTCGGTCGGCCACGCCAACGCCAACATCAAGACCATCGAGGCCCGGCTGACCTCGTCGGGCGACGGGCCGTTCAAGTGGCTGATCGGTACCAGCTACCTGCGCGCCAAGAAGTTCAGCTACGACCAGATCTTCCAGCAGGGCGCGGGCGCCTTCATCGACGCCAATCCGGGGCTGTTCGGCGGCTTCAGCGGCAGCCAGCTCACCCCGAACGACCGACTCTACGGCTATCTGTCCGACCAGCTGAACGAGGACTTCGGCATCTTCGGCGAAGCCTCGTACAAGTTCACCGACAGCCTCGAGCTGACCGTCGGCGGGCGCTATTACGACACCCGCGCCAAGGCGACGGTGGTCAACCAGGCGGGTGCACTCGGCGGCTATCCGGGCGGCTTCACGCCGACCGACAGCAGCGGCAGCACCGACCAGAAGGAAGACGGCTTCACCCCGAAGGTGACGCTGGCGTTCCGCCCGTCGAGCAACTTCACCGCCTACGGGACCTATTCGCAGGGCTTCCGCGTCGGCGGCATCAATCCCAATGCCGGGCTGCTGCCGTCGATTCCCCAGACCTACAAGAGCGACAGCGTCGACAACTACGAAGCCGGCATCAAGACCACCGTGCTCGACGGCCGCCTGACCATCGATGCGACGGTCTTCCACATCAAATGGAAGGACATCCAGGCACGCTTGTTCGGCGATGCCCCGTCTTACTATTCGTACGTCACCAACGCCGGCGGCGCGCGGATCAACGGCGTCGAGTTCGCCGGTGCCGCCAAGATCACGCGCCAGCTGACCTTCGCCTCGAACGTCACCTACCAGGACGGCCAGCTGACCAAGTTCCTGCCCGACACGTTCGCGGCCGGTGGCGGCTATGCCAGCGGCACAACACTGCCGGGCTCGTCGAAATGGTCGGTCGCCAACAACCTGACCTTCGACCTGCCCGACACGAAGGGCCAGCCGAGCTTCGAGATCGCGCACCGCTACATCTCGAAGGCCCCGACCGCGTTCAACAACGCCGCCACCCGCGGCGGTTTCAACCAGGTCGATCTTCGCGCCTCGTTCAGCGTCAACGAGCACATCCGGGTGCTTGGCTATGTCAACAACGTCTTCGACAAGTTCGGCATCCTGAGTGCACCGTTCGCCGACGCCTTCGCGCCGCTGGGCACGATCATCCGGCCACGCAGCTACGGGCTCCGGGTCGACTGGTCGCTGTAGTTCGGGCAGGGCAGCCCGCATGGGACTCTCCGACGCCGAAGCGCTGCGTGTTGGCCGGCTAGACGCGCACGACCAAGCCGCACTGGTCGCGAGCGGCACGCTGTCGCGCCGCGAACTGGTGGCGTCGGCGCTGCGCCGCATCGAGCTGATCGACGGACAGGTGAACGCGGTAACCCATGTCGCTGCGGACGAAGCGCTGGCCAGGGCAGACGCAGGTGGCGGCGACGATCCGCTCGCGGGTGTGCCGTACCTGCTCAAGGCGTCGCTCGAGTATCCGGGTTGGCCGGTGACCTCGTGCTCGCGCTCGCGGGTGGAGGCCCGGGGCGGCACCGTCTGGCCGTTCGTCGCGGCGCTCGACGTCGCCGGCCTGATCCCGGTCGGCATGAGCGCGATGCCCGAGTTCGGGCTGCTGACCGGTGGCGAGCCGATGCTGACCGGCGCGGTCCGAAACCCCTGGACTCCCGGCCACTCGGCGGGCGGGTCGAGCACCGGCGCGGCGGCGGCGGTCGCGGCGGGCATCGTGCCGCTCGCCCACGCCAGCGATGCCGCCGGGTCGATCCGCGTGCCCGCCGCGTGCTGCGGCGCCATCGGGCTGAAGGCGACCCGCGGCGCGAACCTGCGTGCGCGCGCCCCGCATGTGCTGGACGACTTGTTGTGCTCGGACGGCCTGATCGGGCGCTCGGTGCGCGACGTCGCGTGGGGTTTCGAGCGGACGCTTGCACCGGGTGCGAAGCTGTCTAAGGCCAAACCGGTTGCCGCGCTGCGGATTGCGGTGTGCCTGACCGGGCTCGACGGCCGCGCACCCGATCCGGCCGTCGCGACCGCCACACTCGCCGCTGCCAAACTGTGCGAGAGCCTCGGCTGCATCGTCGAGATCGCCGACCTCCCGGTTGCTGGCCCGCCGATCATCGAAGCGTTCAAGACGATCTGGCTGCACGAGGGCGGCGAGATCACTGACATGATCGCCGCGAGCAACCCCGGCCGGACGCTCGACACGTTGCTGGAGCCGTGGACGCTGGGGCTGGCGGAGCACCGTCACGCCCTTGCTCTCGGCAGCACCGGCGCGGCGTTCGAGCAGGTTGCCGCCAGCGCGGTCGTGCTGGCGGGGTTCTTCGAGCGCTACGACGTCGTCCTTTCGCCGGTGACCTCGACGCCGCCGCCGCCGCTTGGCGTATTCGACCCGGCGGGCGACTTCGAGGCGCTGTGGACGGCGTTCTGGGACTATACCAACTACACGCCACTGCAGAACATCGCCGGGACGCCCGCGATCACACTGCCGCTGACCCGCAGCGGCGATCTGCCGATCGGCACTATGTTCGCTGCCGGCGCTGGGCATGACCGCACGCTGCTGGCACTCGCCGAAGCTCTGGAACAGGCGGCGCCGTGGGGTGCGGAGTGGCCGGCGCTACTGGACGGGCGCGGCGTCTAGCGCCGGGACCTCGTTACCCGACCGAACGCCGATGATCCGGGTCACCGCCATGTCCGCCGTCACGTTGCCGATGGTGCGGAAGATGTCGGGGATGGTCTCGACCGCGAGAAGCAGCGGCAGCACCTCGACTGGCACGCCCATCGCCAGGCACACCGGGCCGATCGCGGTGAAGAACGACACCTGGCTCGGCAGGCCGACCGCGGCCAGGCTGACCACCGTCGCGACGATGACACCGACCATGAAGGTCAGCGGGCCGATCGGAATGCCGTGCAGCGCCGCGACGTACAGCGCCACCGCCATGTTCGCCGCCGCGCTCGTCACCCGGAACACCGATACCGCCATCGGCAGCACCATGTTGCGGACCGGTTCCGGGACTTCCAGTGGGCCACTGACGGCTTCGATCATCGACGGCAGCGAGGCGATCGACGACTGGGTGCTAAGCGCGATCGCTTGCGCCGGCAGGGCTGCCGACGCGAACCGCCGAATGCCGATGCGCCCGGCGACGATAACCACCGGATAGACCAGCAAAGTCACCGCCACGCACGAAGCGACGATTATCGCGATATAATGGGCGAGCGTGCCGGCTGCGGCGACCCCCGCCGTCGCCCCGGCGACCAGCGCCAGCGCGAACACGCCCGCCGGGGCGAGCCACAGCACCCAGTGGACGATGACCAGCAGCGCCGCGGAAATGCCGTGGAAGGTGCGGAGCAGGCTGGCGCGATACTCGCCGTCGATTCGGGTCACCGCGAAGCCGAACAGCAGGGCGAACAGCACGACCGGGACCATCTCGCCCTCCGCTGCCGACTTGATCGGGTTGACCGGAATGAAGCTGAGCAGCCATTCCGCAGAGATCGAGGTGCTCCCGACGGGCATCCCCGGCGCGCCGCCCAGTGATGCCAGCGCGCCCGCCGGCACCGGCCAGACGCTCAGCGCGCCCTCGATGATCACGCCGCTGACCAGCGCCGAGGCGAAGAGCCCGATGGCGAAATACAGCAGCGCCCGCCCCGCGACGCCGCCCGCCCGCGCCGCATCGGCCGCGGACGCGACTCCGGTGACGAGCAGCACGAAGACCAAGGGCACGATCGTCATCCGCAGGCCCCCGAGCCACGCGGCGCCGACAGTCTTGGCGACAGGCAGCAGCGCTTCGGGCACCGTGCCGCCGAACTTGCCGAGCACGACGCCGGCGACCAGCCCGCCGGCCAGCGCCGCGAGGATCCGTTGGCTCAATGTCATGCGTGCGCGCTTCCCTGTAGTGCCCCGACGCCAACGCCCGGTTCGCGGTTCAGGCCCCCGGCGGCCGCCAGCCCCCGCAGCGCACGTTCCGCCTCGGCCTCGGTCAAGCTGCCGAAACCGATGCGCAGGCCGCGCGGCGCGTCGGGGGTCGCAGTGAACGAGGCCGACGCGGCGAGACGGAGGCCCTGTGCCGCCGCGCCGCCCTCGATGCGGTCGAGCAACGCGCGGTCGGGAAAGCGCAGCCAGAAGGCCAGCCCGCCGTCGGGGACGCGGTAGTCGACATGGTCACCGAAGGTCGAGCGCAACTGCCGGTCGAAGGCGTGGCGGCGGACGGCGTAGATCTGGGTGACGCGGCGCGCATGGCGGCGCAGCTCGCCCTCGACAATCAGCTCGGCCGCAGCGTCCTCGGTCAGCGTGTTGCCCATGCCGTCGGTCAGCGACACCCCGTGCGCGACCGCGTCGATGAAGGCGCGTGGTGCCGCGATGTAGCCGATCCTGAGCGCCGGTAGCAGCAGCTTCGACAGTGATCCGACATAGATCACCCGGTCGGGCGCATAGCTCGCCATCGGCAGCAGCGGCTGCGAGTCGAAGTGGTACTCGTGGTCGTAGTCGTCCTCGATGATTGCGAAGCCGAACTGGCGCGCCAGCATCAACAGCCGCAGCCGGCGCTCGGGGCGCAGCGCGACCGTGGTTGGGAACTGGTGGTGGGGGGTCAGGAAGATCGCGCGGACGCGGTGGAGCCGGCACTGGCGCTCGACATCGACGACATCGACGCCCTGCTCGTCGAGGTGAACTGGTACGATCTTGGCGCCTAGGTCGGTGAATGCAGCAACCGCGGGTTCGTAGGTCAGGGCCTCGACCAGCACGGTGTCGCCGGGCGCGATCAGGGTCCGCGCCGCGAGGTAGATGCCGTTCTGGCTGCCCCGGGTGATGCAGATCTCGTCGAGCCCGACGGCCAGCCCGCGCTCGCTGCGGAGCATGCCCGCCACCGCCTCGCGCAGCCGGGGCGAGCCGCGCGGGTCGCGGTACTGCATGCGGTTGTCGCGCGAGGCGCGGTGGATCGCCGAGCGGTAGGCGCGGGCCAACACGTCGGCGGGGAACAGCCGGCCGTCGGGCGCGCCCTCGTCGAGCTTGAGGCCGCCCTCGCCGGACAGCGCCAGTGGCCGCTCCGGGGGCGCGCGGAAGCTGTACTCGGCCTCCGCGGGGGCGTTCTTGACCGGCGGAGCGAGCGTCGGCGGTGGGCGCAGGACGTGCGACAGCTCGGCCGCGACCATCGTGCCGCGGGTGCCGCGCGACTCCAGCCAGCCCTGCGCGACGAGGTCCTCGTAGGCGACGACGACGGTCTTGCGGTTGACCGCGAGGGTCGCGGCGAGGTCGCGGCTGCTCGGCAGGAAGGTGCCGGGCGGCAGGCGCCCGGCCTCGATGCCGTGGATGACCGCGTGGACGATCTGGAGGTACAGCGGCCGCGGCAAGGCCGGGTCGACGGGCCCCAGCATGATCTTCCACGGTCGCAGCATTGGCCCCCTCGACTGCCCAGTTCCATGGGCCATTACGGGGCCAAGACTACCACTCCGGCGTCGCGATGCAAGCGCGCTGGCCCCGGTGCATTCGCGGTGTTGGCACTTGTGGCGCGGTCGGCGACTGGCATGGTGAGCGGGCTGGCAACGCAGGGAGGCACGATGGCACCGGAGCGGATCGGGACGGGGGTGCTGGCGCTGGTGATCGCCGCGCTCGTCGGGACTGCCGCGACCGCGCGCGGGCCGATCGAGCCGGCCGACATCATGGGCCTGCGCGACATGCGGCAGGTCGCGATGGCGCCGGATGGGCGTACGATCCTGTTTACCGTGCAGGACCAGATGGCGACCTTCTCGCCGCCGCACGCGACGGTGTGGTCGGTGCCCGCCGACGGCAGCGCCCCGGCGCGCCGCTTCATCGTCAGTGCGGGGGTCGACGACAGCCCGGCCTGGGCCCCGGACGGGCGCTCGGTCGCCTTCCTGTCGAACCGCAAGAACCCGCTCAGCGGCGGTGCAGACACGGGTTATGCCTTCAGGGTCGATGCCGCGACCACCCCGGGCGCGCCGGTCGCCGCGATTCCGCCACCCGCCGAAATACCCGCCGCCGGGGCCGAGCCGTCGCGGCAATTGTGGCTGATCCCGGCGCATGGCGGCGAGGCCGAGCCGCTGACGGCGCTGCCCGGCGACATCGCCAGCTTCGCCTGGTCGCCCGACGGCACCCGCGTCGCCTTCCTCAGCGCCGATCCCGAAACGCCTGCGGAGGTCGCCGACCGGACCGCCAAGCGTGACGCCGTCGTGGTCGACAAGCCGCGCGCCTTCACCCGGCTGTGGGTGTTCGACCTCGCCAGCCACGTCGCGCGCAAGCTGTCGCCGCCCGGGCTCAACGTCAGCGCGGTCGACTGGTCGCCGAACGGTCGCGAACTCGCGCTGCGGGTGTCCGACACGACGGGGATCAACGAGTATTTCTACCACTCCCGGGTCGTCCGCTTCGACCTCGCCACCGGCAGCGTCGGCCCGGCGCTGGTCGAGCACGCTGGCGAAGGCCCGCGCTGGTCACCGGACGGTCGCTCGATCGTCGCGGCGCAGATCCAGCCCGGCTTCATCGGGACGGCGGTGCGCGTCGTCGATGTCGTCTCGGGGCGCGTCGCGGCCCCGGTCGACTCCTATCCGGGGCTTTTGAGCAATCTCCGCTGGACCCCGGACAGCCGCTCGCTGACCGCGCTGTCGTTCGAGCGGACCCGGTCGAAGCTTGTCCGCATCGCCCTCACCAAGCCGGGCGTGACGGTGCTGGCGGCGCTCGACGGCGAGGCCGCCGAGGCGTCGGCGAGCACCGACGGCAAGCGCTTCGCGGTGGCGCTGTCGAGCCCTGACCGACCGGCGGATGTGTGGACAGTCGCGGCCGGCGCGCCGCCCAAGGTCGTCACCCGGATCAATCCGCAGGTCGCCGACTGGTCGCTCGGGCACGTCCGCGAGATCCAGTGGAAGAACACCAAGGACGGCCAGACGATCTATGGCGTGCTGGTGACGCCGCCGGGATATGTCGCCGGCACCCCGATCAAGACCGTCGTGCAGCTGCACGGCGGGCCGGAGTGGGCGTGGTGGTCGGGGTGGCTCGGGAGTTGGCACGAGTGGGCGCAGATGCTCGCCAGCCACGGCTATGCGGTGCTGCTGCCCAACCCGCGCGGCTCCGATGGGCAGGGCACGGCCTTCGCGCGCGCCGTCGGCAAGGACTGGGGCGGCATGGACTATCAGGACGTGCTCGACGGCATCGACAGCCTGGTCGCGCAGAAGATCGCCGATCCGGCGCGGCTCGGCATCGGCGGCTGGAGCTATGGCGGCTTCCTGTCCGCATGGGCGGTGACACACGGCGACCGCTTCAAGGCGGCGGTGGTCGGTGCGGCACCGGTCGACCTGTCGGCGATGGCGCGGATTACCGACACGCCGGACTTCACGCTCGGCTATCTCGGGCAGGTCGATGCCAACGCCGCGAACTACGACGTGCATTCGCCGATCCGGCGCGTCGACACGGTGACGACGCCGGTGCTGGTGCTGCACGGGGCCGAGGATACGCGGGTGCCGGCCACCATGGGCCTGCAGTTCTATCGCGGTCTGAAACTGCTCGGCAAGGACGCCGAGATGGTGCGCTATCCGAGGGAGCCGCACTGGTTTCACGAGCCGGCGCATCAGGAGGATGTGCAGCGGCGGGTGCTGGCGTTCTTCGACGCGCATTTGTAGCGCTACGGTTTGGGGACGTCCCGGCCCCGATCGTCATCCCGGGCTTGACCCGGGACCCAGCTAACCCAGCGCTCGCACCCCGAAGTTAGCTGGGTCCCGGGTCAAGCCCGGGATGACGATTTTGAGCGGCTTCCCCCGGGATGACGACTCAGCGCTCGAAGCGCCGCATCCAGCGCACCAGCGCCGCATCCTCGTGGCTGGCGGCGATGCGCTCGAAGGTCGGGCGCGCCTCGTCCTGCCCCAGCTTGAAGCGGCCGTGGACCGCGGTAACCTTCGCCCGAAACGCGACGATCGCGCGGAGCATGCCGTCGTAGCGCGGGCCGATTTCGGACGACTGCCAGGGGTCGGGGCGGCCCCGCTCCACCGCGTCCGAGAGCACGTCGACCGACATCGCGGTCTCGTCGGGCAGGAACTCGACCTCGGCCTCGATGCGCAGCTGGGCATAGTTCCAGGTCGGGGCCCAGTCGCGGCGGCCGGCGTGCTCGGGGGAGATGTAGGCTTGCGGGCCCTGGAACAGGATCAGCGACCGGGGCGAGGCCGTCAGTTGCGCGAACAGCGGATTGCGGCGCCCCATGTGACCGAGGAGGTGGGTCACCCGGCCGTCGGGGCCGTCTTCGCCGAGCAGCGGCAGCAGGCTCGCCGCCGCCATGCCGCCGTCTGCCGCACATACCCAGGCGAGCGGGTATTCAGCGATCAGGTCGCGGACGTCGCCGTCCCGGTAGGTCTCGAAAACATCGGTCACAGGTTCAGCTATCGGCCCCAGCAGCGTCGATCATCGATGCTGTGCCCGGCTCGCGGCGACAACCGCCAAGACCGGAAAGAGTTCGGGGCCAAGCGCTGCGGCCCGGTCACGGGGCCGGTGGCACGACCTCCGCGGCGCGGGCGTACGCAGCAACGGTCGCGGGCCGCGCCTTGATCGCCGCGACCCAGCGGTCGACATGCGCGAAGTCGCCGGGAGCCGCGAACTCGTTGCTCAGGGCCGCGAACACCCACGGGTAACTCGCCATGTCGGCGACGCTGTAGTCGGCACCGGCGAGGAAGTCGTGGTCGGCCAGCCGCCGGTCCATGACGCCGAGCAGGCGCTTGGTCTCGTCGGTGTAGCGCTTGATGCCGTACTCGACGCGTTCGGGCGCGAACTTGACGAAGTGCGCGGCCTGGCCCGCCATCGGCCCGAGTCCGCCGACCTGCCAGAACAGCCACTCCTTGACAGCGACGCGCTCGCGCAGCGTGTCGCCGGCGAAGCGGTGCGCCTTCTTGGCGAGGTATAGCAGGATCGCCCCCGACTCGAAGATGCTCAGCGGCCCCTGCCCGTCGCCGGGATCGTGGTCGACGATCGCCGGCATGCGGTTGTTGGGGCTGATCTTGAGGAAGGCCGGCTCGAACTGCTCCTTGTTGCCGATGTTGACGGGCTTGAGCCGGTACTCGAACCCGCACTCCTCGAGCATCAGCGTGATCTTGTGCCCGTTCGGGGTCGGCCAGTAATAAAAGTCGATCATCCGGATTTCCTTACTGACCACGTCCTCGCGCCTGCACGGCGGCGCGCCGGGCTTCGACATCGGCGGCACCGACGCTGGCGTTGGCGGCCGCCCCGCGCTCGTGCTCGAGCGCCATCCCCTCGCCTAGGCTCGTCGCATAGCCGTCGTCGATCAACTTCTTGTAGGCCTGGATAAAGCCGGTCTCGATGCCCGCCATGTCGCGGGCGAGCGCGGTCGCGGCACCGAGCAGCTCGTTGGCCGGGACCACCCGGTTGACCAGCCCCCAGCGCTCGGCGGTCGCGGCGTCGAGGAAATTGCCGGTCAGCGACAGCTCCTTGGCCCGCGACGGGCCGATGATGCGGGAGAGCTTCTGGCTCAGCCCCCAGCCCGGCATGATGCCGACCCGGGCGTGGGTGTCGGCGAAGCGCGCGCCCTCGCTGGCGATCAGCACGTCGCAGGCGAGCGCGACCTCGAAGCCGCCGGTGATGGCGACGCCGTTGATGGCCCCGATGACCGGCTTGCGGCACAGTTCGATCGCCTTGACCGGGTTGGCGTCGGGCGCATCGGCGGTGGCGTCGGCCATCGCGCCCGCGTCGCTGCCGAGCTCCTTCAGGTCGAGCCCGGCGGTGAAGGCGCGGGTGCCCGACCCGGTCAGCACGACGGCGCGGACGCTGTCGTCGGCGTCGAGCGCGTGCATCGTCGCGGCCAGGCTCGCGCGCAGCGATTTCGACAGCGCGTTCATCGCCTGCGGGCGGTTGAGCGTCACTACCGCGACCCCGTCGCCGATCTCGACCAGAACCTCGTCGCTACCGATCTCGTTCATGCCGTGCTCCTCAACCGCTGTCCGCCGTGCGTCTTTGCCGCGCTCCTGCGGCCCCGTCAAAATCGCCGATCGACGTTGCCAAACTGCCGGGCCACCAATATCAACGCGCTATGGACGGGGCTCCCCTGATCGAGGTGAACGCCGAGGCCCCCGCCACCTACTCCCGCATATCGTGGGTGCTGGCGCTGGTCGCTGCTGCCGGCTTCGCGTTGCTGCTGGGCGGGCTGGTCCAGTCCAGCCTGCGCGCCAATGCCGCTCGCGACAACGCCGCCGCGTGGCAGCTGCACACGTACCAGGTCATGCTCACCGCCGAGCGGTTGCAATCGGCGGTGTTCGATGCCCAGCGCAGTCGGCGCGGCTATGTCATCAACGACGGGCGCGACCTGGCGCTGCTGATCCCCTACCGCGCCGCGGTGGCGAAGGTGCCGGGGCTGATCCGCGAGTTGCGCCGGCTGACCGCCGACAGCCCCGACCAGCAGCAGCGCATCACCACGCTCGACGCGCTGATCGCGCCCCAGCTCAGGCGGATGGCCGATCTGTCGACCGCGACCCGGCAGAAGGCGACGGTCGGCAACGACGGCAGCACGTCGGCGGGCGAGGTCAATATCAACCAGATCCGCGCGGCCGTCGCCCGCATCGTCGACACCGAGCAGGGCCTGCTGCGCGCCCGCAACGACCGCGTCCGCGAGGCCGATGCCGAGGTCAAGGCGGCGTCGCGCTCGCTGTCGTTCTCGGGGCTGGCGTTGCTCGTCATCGCGCTGGTGACGGGTAGCTTCGCGGTCAATGCCCTGCTGCGGGCGCGGCGCGCGGCGCAGGACGCCGCGGAGGCGGTGCAGGCGCGCATCGCACTCGAGGTCGCGGTCAACGCGCGCACCGCCGAGATCGCCGCGTCGAACACCGCGCTGCGCCAGGAGATCGCCGCCAAGCAGGCCGCCGAGGCGCAGATCCGCCAGATGCAGAAGCTCGAGTCGATCGGCCAGCTGACCGGCGGCATCGCGCACGACTTCAACAACATGCTGTCGATCATCATCGGCAGCCTCGACCTCGCGGTGCGGCGCTTGAACGAGCCGGACGGACGCGTCCGCAAGTACATCGACAACGCCACCGACGGCGCCAAGCGCGCCGCGGCGCTGACCGCGCGGCTGCTCGCCTTCTCGCGCCAGCAGGCGCTGGCGCCGGAGCCGATCGACGCCAATGTCTTCGTCGGCAACATCTCGGAACTGCTGCGGCGGACGCTCGGCGAGGGCATCAAGATCGAGACGGTGCTGGCGGGCGGCCTGTGGCGCACTTATGCCGACGCGGGCGAGCTCGAGAATGCGGTGGTCAACCTCGCGGTCAACGCCCGCGACGCGATGGAGGGCAGCGGCCGGCTGACCATCGAGACCGCCAACACCCACCTCGACGATGCCTACGCCCGCGACCATGCCGATGTCACGCCGGGGCAATATGTCGTGGTCTGTGTCACCGACACCGGCGGCGGCATGCCCGCCGAGGTCATCGAGAAGGCGTTCGACCCGTTCTTCACGACCAAGTCGGTCGGCAAGGGCACCGGCCTCGGGCTCAGCCAGGTCTACGGCTTCGTCAAGCAGTCGGGCGGCCACGTGAAAATCTATTCGGAGGCCGGCAAGGGCACGACGGTCAAGCTGTACATGCCGCGCTGGACCGGAGCGGATGCGACCCCGCGCGAGCTCCTGCCCACCGCCGCGATGCCGGTCGCCGTCGACGGCGAGATCATCGTCGTGGTCGAGGACGAGGAGCGCGTCCGGCTGGTGACGGTCGATGCGCTGCGCGACCTCGGCTACCAGGTCGTCCACGCCGGCGACGGGCGCGAGGCACTGACCTTGCTGGCCACCATGGACCGGGTCGACCTGTTGTTCACCGATATCGTCATGCCCAACATGAACGGGCGCGAGCTTGCCGACGCCGCGCGCTTCCACCGCGAGGGCATCAAGGTCCTGTACACCACCGGCTATACGCGCAACGCCGTCGTCCACAACGGCATGCTGGATGCGGACGTGGCGTTCCTGCCGAAGCCGTTCACGGTCCAGGCGCTGGCGTTGAAGGTGCGGCAGGTGCTCGACGGCGGCGGGGTCAACCGGCGGGTCTGAGAGGAACAAGGGCCGAGCTAGATCAACATTGACAGGGCGGAAAGTGATGAGCGGATGCTGGACTCTCCCCCACCTACTTCTGCCCCCGCCCGCGCCCCTTGGTCATCGGGTCCGGCTTCTTCGGCCGCACCCACCCGGGCGGCGGGGTCATGCGCTGCTGGCTGGTGCCGAGCCCCATGCCGCCGGGCTGCTGGCGGTGAAGTTCACCCGCCTCGCGCGCCGTATCCGCATCACGCAGCGCCTTGAGTTCGTCCCGCAGTCGTGCCGCGAGTTCGAAGTCGTTGTTTGCCGCCGCGGCGCGCATCTGGGCTTCGAGGGTATCGCGGGTGGTCGCCATGGCCCCTCAACGCATCACGCGAGATCGGGTGGCACGGCCTCGCCCGCCAGTTTGGCGATCGCCTCCGCCAGGGGCAGCACGATCTGGTCACCACCACCGAGCGGCCGCAGCGCGACAGTGCGCTCCTCGGCCTCGCGGCGTCCGACGACGAGCAGGTAGGGCACCTTGGCGAGGCTGTGCTCGCGGACCTTGTAGTTGATCTTCTCGTTGCGGACATCGGTGTCGGCGCGCAGGCCCGCGACCGTCAGCGCCTTGGTGACCTCCGCCGCATAGTCGTCGGCATCGCTGACGATCGTCGCGACCACCGCCTGCACCGGGGCAAGCCACAGCGGGAAGCGCCCGGCGTGGTGCTCGATCAGGATGCCGATGAAGCGCTCGAAGGTGCCGAGGATGGCGCGGTGGAGCATGACCGGGCGGTGGCGCTCGCCGTCCTCGCCCACGTAGCTCGCGTCGAGGCGCTCGGGGAGCACATAGTCGAGCTGAATGGTGCCGCACTGCCACGTCCGGCCGATCGCGTCGGTCAGGTGAAATTCGAGCTTGGGCGAGTAGAACGCGCCCTCGCCCGGCAGTTCCTCCCAGCCGTACTCGGGGCCTTGGCGGCCCGCGAGCCGCACGGCTTCGCGCAGGTCGCCCTCGGCGCGGTCCCACATTTCCTCGGTGCCGAAGCGCTTTTCGGGGCGCAGCGCCAGCTTGATCGCATAGCTGTCGAAGCCGAGGTCCTTGTAGATTACGTCTAGGAGCTCGCAGAACAGCCGCACCTCCTCGACGATCTGGTCCTCGCGGCAGAAGATGTGCGCGTCGTCCTGGGTGAACTGGCGGACCCGCATGATGCCGTGGAGCGCGCCGTGGGGCTCGTTCCGATGACAGCAGCCGAACTCCGCCATGCGGATCGGCAGGTCGCGGTAGCTCTTGATGCCCTGGCGGAAAATCAGCACGTGCGCCGGGCAGTTCATCGGCTTGAGCGCCATCAGGTCGCCCTCGCCTGACAATACCGGACCCTCGTCGTCGATGTTGGGGACCTCGTCGGGGACCACGAACATGTTCTCGCGGTACTTGCCCCAATGGCCCGACGCCTCCCACTGGCGCGCGTCCATCAACTGCGGCGTCTTGACCTCGCGGTAGCCGGCCGCGTCGAGGCGGCGGCGCATGTACGCCTCCAACTGGCGCCAAAGGAGGAAGCCCTTGGGGTGCCAGAACACCGAACCTTGCGCCTCCGACTGGAGGTGGAACAGGTCCATGTCCTGACCGATGCGGCGATGGTCGCGCTTCGCCGCTTCCTCGAGCCGCACCAGATGCGCGTCGAGCTGCTTCTTGTTGAGCCAGCCGGTGCCATAGATGCGGCTGAGCATCGCGTTCGACTGGTCGCCGCGCCAATAGGCACCGGACACGCGCGTCAGCTTGAAAGCGTTGGGGTCGAGCTTGCCGGTCGAAGGCAAATGCGGGCCGCGGCACAGGTCGAGCCACGCGTCAGGCTCGTTTCCTGCCTTGTAGACCGTCAGCGGCTCGCCCTCGGGAAGCTCCGCCGCCCACTCTGCCTTGAAGCTCTCATTGTGGTCGCGGAAGTGCGCGATCAGCCGGTCGCGGTCCCACTCCTCGCGGATCAGCGGCGCGTTGCGACCGATGACGCGGCGCATCTCGGCCTCGATGGCGGGCAGGTCCTCCTCGGTAAACGGGCGGTCCTTCGGCGCGAAGTCGTAGTAGAAGCCATCGTCCGTCGACGGGCCGAAGGTGATCTGCGTGTCGGGGAAGAGGTGCTGCACCGCCTCCGCCAGCACGTGCGCATAGTCGTGCCGCGCCAGCTCGAGCGCGACCGCCTCGTCCTTCGACGTCACCAGCGCCAGCGACGCATCCGCTTGAATGGGCCGCGACAGGTCGACCAGCGAGCCGTCGACGCGCGCCGCCAGCGCCGCCTTGGCGAGGCCCGGGCCGATGCTCTCCGCAACCTGAAGGCCGGTAGTGCCACGCGCGACTTCGCGAGCGGAACCGTCGGGGAGCGTCAGGGTGATAAGGTCGGACATAGCGCGCGGAGGTGGGCAAACCCGCGCGCTAAGTCAACCTGCGGGCCTCAGCGCGCCACCACCCGCGTATACAGGTGCCACGTCGCGTACCCCAGCACCGGCAGCGCGACGACCAGGCCGACGAACAGCGGGATCGCGCCCGCCAGCAGGACCAGGGCGACCGTCACGCCCCAGCGGATCATCGTGCCCGGCGAGGCGCGGAACGCCGCGACGGACGTAGCGACCGCCTTGAGCGGATCGACGGGCCGGTCGACGACCATCGGGAAGCTGAACGCCGCGACCGCCAGCGTCAGCAGCGCGAACAATGCGCCGACGAGGTTGCCGACGACGATCATGGTCAGGCCGGGGCCGGTGGTCAGCGCGTTGGCGAAGGTCGAGGGGGTGTCGGGCCCGAGCTTGCCGAGCGTCTCCTGGTAGATCAGCCACGCCGCCGCCATCCACGCGACGAAGATCACCGCGAGCATGCCGGTCAGCATCGCCAGTGGCAGCCGCGAGCGGCCCTTCAACGGGTCGAGGAAATGCCACCAGCTGGCGTCGATGCGCGCCTCGCGCCGCCGCGCCAGCTCGTAGAACCCTGCCGCCGCGATCGGCCCGACCAGCGCAAACCCGGCCGCGAGCGGGAAGATCAGCGGGAACAGCTCCGAGTTGAAGGCGAAAACGGAGGCGAGGAAACCGACCACGGCGTAGATGAACGGGATCAGCAGGATATCGCCGCGCTTTTCCTTGAAGTCATTCCAGCCCTCCTTGAGGGCCCAGTCGAGGTCGGCGGCGGTGATGGTTCGGACGGGGGCGGGCGCCGTATCGATGCGGCCGTCGTGCGTCAGATTGGTGTCCATCACTCGTCTCCTTCGAAACGCCGTCAGGCTGGGGTCGATCAAACAGTCCCGGTCGTATTCCTCGTCTCGCGCCCGAACGGCGCGTTGCGGATGACGATAGCGCGATTGAGCACGCCGGCAAAGCTGACCCAAAGCAGGTAGGGCACGACGAACCATGCGCCCGCCGGTGACTGCGCGTGCACGACCACCACCAGCACGGCGACCGAAACCCACAGGAAGACCCACTCGATCATTGCCCAGTCGGGCCGCCGCGCGACGAAGAACAACGGGCTCCACAGCAGGAAGAACACCGCATTGACCGCGTAGGCGATGATCAGGTCGACGCGGCCCGCGGCATCGGCGGCGTTCCACGCCCAGACCGCGGCGGTCGCGGCGCCGGCGAGAATCAGCGACCAGGCCGGGCCGAACAGCCAGTTCGGCGGCTGCCACGGCGGCTTGGCGAGATCGCGGTACCAAGGTGTCAGCGGCGTCGTCGCGCCGCCCGCGGTGCCCAGTGCCAGCGCGCACCCGGCTGCGACATAGATGACCGTCTGCATTGCTGGCGGTTGTCCCATACCCGTCGCCTGACTTACAACCGCAAAGATGATCAGCGCCTTCCCGGTATCCGCCTCGTTCCCGTTCTCGGCGATCGTCGGGCAGGACGAGATGAAGGCGGCGCTGCTGATCGCGGCGGTCGACGCGCGCATCGGCGGGGTCATGGTGTTCGGCGACCGCGGCACCGGCAAGTCGACCGCGGTACGAGCGCTCGCGGCGCTGCTGCCGCCGATTCGCGTGGTCGCCGGCAGCCGCTTCAACGCCGACCCCGACGACCGCGCGCGCTACGCCGCCGACCCTGTCGCGCTGACCGGCAAGGCGGTGCGCGGCGCGGTGCCGTTCGTCGACCTGCCGCTGGGTGCGACAGAAGACCGCGTCGTCGGCGCGCTCGATCTCGAAGCCGCGCTGACCCGCGGCGAGAAGCGCTTCGAGCCCGGCCTGCTGGCGCGCGCCCACCGCGGCTTCCTGTACATCGACGAGGTCAATCTGCTCGAGGACCACCTCGTCGACCTGCTGCTCGATGTTGCCGCGTCGGGCGAGAACGTCGTCGAGCGCGAGGGGCTGTCGGTGCGCCACCCGGCGCGCTTCGTGCTGGTCGGCAGCGGCAACCCCGAGGAGGGCGAACTGCGCCCGCAATTGCTCGACCGCTTCGGGCTGTCGGTCGAGGTGCGGACGCCCAACAACCTGACCGACCGGGTCGAGATCCTGCGCCGCTGCGATGCCTTCGAGCGCACGCCTGCAACGTTTGCCGAGCATTGGGCGAAGGCCGAAGCCAAGACCCTGCGCCGGATCGCGCGGGCTCGCGACGGGGTGAACGGCGTCGTCGTGCCGGACGCGGTGCTCATGCTCGCGTCGAAACTGTGCATGGCGGTCGGGGCGGACGGGCTGCGCGGCGAGCTGACACTGATGCGGGCGTCGCGCGCCGCAGCGGCGCTCGACGGCGACGACATGGTGACGCCCGCGCATGTCGGCAGCGTCGCGGCGATGGCGCTGCGGCACCGATTGCGGCGCGGGGTGCTCGACGAGACCGGGTCGGGCGTGCGGATCGAGCGGGCGCTGGCGGAAGTCCTCGCGGCGTGAGCGACGCCGAACCGACCGTGCTCGACCTGTTCGCGGTCGACCCGATCGGTTTCGGCGGCGTCATCCTGAGCGGCCCGCCGTCGCTGGCGCGAGACCGCTGGCTGGCGGGGCTCGCGGCTTGCATCGGACCGCTGCGCCGCCTGCCGCCGGGGATCGACGATGCGCGGCTGATCGGCGGGCTCGACGTCGCCGCGACGCTGGCGGCCGGGCGGCCGATTGCGGCAGGGGGCTTGCTCGCCGAGGCCGACGGCGGGGTCGTCGTGGTGCCGATGGCCGAGCGCATCGGCGACGGGCTGGCGGGACGGCTGGCGGCGGTACTCGACACCGGCGAGGTCGTGGTCGAGCGTGACGGCGCGGCGGCACGGTCCCCGGCGCGGGTTGCACTGGTGCTGCTCGACGAGGGCGTCGAAGAGGAACGTGTACCGGATGGGCTCGCGGAGCGGATTTCGTTTCACGTGAAACAGGATTTGAGCAGCACGGTACCCGACCCGGCGGCAGTCGAACGCGCGCGTGAGCGGCTGGCAACCGTCGGCGCGGCATCCGACGCGGTGCTTCAGGCGCTGTGCGCGGCGGCGGCGCTGCTCGGGGTCGATTCGGCGAGAGCGGTGGTGTTCGCGCTGCGGGCGGCGCGGGTTGCGGCGGCGCTCGGCGGGCGCAACGTGATCGGTGATGAGGATGCCGTGATGGCCGCTCAGTTGGTGCTGGCCCCGCGCGCGACGCGCGCCCCGCCGCTGCCCGAGGAGCAAGCGGACGAGCCTCCGCCACCGCCGCCCTCCGACGAGGCTCCCGACGACGCCGACCGGGACGAGGCCCCGCGCCCCGATGCGCTGACCGAGATCGTGCTCGCGGCGGTGCGTGCGGCATTGCCGGCGCAACTGCTCGCGGGTGGAGCCACCCCGCGCTCGCGCCGGCGCGGCGGAGTCGAGGGTGGGCGCGGTGCAGGCGAGCGGCGGCTGTCGTGGCGGCGCGGGCGGCCGACCGGGACTCGCGCCGGCACCCCGGGGGGCGGCAAGCGGCTCGCGCTGGCGGCGACGCTCGCGGCAGCAGCGGTGTGGCAGCGTGCGCGGCGTGGCGAGCTTGTCGAGTCGGGGCCGGGACCCGTCATCGTGCGCCCCTCCGACCTCCGCGTCCGGCGCTTCGAGACCCGCACCGAGGCGACCGTCATCGTCGTCGTCGACGCCAGCGGCTCGGCGGCGCTGGCCCGCCTGGCGGAGGCCAAGGGCGCGGTCGAGCTGTTGCTGGCACAGGCGTACGTCCTTCGCACACAGGTCGCCCTGATCGTTTTCCGTGGGAGCGGGGCCGAGGTGCTACTGCCGCCGACCCGCTCGCTGACCCGGGCGCGGCGCGTGCTCGGCGAGATGGCGGGAGGTGGGGGGACTCCGCTTGCGGCAGGCCTCGATGCGGCGCGGATGCTGGCGATGGCGGTGCGTGCGCGGGGGCGCACGCCGCGGCTGGTGGTCCTTACCGACGGGCGCGGCAACGTCGCGCGGGCCCCCGAAGCCGGCCGCGCGCAGGCCGAGCTCGACGCGACCAACGCTGCATCGCTGGTCCGCGCCGCCGGGATCGCGGCGATCCTGATCGACACGGCGCCCCGCCCGCGCCCCGCCACCGCCGCCTTCGCCGCGACAATGGGCGCGCGCTACCTCGCGCTGCCCCGCCTCGACGCAGACGCCGTCGCTAACGCTGCCGTGGCGCACGCCGCCGCCGCATGAGCAAGCCCGACTGGACCATCGAGGGCCGCGACTGGCCGAACCGCGACGCCAGCCGGTTCGTGGTCGCGGGTGGACTGCGGTGGCACGTCCAGGTCGCCGGCAACGGCCCGGTCGTGCTGCTCCTCCACGGTGCGGGCGCGGCGAGTCACAGCTGGAGGGACATCCTGCCCCGGCTGGCGGAGCGCTTCACCGTCGTCGCCCCCGACCTGCCCGGCCATGGCTTCACTGCGACCCCCGACCGTCACGGCCTGACGATGCCCGGCATGGCGCGCGCCGTCGCGGCGCTGCTGAGCGAACTCGGGCTCGCGCCGGCGCTGGTCGTCGGCCATTCGGCGGGAGCGGGCGTGGCGCTGCGACTCAGCCTCGACGGGCTGGTCCCACCGGTCCCGGTCGTGGCCCTCAACGGCGCGATGCTGCCCTTCCCGGGGGTTGCGGCGCAGCTGTTCCCGGCGCTGGCCCGGGTGCTGTTCACCAACCCACTGGTGCCGCGCCTGCTCAGTCTGCAAGCACAAATGCCGGGCGCGGTGGCGCAGGCGATCGGTCGTACCGGGAGCCGCATCGACGCCCGCGGGGTCGAGCTTTACGCGCGGCTGTTCCGGCGCTCCGGGCATGTCGCGGGGACGCTCGGCATGATGGCGAACTGGGACCTCGCGGGACTGAAGCGCGACCTGCCGCGGCTAGCGTCGCCGCTTCACCTGCTTGCGGGCGAGCGTGACATGACGATTCCTGCGAGCGTATCGCGGCAAGTCGCACCGCTGGTGCCGGGCGCGCGGCTCGAGATCATTTCCGGCCTCGGCCACCTGATGCACGAGGAACAACCGGAGCGCTTTGCCGCGCTGATCGCCAAGGCCTGAGCACCAGACCCTGCCCCCGTCTTGTCATTCCGGCGAACGCCGGAACCCAGTTGCATCACAAGCTCTGAACGCGGAGTTCGGAGGATAACTGGGTTCCGGCCTTCGCCGGAATGACCATCTTGCGCGCAAGAGACCTCTTCGTTCTACCGCCACCGCGGCATGCGGAACGGCAGCATCGCCTTGACCAGCGGGTGGCGGAAGCTGTCGAGGGCGAGACTCTCGTGAACGCTCAACACCGCCTCGCCGAACAACTGCCCGGCGACCGTCGAGCGCGCGTAGAAAGGTGAATCTTCCCACGTCCGGACGATCGAGGCCGCGGTCCCGGCGTCGGCGCGGGTCCGGCGGCCGACGCGCCACCCTGTCCTGGGCAGTTCGAACGGCGGCGGCGCGGTGACCGGCTCGGGTTGGCCGTGCCGGTCGAAACGGAGCGCCAGCGCGAACTCGCTGCCGTCACGCCGCAGCCCCTCGTAGAACACCAGGGTGTCGTCGCGGCGGTGGGCGCGCGACCATTGCCAGTCGGCGAAGCCCTCCTCCAGCGCCTCGCGGCCGTGGTTGCTGTCGATGTAGCCGGTGCCCGACCATTTCAGCCCGGGTTCGGCGAGGTCGACCTCGACGCGGGCGCGGGGAGCGACCGGCTGCCAGACATGGCGGCTGGCGGGGTCGAGCGGGAAGGCCTGCTCGTTGAAGTTTTCGGGCGTGATCCGGGCAGTACCGCGCAATTTCCGCGGGATCGGCGCGCCAATTTCGGCGAAGTCGACGACCAGCGCGTCGCCGTCCCAGCGCATCGCGCTCGGGCCGATGCGGAGCGTGTCGCGGTCACGGAGCAGGCTGTCACGCCCGCGCTCGGTCATCGCCCAGCGTCCGCGCGGGCCGTACAGCGCGACGTTCAAGGCGACATGGTCGAGCGGATCGCGGCGGCCCGATGCCCAGTAATACGGCGAGAACACGCTGCCGATGAACGCGATGATGGTTAGTCCGTGAACGCGGTCGTCGCTGAGCGCGTCGATGTACCACCAGGCATAGCCCTGCGGCTGCACCGCCGCGTCGAAGGGCGGGATCGCTAGGCCAGATCGTCGGTCAGGGCCTCCGCTCCCCGCATCCCTGAGAGCGCCGCCATCGGCACCCCCGCGCCCGGATGCGTCGCCCCGCCCGCCAGGTACAGCCACGGTAGCCGCGTCCGCGCTCCCGGCCGCTGGAACGCCGCGAACGGCCCGTGCGTCGCCCGACCGTACAGCGCTCCCCCCGTCGCCGGGAACAGGTCCGCGAAGCCCTGCGGCGTCGTCAGCACGCTGGCGCGCGGCGTCAGCGCCAGCCCGCTCCGCCTCAGCCGCTCGAAGGTCGCCGCCGTGCATGCCTCGATTGCGCCACTCCCCGGGGCAGTCTCGCCGAACGCGGGTGCGTTGACAATCAGCTGGAAACGCTCCGTTGCCGCAGTGGGTGCACCGGCGTCGGCGTCGCGGTCCTGCGCGCAGATGTAGACCGTCGGGTCGGCGGGCAGGCGGCCGGCGGCGAGGTCGGCGAACTCGCGGGGGTAGTCGTTCGAGAACAGGACGTTGTGCCGGACCAGCGGAAAGCCCGTGGCGGTGCCGTCGATTGTCCAGACCAGCGCCGACAGCGAGCAGTGCTGTTCGGCCATCGCCCGCACGGCCGGCCGCACCACTGCCCCGAACAGCCCCGCTGCCAGCGCCTGCGGGTCGGCGTTGACCACCACCGCAGCGGCCTCGATCCGCTCGCCGCCCGCCAGCACGACACCGCCGGAATCGATCGTCGCGACGCTCGTGCCATAGCGGAAGCCCACGCCCTGGGCCTTGCCGAGCGCTGCGAGCGCGCGGGCCAAAGCGTGCATGCCGCCGTCGACCAGCCACACCCCGTCCGCCTCGACGGCGGCGATCAGCATCAGCGTCGCCGGTGCCGCAAAGGGCGACGACCCCGAGTAGGTTGCATAGCGCCCGAACAGCTGGCGCAGCCGCGGATCGGTGAAGTGCCTCGCCGAGCGGTCCCACAGCCGCGCGAACGGGTGGATGCCGGCAAGGCCGCGCAACCCCGCCAGCCCGACTCGCCGCGTCAGCCCGAGCGGCGAGGTCGCGGTGCCGCGCAGGAACGGCGTCTCGAGGGTGCGCAGGATCGCCCGCGCCTCCGCCATGAAGCTGCGGAAACCGCGCGCGTCGGCGGCTCCGGCAAAGACCCCGACCGCATCGGCGCTGGCGGCCTCGTCGGCGAACAGATCGAGGCGGTCGGGCCCCCAGGCGTGGCGCGCGAGGATGCCCGCGGGGCGCAGCGTCACCGCGTCGTCGAGGCTCGCGCCGCAGCGGGCGAACACCTCGTCGAAGACCCAGCGCATCGTGAACACCGTCGGGCCGCCGTCGACCGCAACGCCGCCGACGTCGACCTGCCGGACCTTGCCGCCGGGCGCGTCCTGCCGCTCGACGACGGTGACCGCGAAGCCGCGCGCCGCCAGCAGCGCGGCGGCGACCAGCCCGCCGATGCCGGCCCCGACGACGACGACGCGCTTCAGGAGACGCCCTGCGGATAGTGCGCGGCGACGCTGGCGAGCTCCGCCCAGGGGTGCGCGGACTGCTCCCACACCGAGCGCAGCGGCGGCGGTGCCTGCGGGTCAGCGAAGGCTCCGACCGCGATGCCGATCAGCCCGGGGTGCTTCGCGGTCGACCACACGACGCTGGCGCCGCACACCGGGCAGAAGCGCGTCGTGAACGTTCCGCCGGTCGCGGTCGGGCGGCTATAGGCCCGTGCCGCACCGCTGACGGTGACCGCCTCGGCGGGGTAATAGGCGGCGACGCCGAACGCCGAGCCGGTGCGGCGCTGGCAGTCGATGCAGTGGCACGCGACCACCATCGGCGAATAAGCGGCGACCTCGGCGGTCAGCGCGCCGCACTGGCAACTCGCGATCGGCATGGTCTGTCTCCCCCGGTTGCGGCCCGGCTCCACACCGCTGATAACAGCCGCCATGAGCTTGCGCATCCTCGTCGACGGCGACGCCTGCCCGGTCAAGGAGGAGATCTACAAGGTTGCCTTCCGCCACGCCGTGCCGGTCGCCGTCGTCAGCAACAGTTATTTCCGGGTCCCCCAGCACCCGCTCGTCGAGCAGGTCGTGGTCAGCGACAAGTTCGATGCCGCCGACGACTGGATCGCCGAGGCGGCGGGGCCAGCGACCATTGTCGTCACCGCCGACATCCTGCTCGCCGACCGTGCGGTCAAGGCAGGCGCGACGGTGCTGTCCCCGACCGGCAAGCCGTTCACCGCGAACTCGATCGGGAGTGCGGTGGCGACCCGCGCGATCATGGCCGACCTGCGGGCCGGGGGTGACATCATCGGCGGCCCAGCTCCGTTCGCGAAAACGGACCGGTCTCGGTTCCTGTCGGCGCTGGACGCAGCGCTGGTGCGGATGGGGCGCGCTTGAGCTTGCGCGCGGATTGGGTGCGATGGCGCAACCGGCGGCTGTCCTCGCCGCGCTTCCAGGCGTGGGCGAGCCGCTTCCCTCTGACGCGGCCCCGGGCACGGGCCGAGGCGGCCGGGTTGTTCGATCTGGTCGCGGGGTTCGTCCATGCGCAGATCCTGGCGGCGTGCGTCGAGCTGGGTCTGTGCGAGCGGCTGCGGAAGCGGACCGCGACGACTGTCCAGTTGGCGGCGGAGTTCGAGCTGCCGCTCGATTCGATGCGGCGGCTGTTGCGCGGGGCGGGGGCGCTGGGGCTGGTGGAGCCATTGGGTGACGGCTGGGCGCTGGGGTCGCGGGGGGCGGCGCTGCTCGGCAATCCCGGGGTGGCGGCGATGATCGCGCACCACAAGGCCTTTTATGCGGACATGGCGGACCCGGTTGCGCTCCTGCGGCGCGGCGGGGGTGGCGGGGCGCTGGCGGACTACTGGGCCTATGCGCGGGCCGACGACGCGGCGGCGGCGAGCCCGGCGGCGGTCGGTCCGTATTCGGCGCTGATGGCGGCGTCGCAGCCGATGGTGGCGGCACAGGTGGTCGCGGCGGCGGGACTCGGCGGCTATCGGCGGCTGCTCGATGTCGGCGGGGGCGAGGGAGCGTTCGTGCGGGCGGTCGCTGCAGCGGTGCCGGGGCTGGAGCTTGCGGTGTTCGACCTGCCGGCGGTGGCGGCGCGGGCGCGGGTGGCGCTCGAGGCGGCGGGGCTGGCGCGGATCGAGACGCATGGCGGCAGCTTCTTCGACGACCCGCTGCCGGGGGGCTTCGACCTCATCACGCTGGTCCGCATCCTCCACGACCACGACGACGCGCCAGTGCTGAAGCTACTGTGCCAGGTCCGCGCGGCGCTTCCCCCCGGCGGGACGCTTCTGATCGCCGAGCCGATGACTGCGCCGCGCCCGGAACGGGTCGGCGACGCGTATTTCGGGTTTTACCTGCTGGCGATGGGGTCGGGACGGGCGCGTACCCCCGACGAGTTAGACGCGCTGCTGGCCGAAGCCGGGTTTACCGGGATCCGCCGCATTGCCACCGACCTACCGCTGGTCGCCGGGATCATCCTAGCAAAAACAACCGTCAAAGCTGGTTGACAAGTATTTGCGTCAACCTAGACTGACACTTCGAAGCGTCCAGTTCATCTGACACTGGGCGCAGGCGGCAAAGTCCGCCGAAGGGAAGGGTCGTCTGGTGGAAACCATCGCTGTCGTCATGGGAGGACCGGGGCAACTCGCACTGCGTCCGCTCGGGCTGACGCCGATGGCCGCCGATGCCGTAACCGTCGCTATCGACTGGAGCGGCATTTCGACCGGCACCGAGCGGCTGCTCTACACCGGCCGGATGCCCGACTTCCCGGGCATGGGTTATCCGCTGGTGCCGGGCTACGAGTCGGTCGGTACGGTCGTCGATGCCGGCGCAGACGTCCGCTCGCGCCTCGGTGAGACGGTGTTCGTGCCCGGCGCGAACTGCTTCGACGGTGCCCGCGGTCTCTTCGGCGGCGCAGCGCGGCGGGTGGTCATCCCCGCGGCGCGCGCGCACCGCGTCGACGCATCGCTCAAGGAAAACGCGGTCCTGCTCGCGCTCGCCGCGACCGCGCACCACGCGCTCGTCGCCGGGCGTGTCCCCGAACTCGTCATCGGCCACGGCGTACTCGGACGACTGCTCGCCCGGGTCATCGTTGCCGCCGGTCACGCGGCGCCGGTGGTCTGGGAGACCAGCGCCGCCCGCCGCGCCGGTCAGCACGGCTACAGCGTTATCGACCCGCAGGCGGACGCCCGCCGCGACTATGCCTGCATCTGCGACATGAGCGGCGACGCAGGCCTGCTCGACACGCTGGTCGGACGGCTCGCCAAGGGCGGCGAGCTGGTCCTGGCGGGCTTCTACGAGGACCGTGTCGGTTTCGCCTTCGCCCCAGCCTTCATGCGCGAGGCGACGATCCGCATCGCCGCCGAGTGGCAGCCCGCCGACCTGACGGCGGTCAACACCCTGGTCGCGAGCGGCACACTGTCGCTCGACGGCCTGATCACCCACCGTTCCGACGCGAGTGCCGCCGCCGAGGCCTATCCGACCGCTTTCGGCGAGCCGGCCTGCCTCAAGATGATCCTCGACTGGAGGGCCCACGCGTGAGCCTCGAGAGTACCGATAAAGTCGCTGGCCTGACCCTCGACGACTTCCTGCGCATGGAAGCGGCGATCGAGCCCGACCCGGTTCACACCGGCGAGGTCACCAAGGAAACCCAGATCATCGCGATCTACGGCAAGGGCGGCAGCGGCAAGTCGTTCGCGCTGTCGAACCTCAGCTACATGATGGCGCAGCAGGGCAAGCGCGTCCTGCTGATCGGCTGCGATCCAAAGTCCGACACCACCTCGCTGCTGTTCGGCGGCAAGTCGTGCCCGACGATCATCGAGACCAGCAGCCGCAAGAAGCTGGCCGGCGAGGAAGTCCGCATCGAGGACGTCTGCTTCCAGCGCGACGGAGTCTTCGCGATGGAGCTTGGCGGCCCCGAGGTCGGTCGTGGCTGCGGCGGACGTGGCATCATCCACGGCTTCGAACTGCTGGAAAAGCTCGGCTTCCACGAGTGGGGCTTCGACTATGTCCTGCTCGATTTCCTCGGCGACGTGGTCTGCGGCGGCTTCGGCCTGCCGATCGCCCGCGACATGTGCCAGAAGGTCATCGTCGTCGGCTCGAACGACCTGCAGTCGCTCTACGTCGCCAACAACGTCTGCAAGGCGGTCGAATATTTCCGCAAGATGGGCGGTAATGTCGGCGTCGCAGGCATCCTGATCAACAAGGACGACGGCTCGGGCGAAGCGCAGGCGTTCGCGGACGCAGTCGGCATCCCGGTGCTGATCTCGATCCCGGCCAACGAGGACATCCGCAAGAAGTCCGCCAACTACCAGATCATCGGGACCCCCGAGAGCCAGTGGGGCAGCCTGTTCGAGACGCTCGCCGAGAACGTCGCCGAGGCACCCCCGGTGCGCCCGACGCCGCTGACCAGCGACGGGCTGCTGGGGCTGTTCTCGCCCGAGGATACCGGCGCCAATGTCACGCTCCGTCCTGCCAGCCAGGCCGACATGCGCGGCGCGGCGTACGTGACGAAGCCGAGCCTGGAAGTGGTTTACGACGCCGTATGACAGACCTCGGCGTCTCGACACCGGCGAACGACGGCGATGCGATCGCGATCGACGGCGGCTGCGCCAGCGGTTCGACCCTCCGCGATGCCGCCGAGCGCGCCGGCAAGTCCGAGATTCTCGCGCGCTACGCCGCCGACTATCCCAAGGGCCCTCACGACCAGCCGCAGTCGATGTGCCCGGCGTTCGGCTCGCTCCGCGTCGGCCTCCGCATGCGCCGGACCGCGACGATCCTCAGCGGCTCCGCCTGCTGCGTCTACGGGCTGACCTTCACCTCGCACTTCTACGGGGCGCGGCGCTCGGTCGGCTACGTGCCGTTCAACTCCGAGAGCCTCGTCACCGGCAAGCTGTTTGAAGACATCCGCGACGCGGTCCATGAGATGGCCGATCCGGCGCTGTACGACACCATCGTCGTCACCAACCTGTGCGTGCCGACCGCGAGCGGGGTGCCGCTGCAGCTGCTCCCCGACCAGATCGACGGCGTCCGCATCATCGGTATCGACGTGCCCGGCTTCGGCATCCCGACCCACGCCGAGGCCAAGGACGTACTGGCGGGGGCGATGCTCGCCTACGCCCGCAAGGAGGTCGAGGCCGGGCCGGTCGCGGCGCCCAAGACCCGCGCCGACCGCCCGACGATCACGCTGCTCGGCGAAATGTTTCCGGTCGACCCGATCGGCATCGGCCAGATGCTGGAGCCGCTCGGGCTTGCGGTCGGGCCGAACGTGCCGACCCGCGAGTGGCGCGAGTTGTACTCCGCGCTCGACTGCGCCGCAGTCGCCGCGATCCACCCGTTCTACACCGCCAGCGTCCGCGAGTTCGAGGCCGCCGGGCGCACCGTTTTGCCTTCCGCCCCGGTTGGTCGCGACGGCACCGCGGCCTGGCTCGATGCGGTCGGCGCGGCGTGCGGGATCACGCAGGCACAGGTCGACGCCGCCAAGAACAAGTTCCTCCCCGCCATTGGCGCGGCGCTCGCGAATGCCCCGATCAAGGGTCGCATCACCGTCTCGGGCTACGAGGGCTCGGAGCTGCTGGTGGCGCGGCTGCTGATCGAGAGCGGCGCGACGGTGCCCTATGTCGGCACTGCCTGCCCGCGCACCAAATGGTCGGACCCCGACCGTGAATGGCTCGAGGCCCGCGGCTGCACGGTCCAGTACCGCGCCAGCCTCGAGAACGACCTGGCCGCCGTCGACGCCTTCCAGCCCGACCTCGCGATCGGCACGACCCCGGTCGTCCAGCACGCCAAGGCGAAGGCGATCCCGGCGCTGTATTTCACCAATCTGATCTCGGCTCGTCCGCTGATGGGCGTGGCGGGGGCGGGCAGCCTCGCCACGGTCGTCAATGCGGCGCTCGGCAACCAGCATCGCTTCGACCGCATGCGCGACTTCTTCGAAGGCGTCGGGTCAGGCGACACCGCCGGCATTTGGGAGGACACGCCACGCCTCCGCCCCGAGTTCAAGGCCAAGATGGCGGGCAAGCGCATCGCCGCGGCCAAGGCCGAAGAGGCGATCGGGGCATGACGCTCGTTCTCGATCATGACCGCGCTGGCGGCTATTGGGGCGCTGTCTACGCCTTCACCGCGATCAAGGGCCTGCAGGTCATCATCGATGGACCGGTCGGCTGCGAGAACCTGCCGGTGACCTCGGTCCTCCACTACACCGATGGCCTGCCGCCGCACGAGCTCCCGATCGTCGTCACCGGGCTGGGCGAGGATGAGCTCGGCCGCCACGGCACCGAGGGCGCAATGAAGCGCGCCTGGGCGACGCTCGACCCCGACCTGCCCGCGGTCGTCGTCACCGGAAGCATCGCCGAGATGATCGGCGGCGGCGTGACGCCCGAGGGCACCAACATCCAGCGCTTCCTGCCGCGCACCATCGACGAGGACCAGTGGCAGGCCGCCGACCGCGCGCTGACCTGGCTGTGGACCCAATACGGCACCAAGAAGGTCCCTGCCCTGCGCCCGCGCAAGGAGGGTGCCAGGCCCCGGGTCAACATTATCGGGCCGCAGTACGGCTGCTTCAACATGGCGTCCGACCTGCACGAGATCCGCCGCCTGATCGAGGGCATCGGCGCCGAGGTGGGCATGGTTTTCCCGCTCGGTTCGCACCTCGCCGACGTCAAGCGGCTGGCCGATGCCGAGGTCAACGTCTGCATGTACCGTGAGTTCGGGCGCGGGCTGTGCGAGACACTCGAGCGCCCGTATCTGCAGGCCCCGATCGGGCTGACGTCGACGACCTTGTTCCTCGAGAAGCTCGGTGAGCTGCTAGGCCTCGACCCGCAGCCGTTCATCACCCGCGAGAAGCACACCACGATCAAGCCATTGTGGGACCTGTGGCGGTCGGTGACGCAGGACTTCTTCGGCACCGCGAGCTTCGCCGTCGTCGCCACCGACACCTACGCGCGCGGCATGCGCGCCTTCCTCGAGGACGACCTCGGGCTGCCATGCACCTTCGCGTTCAGCCGGACAGCGGGGATCAAGCCCGACAACCAGGCGGTCAAGGCGGCGCTCAAGGCGACGCCGCCGCTGGTGATGTTCGGTTCCTACAACGAGCGCATGTACATGGCCGAGCTCGGCAGCCGCGCGGTGTTCGTGCCCGCGAGCTTCCCCGGCGCCGCGATCCGCCGCGCCACCGGCACGCCCTACATGGGTTATGCGGGCGCGACCTGGCTGGTGCAGGAGGTCTGCAACGCGCTGTTCGACGCGCTGTTCAACATCCTGCCACTGTCGACCGCGATGGACGCCGCCGACGCGACGCCGGCGCGGATCCTCGCGCAGGTCAGCTGGGAAGACGACGCCAAGGCCGAGTTCGACGCGCTGGTCGAGGCGCAGCCGGTGCTGGTTCGCATCAGTGCCGCGAAACGCCTGCGCGATGCCGCCGAGCGCGCCGCCCGCAATGCCGGGCTTCCTGCCGTTACCGCGCGCGAGTTGGCCGCTGCCGCCCGCGCCCTCGAGAGCATGGCCGCATGACGCGGCCCCGCAGCCTTTCAGCCCAAGGGCTGTCAGCTTTTTCGGGTCTGAATGACCCTCAACCGATCGTCCCGGCGAAAGTCGCCGCGTCGATGCCGCCAGGAGGCGCCGCCGGCACCCTCCCTGTCCCGGCGGGCAAACTGGAGATGGAGCAATGAGCGATATCAGAGACCGAGACGAGCGGATCACACCGAGCACGTACCTCAGCGAGGCCGAGGCGAAGGAATTTCACAAGCTGTTCATCACCAGCTTCCTGATCTTCACCGCCATCGCGATCGTCGCGCACATCCTCGTCTGGATGTGGCGTCCGTGGCTCGGTGAAGTGCGGACCGTAACCGCGCTCGACACCGCCCACACCCCAACCATCAGCGCGACAGCATAGGGAGACATCGTCATGTGGAGAATCTGGCAAATGTTCGACCCGCGCCGTGCGCTGGTCGCCCTGTTCGCATTCCTGTTTATCCTGGCACTGCTGATCCACTTCATCCTGCTCAGCACCCAGCGGTTCAACTGGCTCGACGGTCCGACCCACGGCACCGTCGGAACGACCGTCGCGGCACCCGCTGCGACATCCTGAACCGCGACGTTCCGGACGATGACGTACGGAACGACGACGTTCTAACGATTGACCGGCGGAACCCCTCACCCGCGTTCCGCCGGACATTCGAAAAGTCTGCAAAGGACCGCCGGCCCCTGTGTGGCTGCGGTCGGAGGGCCTGAATCATGGCGCTGTTGAGCTTCGAGCGGAAATACCGGGTACGCGGCGGCACTCTGCTCGGCGGCGACCTGTTCGATTTCTGGGTAGGACCGTTTTTCGTCGGCTTCTTCGGCGTCACGACGCTGTTCTTCTCGATCCTCGGCACCGCGCTGATCTTCTACGCGGCTTCGCAGGGACCGACCTGGAACCCGTGGCTGATCTCGATCGCCCCGCCCGACCTGAAATACGGTCTCGCGCTGGCCCCGCTCAACGAGGGCGGCTTCTGGCAGATCATCACGGTCTGCGCGATCGGTGCCTTCGTCTCGTGGATGCTCCGCGAGGTCGAGATCTGCCGCAAGCTCGGTATCGGCTATCATGTGCCGTTCGCCTTCGGAGTCGCGATCTTCGCCTACGTCAGCCTGGTGGTGATACGGCCGCTGCTGCTCGGGGCGTGGGGCTTCGGCTTCCCCTACGGCATCTTCAGCCACCTCGATTGGGTGTCGAACACCGGCTACCAGTACCTGCATTTCCACTACAATCCGGCGCACATGCTGGCGGTGAGCTTCTTCTTCACCACGACGCTGGCGCTGGCGATGCACGGCGGCCTGATCCTGTCGTCGGTCAATCCGAAGAAGGGCAGCGAGGTCAAGACGCCCGAGTTCGAGGACACGTTCTTCCGCGATCTCATCGGCTATTCGATCGGCACGCTCGGCATCCACCGCCTCGGGCTGTTCCTGGCGCTCAACGCCGGCTTCTGGAGCGCAGTCTGCATCATCATCTCAGGCCCCTTCTGGACCCGCGGCTGGCCCGAGTGGTGGACCTGGTGGCTCAACCTGCCGATCTGGTCGTGAGGGGGTAAGGACAATGGCGCGCTATCAGAATATATTCACCCAGATCCAGCTGCGATCGGCCCCCGAATTGGGTGTGCCGCTGCCGCACGGCGACTTTCCGCGCGACGGCAAGCCCGGCTATTCCTACTGGGCCGGCAAGCTGGGTGCGGCGCAGATCGGCCCGATCTACCTCGGGCGGCTCGGCCTGCTGTCGCTGATGTTCGGCTTCCTGGCGTTCGAAATCGTCGGCCTCAACATGTGGGCGTCGGTGAACTGGGACCCGGTGCAGTTCGTCCGCCAGCTGTTCTGGCTGGCGCTCGAGCCGCCCGCCCCCAAGTACGGCCTACAGATCCTGCCGCCGCTGGCGCAGGGCGGCTGGTGGCTGATCGCGGGCTTCTGCATGACCACGTCGGTCCTGCTATGGTGGGCGCGGACCTATACCCGGGCACGCCGCCTCGGCATGGGTACGCACGTCAGCTGGGCGTTCCTGTCCGCGATCTGGCTGATGCTGGTGCTCGGCTTCATCCGCCCGCTGGCGATGGGGAGCTGGTCTGAGGCGGTGCCGTTCGGCATCTTCCCGCACCTCGACTGGACCGCGGCCTTCTCGATCCGCTACGGTAATCTGTTCTACAACCCATTCCACTGCCTCTCGATCGTCTTCCTGTACGGGTCGACCCTGTTGTTCGCGATGCACGGCGGCACCATCCTCGCGGTCGGGCGCTACGGCGGCGAGCGCGAGATCGAGCAGATCACCGACCGCGGCACCGCGGCCGAGCGCGCCGGGTTGTTCTGGCGCTGGACGATGGGCTTCAACGCCACCTACGAGTCGATCCACCGCTGGGCGTGGTGGTTTGCGGTGCTGACCACCTTCACCGGCGGCATCGGCATCCTGCTGACTGGCACCGTCGTCGACAACTGGTACCTGTGGGCGCAGCAGCACCACTTCGCGCCGATCTACCCCTCGACGGGGACGATCGATCCCAGCACGCTTCCGGGAGCGCCGAAATGAGGATGGTACCGCATAGCCTCGCCCTTGTGGCGACACTCGGCCTGGGCCTCTCCGGCTGCGACGTCGGCATGAAAAGCTGGGCGCAGACCGGCTACCGCGGCACCGGCGGCGACCAGATTCGCGACACCAGCGAAGCCAAGGCGCTGGCCAAGCTGCAGGTCGTGCCACCGCCGCCCTACCCGCTCGAGCCGGCGATGCTCGGCGGCGAGCGGGCCGGGCAGACCTACCAGAACGTCAAGGTGCTGAACAACATCAGCACCGAGCAGTTCAACTACATCATGGCGGCGATGGTAACCTGGATCGCGCCCGGCGATGCCGAGACCCAGGGCTGCAATTACTGCCACAACCCAGCGAACATGGCGTCCGACGAGAAATACACCAAGGTCGTCGCGCGCCGCATGATCCAGATGACCCAGAGCATCAACGGCGCGTGGGGCAAGCACGTCTCGCCCGCCGGCGTGACCTGCTGGACCTGCCACCGCGGCAACGGCGTGCCGGTCAACAAATGGGCGATCGACCCCAAGGGCGGCGACGATTCGACGGTCCTGATGGGCAACAAGCGCGGCCAGAACACGCCGCTCAAGACAGTCGCCTACGCCTCCCTGCCGTCCGATCCGTTCAGCAGCTATCTGCGCGACAACCAGGAAATCCGGCTGGCGGGGGCCACACCCTATCCGGTGTCGAGCGCCCCGGTCGTGGTCAGCGGTGGCACCAAGCACGCCGAGAAGACCTACGGCCTGATGATGCACATGTCGTCGGCGCTCGGGGTCAACTGCACCTACTGCCACAACGCCGGCAACTTCCAGTCGTGGAACCTGAGCAAGCCGCAGCGCGCCACCGCCTGGTACGGCATCCGCATGGTCCGCAACATCAACAACGCCTATATCGAGCCACTTGCCGCGGTCTTCCCGGCGTACCGCAAGGGCCATCTCGGCGACCCCTACAAGGTCAACTGCCTGACCTGCCATCAGGGCGTCGCCAAGCCGATGAATGGCTATCCGATGCTGAAGGACTATCCCGGCCTGAAGGGTCCGCTGGCACCGATGACGGTAGCGGCGGCGTCGCCGAACTGGCACGCGCCGCTGGGTCCGGACTCGGTCCGCAGCCTCAATCCGCAGCCGCTGCCGCCGGTCGCCACGGTGGCCATGGCCCCGATCCCCGCCAATGCCGGAGCGGCCGAGACGACAATCGACGGTGTCGACCCGTCGGTGGCGCGCCATCCCGAGAACGGCGTGCAGCACTAGGGGCAGTGACGTCACAGGAGCGGGCGCGGCCTTGACCCGGCCGCGCCGCTCCCCCACTCCGCGGCGGTGACCATCACGACTTTCGAGGATGTCGAGGCCGAATTCGAGGCGCTCGACGAGTGGGACGACCGCTACCGGCTGCTGATCGACCTCGGCCGCGCGTTGCCGCCGATGGACGACGCCTTCAAGACCGACGCGACCAAGGTCCGGGGTTGTGCCAGCCAGGTCTGGCTGTACCCGACGCGGACGCCCGAGGGCCGGCTCCACTTCAGCGCCGACAGCGACGCCGCGATCGTCAAGGGACTGGTCGCTCTGGTGATGCTGCTGGTCCAGGATCATGCGCCCGCCGACATCGACCCGGCAAGGATCCGCAGCCAGCTCGACAGCCTCGGGCTGTCGAAGCACCTGTCGTCGAACCGTACGCAGGGCCTCGCCTCGATGATCGCGCGCATCGGCGAACTGGCTCGGACATGAGTGACGACCGCCCACTACCAACTACGCCCCCTGGCCGCCTGCACGCGATGATCCAGCATTTCATGGGCAGCGTGCCGCACATCGCCAAGCTCGGCATCGTCTACAGCGGCCACGGCGCCGACTGGGCCGAGCTCGCGCTGCCGCCAAACCCGCGGCTGGTCGGCTATCCGGACTACGGTATCGTCGCCAACGGCGCGGTGTTTTCGCTGGTCGACTCCGCCGCGGGCTTTGCGGTCTCGGCGGCACGCGGCGCGATCGGTCATGCGACGCTCGACCTGCGCCTCGACTATCTCGGCACTCCGCCGCCGGGCGCGACGATCACCGCACGGATGACATGCTACCGGATGACCAGGCACGTCGCCTTCGTCCACGGCCACGCCCATGCCGGCGACCCCGAACGCCCGATCGCGGCGGCCACCGGCACCTTCATGTTCACCATTCCGCGCCCCGAAGGTGCCGCATGAGCATCGCCGAGGCTACCGCCGCTTTGCGTGCCGGCGGGCAGGGCATCGTCCTCGACATGCTGCCCTACGCCGCGCTGATGGGTGTCCGCGCCGACCGCGACGGCGACGACGTCGCGCTCTTCATGCCGTTCACCGAGCATCTCGTCGGCGCCCCCGGCCGCCTTCACGGCGGCGCGGTCGCGGGGCTGCTCGAACTCGCCTGCATCGCCCGGCTGCTGGTCGCGCTCGAAGCCGAGGAAGCGCCGCCGCTGCTCAAGCTGGTGACCGTCACGGTCGACTATCTGCGCGAGGGCGGCGGCCAGGGCACCCACGCCACCGCGACCCTGACCCGGCAGGGCCGCCGCGTCGCCAACCTCCACGCGGTCGCCTGGCAGTACGACCACAGCCGCCCGATCGCGACCGCGAACCTCAACTACCTGCTCGACCGGAGCTAGAGGGTCCCAGCCAGCGATTTTTGTCGTCCCGGCTCAAGCCCGGGATGAAATTTCCGCTACTTCCGCACCGCCACCGCAGCGCTCCCCGGATCGTCTGAGAACAGCCCGTCAATGCCGGTCGCAAGGAACGTCCGGTACTCGGCGGCCAGGTCGCCGTGGCCGCGCGGGTCGGTGCCGATCCGAAAGTCGAGCGGCAGGAAGTAGTTCTCCGGCCTGAACGTCCACGGGTGGACCTTCAAGCCAGCGGCATGGGCGTCGGCAACGAGGCTGGTCGGCGCGAGCAGTTTCGCATTGGCATCACGCGGGATGATGCGGTCCTTGTTCGGCCCGATCCCGTCGGCGTAGGCGGCGATGGCCTTCAGCCCGGCCGGAGTCATCATCGCGTCGTAGGACTGCCCGTCGGCCGAAGTGCCGGCGTCGACGAGCTGGATCAGGCGCACGCCGGTCTGGCTGCGCAGCGCCTTCAAATTGCCGATCTCGAACGACTGGATGAATACCGGGGCGTCGGCGGTCGTCCAGCCGGCGGCCTTGAGCGCGGCCAGCAGCGGCGGCTCGAGCGGCAGGCCGATCCCGCGGAAATAGCTCGGGTGCTTGGTCTCCGGGTAGATCCCGACCGGACGCCCGGCGGCCTTGGCCAGCGCGATGATCTCGGCAAAGGTCGGAATGCGCTCGTCCGTGTAGGCGAGGTTGGCAGGGCGGAGCTGCGGCAGCCGCTCGCGGGCATGCAGCGTCTTCAGTTCGGCGAGCGTGAAGTCCTCGGTGAACCAGCCGGTCTCGCTGGTGCCGTCGATGATCTTGGTGACCTTTCGCGCGGCGAATTCGGGGTGCTCGGCAACGTCGGTGGTGCCGGTGATGTCGTTCTCGTGCCGCGCAACCAGGACATGGTCCTTGGTCGAGACGAGGTCGGGCTCGATGAAGTCGGCCCCGGCGCGAATCGCTTCACGGTACGACGCGAGCGTGTGCTCGGGCCGGACCGCGCTCGCGCCGCGGTGACCGATGACGAGCGCGCGCGCCTCCGCAGCGCTGCCTGCTGTCGCCGCCATCATCGCCGTCACCATTGCCAGTAGCCTCAACATTTTCACGTTCCTCGAGATGATGGCGTCGGACTGGTCATGGTCGCCACTTGTTTCGCCTGCGTTACCGCGCTAGGCTGAAGCTTCGTAAGGGAATGGCGATGATGGTCGTGGCGGGGTGCCCGCGACCGGAGCTGACGGCAACGTCCGTGTCCACTGCGTAGGCGTGGAATCGGGGGATATCTAGATGGCGCGTGGCTTCGCGCGGCTGGCTGATGCAGCGCTGATCGCGGCTCTTGTCGTGGTCGGCCTCGCTGTGCCGCTGGGCTTCGCCGTGCCCGCACGCGCCCAGAACGCCACCAGCCTGCCGACCCGCAACGAGCTCAACCCCGCCGAACGCACGCCCGAAGTCGTCCAGCAGCCCGATCTGTTCAGCCTGCCCGCGCCCGGCCCATGCCCGCTCGCCAGTTCGACGCTGACCGTCGCGTTCAAGGGCGCCAAATTCTCGCATCTGACCGGCGTGCCTGCGGAGGTGCTCAGCCCGGCGTGGCAGGGCTCGGTCGGCAAGACCGTGCCGCTCAGCGATTTCTGCGCGATGCGCGACCGCATTGCCGAACTGCTGTTCAAGTCGGGCATCCTGGCGAGGGTCGAAATCCCCGAACAGCGCATCGATTCGGGCATCGTCACCTTCGAGGTCGTCGAGGCGCGCGTTATGAGCGTCCGGGTCACCGGCGACGCCGGCCCGGTCAAGGCCCGCATCGACGACTATGCCTCGAAGCTGCGCGGCATGAACCCATTCAACCTCGCGGTCGCGCAGCGCTATCTGCTGCTCGCCTCCGACCTGCCCGGCATCCGCCTGCGCACCAGCGTGCGTCCTGCGAAGGCTGGAGGACGCGGCGCGGTCGATATCGAGATGAACGTCACCCGCAACGCGGTCGCGGTGGTGTTCAACACCCAGAACTACAACAGCCGCGCGACCGGACGGTTCGGCGCACTGGCGCGGGTCGACTTCAATAGTCTGACCGAGGCGGCCGAGCGCACCAGCGTCATCTTCTACCATACGGTCCCCGACAACGAGCAGTTCGTCGGCCAGCTGCTCGAGGAGCTCCGCATCGGCGGCGACGGACTGCTGCTGCGCGGCAGCATCGCTTATGGCGAAACCCGCCCTGGCGCGGCGATCGAGCCTCTCAACATCCGCTCGATCTCCACCGTTGGGTCGCTCGAACTCGCCTACCCGCTGATCCGCCTGCGCCGCGAGACGTTGACGCTCGCGGGGGGTTTCGAAGCGATCAGCCAGAAAAGCCAGATCCGCGGCGGCGGCGGGCGCTTCCTTCAGGACGACCTGCGCATCGCCTACATCCGCGGCGAGTACGAATTGCGGCCGTTCATCGGCACCCGCCAGGCGGTGTTCGGCGGCGAGCTGACGCTGCGCAAGGGCGTGTCATTCCTGGGTGCCAGCGACGCCGGCTCGTTCCTGCTGTCGCGCGCCGACGGCAAGCCCGATGCCTTCGTCGTCCGCGCTTCGGCCCGCGCGCTGCTGCCGCTGGCCGACAAGTTCGCCCTGTTCGGGCGGCTCGAGGCACAAGTCTCCCCCGATGCATTGCTCAGCTACGAGGAGCTGCCGATCGGCACGCTGACCATCGGCCGCGGCTATGACCCAGCGTCTGCATCGGGCGATTCCGGCATCGCCGGATCGTTCGAGGCGCTTCGGGCCGTTCCCGGTCGGCAAGAACATCCTGCTCAGCCCCTACGGCTTCTTCGACGTCGCCAACGTCAGCAACAAGCATAACCTCGGCTTCGACGGCACGCTGACCTCGGCGGGTGCTGGCGCGCAGCTGCGCTTCTCGCGCTGGCTGCTGCTCGACCTCGCCTACGCCAAGCCCTTCGACCGGCCCGCCCCCGGCTTCGCCAAGCCGAGCGACCGAGTCCTGGTCAACCTGACCGTCGCGTTCGAATAAGATGAGGGACCGACCCATGGCTCGCCCCGACCGATCGACTCGCGCCATGTTGCTGGTCCGCACTGCAATGAGCAGCGTGCTGCGCACCGCGATGGGCGGTGCGGCGTTGTGGGGGATGCCGGCCAACGCGCTGCCCATTACAACGCCGACGACGACGGTCAACACCGGCGGCACCCTGCCGGTCCTGACCAACGCCGGTGCGGTCCAGACGATCAAGCTCAACGCGCCGCGGACCGTGCTCCAGTACAGCGGCTTCACGGTCGCGACCGGCGAAACGGTCAATTTCCGCTTCGACAGCCGCAGCGACCTCGCGGTCGTCCACAGCACCAGCAGCGCGATCCAGATCGACGGTACGCTGAACAGCTTCGTCGGCGCCGGCTCGACCTACGGCGGCAACGTCTGGCTGCTGTCGGCGGCGGGCGTATTCTTCGGGGCGGGCGCGCGGGTCGATGTCGGCGGGCTGCTGGCCAGCACCTCGATCCCGACCGACCTGCTCGATGGTAACGGCTTGGTAAGGCCCAATAGCGCGGTCCTGACGCCCACGACGCTGGCCTTCGACTTCGGCGACGGTGCCGGCGCGGTCACGGTGGCGGGCGGCGCACAGATCACCGGCCACGGCGGCACGCTGGCGTTCATCGCGCCGAGCGTCACCACCGGCAAAGGCGCGGTCATCGGCGGGGCCAGCGGCAGCGTCGGCAACACCGCGGTGCTGTACGGCGCGGCGCAAGCGTACACGGTGCGCTTCATGCAGGAGGCCAGCAACGACCTCGACCTGCTAGACTTCGAAGTCCCCGGCCTGACCGCGGGCAGCACTGCGGCGCTGCCGCTCCAGCTCGCGGGGACCACCGCTGCGGGCAACGTCTATATCGCCAGCGTCAGCCGCGCCGATGCGGTCCGTGCCGTGCTCGACGCCCAGGGTGACATCGGCGCCGTGAGTGCCGGGCTCGAGGGCGGGACGATCGTGCTGACCGCGGGCGGCGGCATCGCCAACCGCGCCGCCGCGCCGCTGTTCACCGACGGCATCAACCGCCAGGACATCAGCGCGACCGGCGCAATCAGCGCCGCGCACGACGTCACCGTCACCGCGACCGGCGACATCAACCTGCCGGGGACCGTCACCGCCGGCGGCTCGATTCGCCTACGCGGCCTCAACGTCAGTGCCACCAGCCTGACCGCGGGCGAGGACATCGTGGTCCGCGGCGGCGACGAGGTCGGCAGCACCGCCGGCAGCGGCTATGGCTATGGATACGGGGGACACTATCAAGCCGAGGGCGGCCAGCTCCAGATCGCCTCGGCGACCGCCGGCGACGACGTGCTCGGGACGACCTGGAACGGCGATACCGAGTTCGGCTCGGTCAAGCTTGCCGGCACCGGCGGCGACCTCGCGGGCGATCCGCTCGGCATCCTCGATGCGGCTGGCGACGGACACCGGCTGCGGCTGACCACGACCGGCGATAGCGGCGACGTCTACCTCGGCCGCGACGGCGAATTCCGCGGCGGCCAGAGCAGCCCGAGCTTCGCCTTCGAGAACCCGATCGACACCCTCGACATTGGCACCAACGGAGTCGTCAGCCTCGACGCGATCGGCGCCGTCGGCGTCACCCTGCTCGGCAACGCGACCATCCACGACGCCGTCGCGCGCCAGGGCCTGGCAACGTTCGGCGCGACGGCTGCGATCAACGTCGGCACCGTGACCGCGGTCGGCGGCATCGGCGTCGAGGGCACGAGCGCCAGCGTCGGCACCGCTACGACGTCCCTGGATGAAAACGGCAACGGGCTGATCGTCGTCCACGGCCTGACGTCCGCATCGATCGCCAACGCCAACGCCGCGACCGACGTCCTCGTTGTCGCCGACAATGGCAACGCCAGCGTCGGCGTCGCGCACGCCGGCGACGACGTCATCATCCGCGCTTATGGGGGCAGCGCGTCGCTGGCATCGGCGACGGTCGGCGTGTCCATTGGCGAGGGCAGCGAGGCCCCCGATCACAACGCCAACGAGTATTCGTTCGGCGAGGGCGGCTTGGTCACGCTGTTCCCGGGCCGCAGCTTCGACTTCGACGGCAACGGCCGGGTCATCGACATCGCGGCCGAGACCAGCGCGTTCGCTCCGGTCTTCAACCTGCTGCCACCGCCGCCCGCACCCGGCGCCGGCGACGTCTTCCTCGGCCTCGGCACCGGCACGATCAGCGGCGCGGAGCACGTCTTCCTCGATGCCGGTCACGATATCGTCGTCGACCTCATCGGTGCGCCAACCGTCGACGAAGCGTTCGCCGGCCACGACATCAGCGCCGTCGCCGACGCGATCGTTATAAACGACCTCGAGGCCGGCGGCAGCGCCAGCGTCACCGCGCGCTCCGGCGATGCCCACGTCGACTACGTCGCGACCGCGCTCGACCTCAGCCTTGTCGCCGCGAACGGCCTCGCGCACATGGGGGACGCCCATGTGGGCCAGGACTTCCTGCTCAGCGGCAAGACCGTCGAGCTCGGCAGCCTCACCGGCTATTCGAACCCCGGCTATGGCTATGGTTGCTATGGCTATGGCGGCAACGGCTCGATCACGCCGACCCGCGATATCACCATCCTCGCGAGCGCGGGTGGCTTTACCTACGACCAGTCGCTGACCGCGACGCGCGACCTGACGATCAACGTCAGTGGCGATCTTTTGGTCTCGCAGCTCGATCTCGAGCAGCCGGCCGCCGTCCTGACCGCGGGCGACGACGTCCGCCTGCACGGCGCGACGGTCACCGTCGACACCATCGACACCACCGGAACCGGCCCCGATACGGAGGCCGACGGCAGCAACATCGTCGTCGGCGGTGGTGCGGTCACCGTCTACCAGGCCGCCTCGGCGAACGACATTCTGGTCGACAGCCCCGGGCTGGTGGAGCTCGGCACCGGCTTCTTCGCGACCGCCGCGAACGACATCATCATCCATGCCGCCGATATCGAATACGGCGCGCTCGACGCCGGCCGCGACCTCAAGCTGACCGCGACCGCGGGCACGCTGACCGTCAAGGGCTTCGGGACCAGTGAGCTGTCGTCAGGCCGCGACGTGCTGATCGACGTCAGCGGCGACCTCGTCGCGGGCAGCCTCGCAGCGGTCCGCGACCTGACGCTGGCGGCCGCGACCATCACCGTGCAGGCCGACGCCGAGAACGCGGGTACGGTCATCGCCGGGCGCGACCTGACCGCAACCGCACGCACCGGCGCGCTGGTCATCACCGATGCCGAGGCGGGCGACGACGTTCACCTGGCCGGCCTGACGATCGACGTCGACACGGTCCGCTCCACCGGCACTGGGGGCGACAGCGAAGGCGACGGCTCCAACATCTTCGCGAACGGCGGCACCGTAACCCTCGAGCAGGCGGTCGCGGCGACCGACATCCAGGTCGTCGGCACCGGGGTCGTCACCGTCGGCACCGGTGCCGCGGGCGAGCAGATCGGCAGCGTTGGCGATTATTTCGCGCAGGCCGCGCAGGATATCCTGATCACCGGCGCGTCGGTGCTGGTCGGACCGCTCGATGCCGGCCGCGATGTCGGCCTGACCGCCACCACGGGCGGTATCGAAGCGCTCGATTCGATCTTCGCAGGCCGCGACGTCCACGCCAATGCTGCCGGCGCAGGCTCGTTCGGCGGCTTCGTCTCGGCCGGGCAGGACATCGGGCTGACGGCCCTGACCCTCGAAGCCGTCGACCTCGATGCCGAGCGCGACATCACCGCGACTGCGGGCAGCATCGACATCGGGTCCGCATCATCGCGGCGCGACATCCTCGTCACCGCGACCAGCGGCGACGCCCACGTCGGCAGCGCCGAGGTCAAGCGCGACCTGACCGTCCTCGCGGCGCTCGGGCTGGCGGCCGTCGGCGATGCACAAGTCGGCGGCAACCTGCTGATGACCGGCAAGAACGTCTCGCTCGGCAGCCTCGATGGCTACACCGACAGCGGTTACGGCGGGAACGGCTACGGGGGCTACGGCTACGGCGGCGAGGGCGGCTACGGCTACGGCGGCACCTTCACGCTGACCCAGAACGCGACGCTGACCGCGACCGCGGGCAATGTCTTCGGCGATGCCTCGCTGTTCGTCGCCAACGACGTGCTGCTCAGTGCCACCGGTAACATCGTGCTCGGCGATATCGGCGCCGGCAACGACGTCATCGCGACCGCGGGAGGCGCGCTCGAACTCGGCGCCGTCAGCGGCGGGCGGGACGTGCGCCTGGAGGGGGGCACCCTCGCCACCGGCGGCATCGACGCCGGGCGCGACCTCAGCCTGACCACGACCGCGAGCGGCATCACCGTCGGTGACCTGACCGCGGTCCGCGACCTCACCCTCGACGCCTTCGCCGACCTAAACGCCGGCAATGTCGGGGCCGGGCGTGACCTCGTGCTGGCCGGAGCGAATGTCACTGCGGTCAACGCAACCGCGGGCGGCGACGTCACCGCGACCGCACGGACCGGCACGCTGACCCTCGCCACGGTCAGCGCCGGCGACGATGCGCGGCTCGACGGCGTCACGCTGGCGCTCGGCCAGGTCACCGCGACCGGTCTCGGCAGCGACAGCGAGGCCGACGGCTTCAACATCGTCCTGACCGGCGGCACGATCGGCGCAAGCCAGCTGTCCGCCGCGACCGACATCGACGTTATCGGCACCGGCGCGGTCATCCTCGGGCAGGCCACCGCGGGCCAGGACGTAACCGTCGCGGGTGCGACCGTCGACGAGGCGCTGCAGCTCAGCGGCCGCGATGTCTCGGTGACTTCGGGCGGCGCGTTCACTGCGACCGCCGGGCTGAACGCGACGCGCGACCTCCATCTCACCGCCGGCACGACGCTCGACTACGCAACGCTGACCGCGGCGCGCGACCTGTTCCTGACCGGCGCATCCGTCACCGGCGGCAGCGCCACCGCGACCCGCGACCTGACCGTGATGGCGACGCTCGGCATCACCGGCGACCTCTTCCAGGCGGGCCGCAACCTGGTCCTCGACCCCAACCAGCCGATCGTCGCGGGCACCGCAATCGCCGGCGGCAACGCGACCCTGATCGGTTCGTCGATCGGCGTCGGCACGCTGACCGTGGGCGGCACGACCTTCGCCCAGGCGACCGCGGGCGGCATTTCGTTCGCCACCTTCCACGGCACCGGCGACGCGGTGCTGATCGCGACCGGCAAGGTCGATCTCGGCGATGTCACTGCGGCGGCCCTGCGCATCGTCGGCGGCGATCTCGACGTGCGCAACAGCCTCGTCGCCTCGACGCTGGCGGTCGAGACGCCCGGCAACATGATCATCGGCGGCACCGCTGGCCAGGGCGAGACCGGCTTCCGCCTCGCCGCCGCCGACATGGCGCGGCTCAAGGTCAGCGGCATCGCCAGCTTCTACGCGGGCGTTACCACCGCCGCGAACGACGGTCAGGTCGCGGACGGCAATCTGACCATCCAGGACTTCGGCTACAACCCCGCCGACCTGCCGCGGATCGCGTTCTTCGCCGATCGCAGCCACATCGTCGACGTCACCGGCCATGTCCTGCCGACGACCAACGGCGGCGCGGTCCAAATCGGCGACTCGAACGTCAACGGCCGCTTCCGCCCCGCGTCGATCTACGTCTCGGGCGGGCTGGGCAGCGCCGAGCTGGTCGCCAACTGCTTCGGCAAGATCGTCGGCCTGGCTTCGCTCTCGATGTTCGCGGTCAACGACATCATCTTCGGTGCCGCCGACTTCCGCGGCGTCATCCAGAGCACCGATGCCGGTGCGATCGACCTCGGGGCGGGCGCTCCGGGGGTGCCGGCTGGACCCGCCGACGACCGGCTGTTCGTGGTCTCGGCGCGCTTCAACGTCGACGCGGGCGGCAAGATCGTCTCGCAGAACACCGCGAGCCGCACGGGTGAGTACGCTGGCATGTTCATCACCGGCATCGGTGCCGCCGGGCAAACCGTCAGCGTCGGCAACGCCCGCGCCATCGACCTGTCGGGCAGCTTCGTCGACGGCACCAATGCCCTGCGCTCCGGGCCGACCGCCGCCAAGGACAACGAGCTCGGGCCGGGCGGCGTCAACGGCGGGGTCTTCCGTTTCAACGGCTGCATCGTCGGCGGCGGCGACTGCACCGGCCAGCCCGGCGCGAACCCGTCGGAGGCGCTGCGGATCGAAGCCTACCAGACGCCGCGACCGGTCGACATCACCGACGGCCCGCTGACCACGGTGTTGGTCATCGACCAGCAGCTTGACGGCCTTGATGTCCTGACCGTCGACAACGACGGAAACGTCATCGTCATCAAGAAGAAACCCGGACAGTAACGCGACGCCGATGTCGCCGATGCTGGCGCGCTCCGGCCTGGCGGGCTATCGAGCCGATCGATGACACGCGTTCCCGGCCCGCTCGACGACCTGCTGATCGTCGACCTGTCGCGCGTTCTCGCTGGCCCCTATGCGACGATGGTGCTCGGCGATCTCGGCGCCCGCGTGATCAAGGTCGAGCGTCCCGGCCTCGGCGACGACAGCCGCCACATCGGGCCGTTCAAGGCCTCGGAGTCAGGCGCGGAGCAATCCGCCTATTTCGCCAGCATCAACCGCGGCAAGCAGTCGATCGCGCTCGACCTCAAGATCCCCGCCGACCGGACAGTATTCGAGGCGCTGCTCGCCCGCGCCGACGTGCTCGTCGAGAACTATCGCCCGGGCGTGATGGCGCGCCTCGGCTACGGCTGGGAGGCGGTCCACGCCCGCCACCCGCGGCTGATCTATGCGGCAGTCAGCGGGTTCGGCCAGACCGGGCCGGACGCGCACAAAGCGGCGTACGACATGATCGTCCAGGCGATGGGCGGCATAATGTCGGTGACCGGGCACCCCGGCGGCCCGCCGACGCGGGTCGGCACGTCGGTCGGCGACATTACGGCGGGGCTGTTCACCGTTGTCGGGATCATGGCGGCGCTCCACGACCGGGCACGAACCGGAACGGGGCAACTGGTCGACGTGGCGATGCTCGACGGCCAGATCGCGATCCTCGAGAACGCCGTGGCACGCTATGCGGTCAGCGGCGTCGCGCCGGGACCACTCGGCGCGCGCCACCCGTCGATCACGCCGTTCGCCGCCTACGCCTGCAAGAACGGCCACATCGTCATCGCGGCCGGCAATGATGCGCTGTGGCGCGCCCTCCTCAGGGCACTCAAGCTTCCGGACGGCGACCCGCGCTTCGCCACCAACGCCAGCCGAAGCGAGCACGCCGACGCGGTCGCCGCGCTGATCGAGGGCGCGCTTGCCGCCGCTCCGCCCGAGCACTGGCTGCCAGTGCTCGATGCCGCGGGAGTACCGTGCGGGCCGCTCCACGATGTCGCGCAGGCGCTGGCGCACCCGCAGGTCGTGGCGCGCAACATGGCGATCTCGACGAGTTTTCCGGACGGCAGCCCGCTGCTCGCGGCGGGCAATCCGGTCAAGCTGTCGGGCCACGCGGACCCCGCCGTCCGCCCGGGCGCACCCGAGCTCGATGCGGACCGAGCGGCCATAATGGCGGAGTTGGGCCTGTGAACGACCGCGAATTCGCCGAGGCGCTGGCCGAAACCGCAGGCGCGGCGATCCGCCCGTATTTCCGCAGCGCCACCCAGGTCGAGACCAAGGCCGACGCCTCCCCGGTCACCGCCGCCGACCGCGCCGCCGAGGCCGCGATGCGCTCGCTGATCGCCGAGCATCGCCCCGACGACGGCGTCATCGGCGAGGAATACGGCGAGGACCGCCCCGACGCCGAGCGCGTCTGGGTACTCGACCCGATCGACGGGACCCGCGCCTTCATCGCCGGGCGGCCGCTGTTCGGGACGCTGATCGCGCTGATGGAGCGCGGCGTGCCGGTGCTCGGCGTCATCGACCAGCCGATCGCGCGGGACCGCTGGATCGGCGGCGTCGGCGCCCGCACGACACTGAACGGGGTGCCTGCGACGACCCGCACTGGCCGGGCGCTGGGCACCGCGCATCTCGGCACGACCTCGCCGCATGCCTTCGATACCACCGATTTCGCGCGTTTCGAGCAGCTCCGCGCCGCTGTCGGCGACACCATCTACGGCGGTGACTGCTATAATTATGGGCTGGTCGCGAGCGGCCACCTCGACCTCGTGGTCGAAGCGTGGCTGAAGGTCTATGACTGGGCGGCGCTGGTCCCGGTCGTCGAGGGGGCGGGCGGCGTCATGCGCGACTGGGCGGGCGCGGCACTTTGCCTCGGCAGCGACGGGCGGGTAGTCGCGGCGGGCGATGCAGCCCTGGCGGACGCGGCACTGGAAAGGCTCGGGGTCTGATGGCGGAGAAGTTCGAGCGGCACCGGCAGGCGTGGACCAGCGACGAGGTCCAGAAGCTGCACACGTTGGCGCGCAAGGGCATGGCGCTCAGGGCAATCGCCAAGGCGCTAACCCGCAGCGAGGAATCGACCCGCGACCGCGCCAAGGCGGACGGGCTGTCGATCGCCAAACTGCGCTGAGGCGACGGCCGGCGCTGACCCAGGGTCGTTGCGGGGCTGGTTTACACTTCGATACCGTTGCGTAGAATGCCCCCGGAACGAAGGGGAGCGACGCCATGACCATGATGCAGCGACTGACCGCGGAGTTTATCGGCACCTTGTGGCTGGTGCTCGGCGGCTGCGGCTCGGCGGTACTTGCCGCGGCCTTCCCGGCACTCGGCATCGGCTTCGCGGGCGTCTCGCTGGCATTCGGCCTGACGGTGCTGACCATGGCCTACGCCGTCGGCCACGTCTCCGGCGCCCACTTCAACCCTGCGGTGTCGATCGGCCTATGGGCCGGCGGGCGTTTCCCGGCGAAGGACCTGGCACCGTACATCGTCGCGCAGGTCGCTGGCGGCATCGCGGGCGCCGGCATCCTCTACGTCATCGCCAGCGGCCATACCGGCTTCGACCTTGCGGGCGGCTTCGCCTCGAACGGCTACGGCGAGCATTCGCCGGGCGGCTACACGCTGCTGGCCTGCCTGGTCACCGAGGTCGTGATGACGTTCGGTTTCCTGTTCGTCATTCTCGGCTCGACACACGGCAGTGCCCCCAAGGGCTTCGCGCCGATCGCCATCGGCCTGTGCCTGACGCTGATCCACCTGATCTCGATCCCGGTCACCAACACCAGCGTCAACCCGGCGCGCAGCCTCGGGCCGGCGATCTTCGTCGGCGGCTGGGCACTGCAGCAGGTCTGGCTGTTCTGGCTCGCCCCGATCATCGGCGCGCTGGCCGCCGGTGCGGTCTACAAGTTCGTGGGCGGCGCCGCCAACCCGGCCCCGGTCGACATCGTCGGCGGTGGCTGACACCCTCGCCCCGGCGCGGCAAAGGGCCCCTCAGATCATATAAAGATATCTTTATACTTGCTCCCGGAGGGCGGTGCGTCTAGGCGGGCGGGCATAATCGCCCGTTAGGATTCGCCATGGCCACCGCCCCCCAGACCGCCTTCATCGACTATGTCGTCACCGACATCGGCCTCGCCGACTACGGCCGCCGCGAGATCGACATCGCCGAGACCGAGATGCCCGGCCTGATGTCGCTGCGCGAGGAGTTCGGCACGACCAAGCCGCTGACCGGCGCGCGCATCACCGGCTCGCTGCACATGACGATCCAGACCGCCGTGCTGATCGAGACGCTGACCGCGCTCGGGGCCGAAGTGCGCTGGGCGACGTGCAACATCTACTCGACCCAGGACCACGCCGCCGCCGCGATCGCGGCCACCGGCGTGCCCGTGTTCGCGATCAAGGGCGAGAGCCTCGCGGACTATTGGGACTATGTCGGCAACATCTTCGACTGGGGCGATGCCACCGCCAACATGATCCTCGACGACGGCGGCGACGCCACGATGTTCGCATTGTGGGGCGCCAAGCTCGAGGCCGGCGCGACGATGCCCGAGCCCGAGAACGAGGAAGAGGTCGAGATGCAGCGCGCGCTGAAGGCGTTCATCGCCCGCCGCCCCGGCTACCTCACCGAGACCGTCAAGAACATCAAGGGCGTGTCGGAGGAGACCACCACCGGCGTTCACCGCCTGTACGCGATCGCCAAGAAGGGCGAGCTGCCGTTCCCCGCGATCAACGTCAACGACAGCGTCACCAAATCGAAGTTCGACAACCTGTACGGCTGCAAGGAGTCGCTGGTCGACGCCATCCGCCGCGGCACCGACGTCATGCTCGCCGGCAAGGTAGCGACCGTCGCCGGCTTCGGCGACGTCGGCAAGGGTTCGGCCCAGAGCCTGCGCAACGGCGGCGCCCGCGTCCTGGTCACCGAAGTCGACCCGATCTGCGCGCTGCAGGCGGCGATGGAGGGCTTCGAGGTCGTCACCATGGAGGAGGCGGTCACCCGCGCCGACATCTTCGTCACCGCAACCGGCAACGCCGACGTCATCACCGCCGAGCACATGGCGGGCATGAAGAACATGGCGATCGTCTGCAACATCGGCCACTTCGACAGCGAGATCCAGATCGCCGCGCTGTCGAACTACAAGTGGACCGAAGTGAAGCCGCAGGTCGACCTCGTCGAGTTCCCGGACGGCAAGCAGATCATCATTCTGTCGAAGGGCCGCCTGGTCAATCTCGGCAACGCCACCGGCCACCCCAGCTTCGTGATGTCGGCCAGCTTCACCAACCAGACGCTGGCGCAGATCGAGCTGTTCACCAAGCCCGAGGAGTATGAGAACGACGTCTACGTTCTTCCCAAGCATCTCGACGAGAAGGTCGCCGCGCTCCACCTCGACAAGCTCGGCGTCAAGCTGACCAAGCTGACGCCGCAGCAGGCCGGCTACATCGGCGTGCCGGTCGAGGGGCCGTTCAAGCCGGACCACTACCGGTACTAGATGGCCTGTGCTTGCACGCGGATTGCGCGTGCAAGCACAGGCGGCTAGAATGGCGCGATGCAGACCCGCCGGGCACAGAAACCGATCACGATCCGCTCCGACCGCGCCGCGGCCAGACTGGCGGTCCTTACCCGTGGCGGTCGCAGCCAGGCCGAGGTGATCGAGCAGGCGCTCGATCTGGTGCCGGAGCCGACCCCGCATACCGACGAACTCGCGGCCCGAATCGCTCGGATCGATGCGATCACCGCGCAGACATCGCTGTATCGCCTGCCGACCCTGGCTGAATTCGACGCCGGGGAATACGACGAAGACGGCTTGCCGCGTTGAGCGTGCCATCGATGGTGGTCGATACCTCCGCACTCATCGCCATGCTGCAGCGTGAGGACGGGCACGCTGCGATCGGTGAGGCCCTCGCTGCCGAGAAATTCATCCTGCCAGCCCCGGCTCTCGTCGAGTTCTGGCGGGTCGCGCGACGTGGCAATCGCATGCCGGTCGCGCTGATCGACGACTTCCTTGCTGTTATCTTGTCTACCGGGAGCGTCGCGCCGTTTCTCGAAGACCATGCGCGCGCCGCATCAATCGCGGCTGAACACTATGGCTCCGGCAACGGCAAGGGCGGCCCCCTCAATCTCCTCGACCTGATGGTCTATGGCGTCGCCAAGGTCACCAGGCTGCCGATTCTGTTTACGGGCATGGACTTCCCCTCGACCGACGCAGCGCTCCACCCCGCCAGCCGCGTCGGATGACTGTCGACGAGACGGGCCTTGCCGCCGTCGCCGCCATCCTCGCCCACACGCTCCGCCCCGGCGATATCGTCGCGCTGTCGGGTGACCTTGGCGCGGGCAAGACCAGCTTCGCACGCGCCGTAATCGCCGCCCTTGGCTGGAGCGGAGAGGTGCCCTCCCCCACGTTCACCTTGGTCCAGCCCTATCCGACGACGCCGGAGGTCTGGCACGTCGACCTGTACCGCCTCGACGATCCGGCCGAAGCGGACGCGCTCGGATTGTTCGAGACCGACGCGGTGCTGCTGATCGAATGGCCCGAGCGGCTGAACGCGCGGCTGCCTGCGGACGCGCTGCGATTGCACCTCGACGGGGCCGGGGAAACGACGCGGCGCTTGACTTGGACGGTGCCGCCGGGTTGGGAGGGCCGATGGCCGCCACCCCCCGCACGGAGATGACGCCGCCCGCCGCAGCGCCCGCTTTCCTCGCCCGCCACGGCTGGGCCGGGGCCGAGATCCGGCCACTGGCGGGCGACGCCTCGTTCCGCCGCTATTTCCGCATCCACGACGGCGACCGCACCGCCGTGTTGATGGACGCGCCCCCCGAACACGAGGACTCGGCGCCCTTCCTCGCCATCGGCGCACACCTTCGTGAACTCGGGCTGTCGGCCCCCGCTCCGCTCGGCGTCGACCTCGGTGCGGGATTGATACTGCTCGAGGATTTTGGCGACGACCGCGTCACGCCGGTCCTCGCCGCCGAGCCGGGGCGCGAGACCGACATCTATGCCCGGGCGATCGACATTCTCGCCGAGCTTCACCGGCATCCGGCCCCCGCCATCCGGCGCTACGACGTCACCGAGTTGCGCCGCGAGGCGCGGCTGTTCGTCGAATGGTATCTGCCCGCGGCTGCGCTGAGCGAGGCCCCCGGCTATGACGCAGCCTGGGACAGCGTTTGGCCGCTCGCGCTACCCGAACGCGCGGTGCTCACTTTGCGCGACTATCATGCCGACAATCTGATGCTGTTGAATGGCGGCGGGCTCGGCCTGCTCGATTTCCAGGACGCGCTCGCCGGCCACCCCGCCTACGATCTCGTGTCGCTGCTTCAGGACGCCCGCCGCGACGTTACCCCGGCCGTCGAGGCGGCGATGCTGGACCGCTACATCGGCGCGGCACGGGTCGCGGACGCCGAGGCTTTCCGCGCCAGCTACGAAGTCCTCGGGGCGCAGCGCAACACCAAGATCCTCGGAGTCTTCGCCCGCCTCCGGGACCGCGACGGCAAGGCGAGTTACATCCCGCTGATGCCGCGCGTTTGGGCCCACCTCGAGCGCAACCTCGCACACCCGGCACTGGCTGCCATCCGCAACTGGTTCGACGCCAACGTGCCCGCAAGTGCCCGCGGCAACGCTCTGGAGGAAAGCCGATGAGCCGGCGTTTTGCCGCTCCGCTCGCGCTCCGTCCCGAGATCGCGATCACCGTGCCGACAACCGCAATGGTACTCGCGGCGGGCCTCGGCAAGCGGATGCGGCCGCTGACGACGACGCGCCCGAAGCCGCTGATCGAGGTGGCCGGACGTACCCTGCTCGACCGCGCCCTCGACCATCTCCGCGTCGCGGGCGTGTCGCGCGCCGTCGTCAACGCGCATTATTTCGCCGACCAGATCGTCTCGCACCTCGCCGGGCAGCCCGCCGGCTTAGACATCCAGCTGTCGGACGAGCGCGGCCTGCTGCTGGAGACCGGTGGCGGCGTGACCAAGGCGCTGCCGCTGATCGACAGCGACCCGTTCTACGTCGTCAACAGCGACAATCTGTGGATCGACGGCTCGGTCGACACGCTGCGCCTGCTCGCCCAGCGCTGGGATGCGAGCGAAATGGACGTGCTGCTGCTGCTGGTGCCGCTGGCGCGCGCGACGGGCTACGACGGCCGCGGCGATTTCCACATGGACCCCGCAGGCCTGGTCCGGAAGCGTGGCGAGCACCGCGTCGCGCCCTACGTTTTCTCAGGCGTCCAGCTGCTGTCGAAGCACCTGTTCGAGGGCGAGCCGGTCGAGCCGTTCACGATGTGGCGGGTCTGGGACCGCGCGCTCGCGGCCGGCCGCGTCTACGGCATCGTCCACCAGGGCCTGTGGTTCCACGTCGGCACCCGGCAAGCCGTCACCGAGACCGAGGCACTGCTTGCCGACAGCTGAGCGCCCCGGGACATCGCCAACGACGCGTCCGAGCGTCTTCACCATCGCGCCGCATGTCGCGTTCGTCGATGCGCTAGCGCAGGGGCTCCTCGACCACGCCGCGGGCGACACGCTGGCACTCGCCCGGGCGCGCGTGTTCCTGCCCAATCGCCGCGCCGTCCGCTCGCTGACCGACGCCTTCGTGCGGCGCTCGGATGGCGGCCTGCTGCTGCCGCGCATGACCCCCATCGGCGACCTCGACGACGGTGCTCTCGATACCGAAGCCACCGGTCTTGGGCTGCCGAGGCCCTTCGACCCGTGCGAGCGGCGGTTGCGTCTGGCCCAGTTGGTCCGCCGCGGCAGCATCGCCCGCGGTGACCGGGTGACGGCGGTCGAGGCGCTGCGGCTTGCCGACGCGCTGGCGAGCGCCCTCGATGCGCTGACCGCCGAGGAAGTGCCCGCAAATGCGCTCGAGGACCTCGAGCTCGACGGGTTGTCGGAGCATTTCCAGGTGACGCTCGACCACTTCAAGGCGGTGCGGACGCACTGGCCGGCGGTGCTGGCCGCGACCGGCACGATCGACGCGGTGTCGCGCAACAACGCCACCCTCGATGCGCTCGCCGAGGCGTGGCGGACGGCGCCGCCCGCCGGGCTGATCGTCGCCGCGGGCATCACCGTCGCGCCGCCGCCACTGGCACGCCTGCTCGGGGTGATCGCGCGGCTGCCGCAGGGCCGCGTCGTCCTCCCTGGCCTCGACACCGGCATGCCCGACGATGAGTGGGACGCCCTCCGCATCGACGCCGGGGCTGGTGACGAAGCGCACCCGCAGTTCACCCTGAAGCGCCTACTCGACCGCATGTCGGTCGGGCGCGGCGAGGTCGCCGACTGGCCCGCGACCACCGCCGCCGACGGCCCGGCGCTGCGCAGCCGAGAAGTCGCGCGCGCCATGAGCCTCGCAGAGTTTACGGGTAGCTGGGGCAAGGGGGTCGAAGCGGAAGCCTTTGCGAATGTCCGGACCGTCGCCGCCAGCACCCCGGACGAGGAGGCACAGGTCGCCGCACTCGCGCTGCGCCGGGTGCTCGAAACCGAGGGCCGCACCGGCGCGCTGGTCACCCCCGACCGCGGCCTGGCGCGCCGGGTCGCCACGCATCTCGCGCGCTGGGGCATCGCGATCGACGATTCGGCGGGGCAGCCGCTCAAGTCGACGCCGCCCGGCACGCTGGTGCTGGCGCTTGCCGAAGCCGCGGTCGAGCATTTCGCGCCGGTCGCGCTGCTCGCGGTATTGAAACACCCACTGGTCCGGCGCGGCGACGAGCGGCTGGCATGGCTCGACGGCGTCCGCGCGCTTGACCTCGACCTGCGCGGCATCCGGCCCGCGCCTGGACTTGCGGGCATCACCGCGCGAGTTCGCGAGCGCGACGCCGAGCGCGGTGACAAACGTGCCGCTCAACTGCCGTGGTGGAGCGATGCCGCTGCGCTCCTCGAACCCTTGGCCGGGGCATTCAGCCACCCGGCCTGCGACCTCGCAACCGTCGTCGGCGTGCTCCGCGACACCGCCTTCGCGCTGGCGGGCGACGAGCTATGGCGCGGTCCCGCCGGACGCGCGCTCGCCGACATCGTCGCGGCGCTGACCGAGCATGGCGAGCATCTCGAACCGTTCGAGCCCGCCGATGCACCACCGCTTCTCGCCGCCTTCCTGCGCGACGTGCCGGTCCGCCCGGCCTATAATCGTCACCCGCGGCTGGCGATCTACGGCACGCTCGAAGCACGTCTCCAGCACGCCGACTTCGTCATCCTCGGCGGCCTCAACGAGGGCGTCTGGCCGGGCACGCTCGCGCCCGATCCTTGGCTGCCGCCGAAGCTGCGCAGCACGCTCGGCCTTGGCGGCCCGCAGCGCAGCGTCGGCCTTGCGGCACATGATTTTGCGGAGGGCCTTGGCGCCCCGGAGGTGCTGCTGACCCGCGCGCGCCGCGACGACAGCGCACCGACCGTCGCGTCGCGCTTGTGGCTCAGGCTGGCGGCGCTCGCCGGACCGGCGCTTCGCGAGGACAACGACCTTCTAGCCTGGGCCCGCGCGCTCGACCGCCCCGCGGAGGTAGTGCCGTCCGCACGCCCGGCCCCGGCGCCTCTCGCAGTCCTGCGCCCGCGCCGCATCTCGGTCACCGGGGCCGAACGGCTGCGCGCAGATCCGTTCAGCTTCTACGCGGGCCAGATGCTCAGGCTGCGCGCGCTGTCGCCGCTCGACGAGGACCCGAGCGCCGCCGAGCGCGGCATCGACCTCCACGGCGTACTGGAGCGCTGGACCAAGACTGGCGGCGACCTGCAGGCGATTGCGGCGGACATGCTGGACGGCAAATGGGCCGCACACCCGCTGATGCGCGCCTTGTGGGCGCCGCGCGTCCGCCGCGCGCTCGACTGGGTGATCGGCGAAAGCAACGAGTGGGAGGGTGCCGGCTGGGAGTCCCTACAAGCCGAGGCCAAGGCGCGGCTCGAACTCGCCAGCGGCATCGTCGTCGACGGGCGCGCCGACCGGGTCGACCGTGACGACGGCGGCAACCTCGCGATCATCGACTACAAGACCGGCACGGTGCCGACCCATGCGCAGGTCGAGGGTGGCTTCGCGCTGCAGATGGGCCTGCTCGCGTGGATGGCCGGGCGGGGCGCGTTCGAGGGCGTGCCCGGCGCACCAGTGACGGCCTTGCGCTACTGGAAGCTCGGCGGCGGCAAGGACCCCGGCAAGGCGACCAATCCGTTGCTCCACCGCAAGGACGAAACGCCGGTCGACGACCATGTCGCCGCGACCCTGTGGCAGTTCGAGCAGCTCTGCACAGACTTCCTGCTCGGCACCAAGCCCTTCACCGCCAAGCTCCACCCCGACCACGCGGCGCGCTACAGCGACTTCGACCACCTCGCGCGGGTTGCCGAATGGCAGGCCCGGCCGGAACAATGAAGCCCCTCCACGACCTCCGCGCCGAACAGGCGAACGCGGCGACTCCCGCCGACAATGCCTGGGTGTCGGCCTCGGCGGGAACCGGCAAGACCCAGGTGCTGAGCGCCCGCGTGCTGCGGCTGCTGCTCGGCGGCGCGGCGCCCGACCGCATCCTGTGCCTGACCTTCACCAAGGCGGGCGCGGCGGAAATGCAGGCGCGGGTGTTCGATCGGCTCGCGCACTGGGTCCGGGCGAGCGACGACGAACTGCGCTCCGATCTCGATGCGATACGTGCCGACAGCGGCCCCGAAGCGCTGGCGCATGCCCGCACGTTGTTCGCGCACACGCTCGATTCGCGGGGCGGCCTGCGCGTCCAGACTCTCCACGCCTACGCCCAGTCGCTGCTCGCCGCCTTCCCGGTCGAGGCGGGGATTGCCCCCGGTTTCGAGGCGCTGGCGGACCGCGACGCGCAGGCCCTCAGGGGGCGCATCCTGACCGAGAGCATCGAGGCGGCGGCGGCCGAGCACGACACGCGCTTCCTCGACGACGTCGGCGCGATCAGCATCGCGCGCGGCGAAGGGGCGCTCGACAAGCTCGCGACCGTGCTGATCGGCTACACCGGGCCGATTGCCGACATGGGCGACCCCCGCAGCTTCGAGGTCCGCCTGCGCCGCGCCTTCGGGCTGCCGGGCGAGGGGACGCGCGACGAGGTGCTGGCGGCCGCCATCGCCCGGCTCGACCACGAGGGCCTCAGGGAACTGGCCGAACACCTGCTCACCGGGCCGTCGACCTTCGCGGTCCGCGGCGACAATCTGTTGTGCTGGCTCGGTTACGCACCGCCGGCGCAGACCGCCCAGCTGACCATGCTGTGCCACGTCTTCCACAAGAAGACCGTCGACGAGCGGATGGTGGCGCTGGTCCACGGCGGCAAGAAAGCCGACGCCTTCATGGTCGAGCTGGCGGACGAGCTGTGCCTGTCGATCGACGCGCTCGTCGAACTGCGCCGGATGCTCGATGCAGTCGACAACGCCGCGCGCCACCTGCGCGTCGGCGCACGGCTGTGCGCCGCCTACAACGCCCACAAGCGCCGCGCCGGGGTCATCGACTACAACGACATGATCGCGCTGGCAGCGGAACTGCTGGCGCGGCCGGGCATGGGCGAGTGGGTCCGCTACAAGCTCGACGCGCGCATCGACCATCTGCTCGTCGACGAGGCGCAGGACACCAACCCGTCGCAGTGGCGCATCGTCGGGGCGCTGACCGACGAGTTCTTCGACGGCCAGGGCGCGCGCGACGTCCAGCGGACGCTGTTTGTCGTCGGCGACTTCAAGCAGGCGATCTTCAGCTTCCAGGGCTCCGACCCCAAGCTGTTCGACGAGCAGCAACAGGCCTTCCGCCAGAAGGTCGGCGACGCACTGCTGGGGTGGCGCGACGTCGACCTCGCCGAATCCTTCCGTTCCGTGCCGGCGGTGCTGGAGGTCGTCGACACGGTCGTCGGCCAGCTTGGTTTCGCAGCGCTCGGGCTGGCGAAGGCCCCGCCGAGCCACGTTCCGGCGCGCACGGCGCTCCCCGGTGCAGTTACCCTGTGGCCGCCGCTAACCGGCGAGGGTGACCCCGAGGAGGACGAGCGCGCGTGGCTGCCGTCGGGGCAGATCCAGATGGCGCACCAGTTGGCGCGGCAGATCGCGGCGTGGCTCAAGCCCGAGACCGCGCTCCGCCTGCCGGCACGAGACCGCAACGTCCGACCCGAGGATATCCTCGTGCTGGTCCGCAACCGCGGCGAGTTCGTCCAGCCGCTGGTCGCAGCGCTGCACCAGTTCGGGGTCCCCGTCGCCGGGGCCGACCGCCTCCGCCTGACCGAGCCGCTGGCGGTGCAGGATTGCCTCGCGCTGATCCGCTTCGTCCTCCAGCCGGGCGACGACCTGACCTGCGCGACCCTGCTGACCTCGCCGTTCATCGGCCTCGACCACGACGCGCTGTTCGAACTCGCGCACAACCGCAAGGGCAGCCTGTCGGCGCAAGTGCAGGCGGCGGGCGGCCCGGCGCACGAATGGCTGGCGGCGGTGCTCGGCCTCGCCGACTTCAGCGCGCCGTACGAGTTCCTGGCGACAATCCTGTCGGGCGACCTCGGCGGCGGGGCGAAACTGCTGGCCCGGCTCGGCGAGGAAGCCCGCGAGGCCGTGCAGGCAGTACTGGCGCAGGCGCTGGCATTCGAGGTCGCCAACGCACCGACCTTGCAGGGCTTTCTCGCGTGGATGGAGGGGCAGGCGACCGACATCAAGCGCGATCCCGACGCGCCGCTCGATGCGGTGCGGATCATGACCGTCCACGGCGCCAAGGGGCTGCAGGCGCCGGTGGTGATCCTGGCGGACGCAGCGCGCGGCGAGGGGCGGCCCGACGACCACGTCCTGATCGACTTCGGCCACGGCCCGGTGCCGGTCTTCCACGGCGGTGCCTCGGGCCGGGTCGGGCCAATCGCGGAGGCTGCGGACTACGCCGAGGCGCGGGCGCTCGAGGAACATTGGCGGCTGCTGTACGTCGCGCTGACCCGCGCCGAGGACCTGCTGTTCGTCGGCGGCGCGCTGCCCCGGCCACGCGGCGACAAGCCCGTCGAAGTCCCCGAAAACAGCTGGCACGGCGCGGTCGAAGCGGCGCTCGCGGACCTCGACGCAGTCGCTGAGCCCGTCGACATCTGGGGGAGCGCGCTGGTCTACCGCTCGCACGAGGACGGCGACGCGCAGCCGGATGCGAAGCCAGATGCCGCGCCCGCACCGCCCGAACCGCCGGCCTGGGCGCGGACGATGGCCCCGGCCGAAGCCCAGCCGCCGCGGCCGCTGAGCCCGTCCGCGATTGCCGCCGATGACATCGCGAGCCCACCGCCGACGCCGGCGATGCAGCGCGCCGCGCGCCGGGGCAGCCTGCTCCATGCGCTGTTCGAGCGCCTGCCGCAGGTCGCGGTGGCCGAGCGCGAGGCCGTTGCCGAACGCTGGCTCGGCACCCATGCGCCGGAATTCGACGCCGGCGAGCGCGCCGCCCTCGCCGCGACCGCGCTCGGCATCGTCGGCGACTCGCGCTTTGCCGCGCTGTTCGGACCGGATGCGCTCGCCGAAGCCCCGATCGCGGCGGTGATCGAGGGTGTCGTCGTCGCGGGCACCGTCGACCGGCTGCTGGTCGAGGCCGGGCGCGTTCAGCTGGTCGATTTCAAGACCGGGTCGCGGGTGCCGTCGGGACCGGATACGGTCGAGCCCTATCATCTCAAGCAGATGGCGGCGTACGTCGCCGCGCTGCAGGTCGTGTTCCCGGGCCGGCGCATCGAGGCGGGGCTGCTCTACACGCACGACGCGACGCTGATCGAGCTGCCGGCTGCTCTGCTCGAGACGCATCGCCCGCGACTGGGACCGCGACTTGGGGCACCCAAAGAAACGCTTGGGGTCGCCCCGCGTTGATCACCCGACAGCCTGCGCCTATCTCGGACAGGTAATACCCTACAGGAGCGCCATCATGGCCACCAAGCACGTCACCGACGCCTCGTTCCACACCGACGTGATCAGCGCCGAGCGCCCGGTCCTCGTCGACTTCTGGGCGGAGTGGTGCGGCCCCTGCCGCCAGATCGGCCCGGCGCTCGAGGAACTGAACGACGAGCTGTCGGGCGTCGACATCGTCAAGATCAACATCGACGAGAACCCCGATGCGCCGACCCGCTACGGTGTCCGCGGCATCCCGACGATGATCCTGTTCAAGAACGGCGAGATCGCCGCGACCGCCGTCGGCGCGCGCCCGAAGTCGGCGATCAAGGCCTGGCTCGAGGGCGAGCTGGCTTAAGCACCCTAACTTTCGTCATTCCGGCGAACGCCGGGACCCATCACCTGAGTTTGGGGGATGGGTCCCGGCGTTCGCCGGGATGACGCGCGTTGCGGGCGAGCGAGCGATCAGCTCGCAGCGCTCTCGGTCCTCAGCTCGGGGGACCGCTGGCCGCCGCCGCCACCCGCGCATCCTCGGCCGCGTTCAGCACCACATACGCCGCCTGGATCGCCTGGAAGCGCTTCGCCGCGTCCGCGTCGCCCGGCTTGATGTCGGGGTGGTTGGCCTTGGCCAGCCGGCGATAGGCCGCCTTGACCGCGGCCATGTCGGCTTCGTCGTCGAGTTCGAGCGCGGTCAGGGCGTCGCGCTCGCCCCGGCTGCGGCGCCCGTCACCGGGCCCCGCCCACGACCAGTGCGAGGCGCGCTTGAACTGGGTCTCGCCGTCCGCATCGGCCTCGCGCGCCGCGGCTTCCTCGGCGCTCAGTCCTTCGAAGTAGTTCCAGCCGCTGTTGTATTCGGCGGCGTGGCGCTCGCAGAAATACCAGCGCTCGGGGCGGTTCGGGGCCTTGGGCGCGGGGCGGTCGCCGGGCTGCTCGCAGCCGTCGCGGTCACAGGTCCGCACCGTCGCCGGTGCACTGCCGCCGGCGCCGTAGTCGCGCCAGCGGGGAAAGCCCCAGTCGAGATTGCGTTTGGCCTTGGTCACCATGACAACATAGGGCCCTCAGGCCTTCCCGAACAGCTTGCCGGCGAAACCCATGATGTCGTCGAGCGGATTGCCGTCCTTGTTGACGTCGAGCATCGACATCAGCGTGCCAGCCGCGCCCTGCGGCCCGCTCGACTTGCCGGCCAGCGTACCGGCGGCGAGCGTGGTCACCATCGGCAACAGCTGCGCGAGGATACCGGCGTCGAGCCCGGTCGCCTGCGCGGCGTGGGTGGTCACCGCCTGCGAACCCGCAGCACCGCCGAAAATCTTGCCTGCGAGATCGTTACCGTGCGCAATCGAGGCTTCCGTTGCAACGGCGGAGGGATTGGCCAATTCGGCGGCCGGGGCGGCATACTGGTCAAGCGTCCCCGCATCGGCCTGCTTCGTCATCCCGCCCGCAACCGCGGGCATCAGCGCCGCCATCGCCGACTGGACCTGCTCCGGCGACAGCCCGACCTTCGCCGCCATCGCGTCGATCGCGCCGGCACCGCCGAAGCGGCTGATGAGGTCGAGCAGTTGTTGCGACATCGGGGCTCTCCTTGAATTGGTTCGATCATAACTCCCGGCGGTGGATTTTGCACCCGGCTTGGCGAGTGCGGCGCTTGCGCCTAGCCTGATCTTCGTGTCGCTGCTCGCCACCCGTCGCTTCGGACCGCTGTTCGCGACGCAGTTCGCCGGGGCGTTCAACGACAATCTGTTCAAGACCGCGCTAATCTTCCTTGTCGCCTTCCACCTCCACGCCGACGACCCGACGGCGGCGCAGCTCCTCGCCACCGTCGCGGGCGGCATATTCACGTTGCCGTTCCTGTTGTTCTCGGGCGTCGCCGGAGCAATCTGCGATGCCCGCGACAAGGCGGTAGTGGCGCGCTGGGTCAAGCTGGCCGAGATCGTCTTCATGGCGCTCGGTGCTGCTGCCCTGACGCTCGGGTCAGTCCCGCTCGGACTATTCGTGATCTTCCTGATGGGGCTCCACTCGACGGTCTTCGGACCCGTAAAATACGCGATCCTGCCCCAGCACCTGCGCTCCGACGAACTGCTCGCGGGGACTGGGCTGGTCGAGGGCGCGACCTTTGTCGCGATCCTGCTCGGCCAGATCGCGGGCGGGCTGCTTGCGGCGGGCAATGCGGGCTGGCTGGCGGTTGCTGTCGCCCTGGCCGGAGCGACCGCGTCGCGCTTTATCCCGCCGGCGCCGCCGCTTGCGGTGTCCGGCGTCAGCCGCCCCCGCATCGACTGGAACCCGTGGACCGCGTCGCGCACCGCCCTTGGCGGAGCCTTTGCCAACCGCAGCATCGCGGTCGCGACCATCGCGATCTCGTGGTTCTGGGCGATCGGCGCGATCTACACGACCCAGTTCGCGCCGCTGGCGAAGTCGGTGCTCGGCGGCAGCGAGGGCGTCGCGACCCTGTTCCTCGCCGCCTTCTCGGTCGGTGTCGCGCTCGGCTCGGTGGCGGTCGGGCGACTGCTCAAGGGCCGGGTTTCGGTACGGCTGGCACCCTGTGCCGGGCTGGTCATGGCGGTTGCCGGGATCGACCTGTACTTCGCCGAGAGCGCGTTCGCCGCCGATGCCGGCACGCTCATGCAGTTCCTGGCGCGGCCGGCGGCGTGGCGCCTGCTCGCCGACCTTTCTGTACTTTCGTTCGCGGGCGGGGTGTTTTCGGTGCCGCTGTACGCGGTGCTGCAGACCGCGGGAGAACCCGGCGGACGGTCGCGGGCGATCGCGGCGAACAATATCATCAACGGCGTGTTCCAGATCGGCGGCGTCGTCGCGATCGGCGCCGCGGTGTCGGGCGGAGTCGGTATCACGCTGGCGCTGATGGTCGCCGGACTGACCGTCGTCGTGCTGATCCCGCTGCTGCTGCGGCTGCGAGTGTCGACAAACGCCGCCCCGGCTTGCTAGCGGGCCGCTCCCCCGACGCTCCCCGGCCGGGACGCAGTCGACTTTGTATCTCGAGTCGAGCCATGTCATTCCCGCGCTGCTGCGCAAGGCGGTCGAGGCGCGCGACACCGGCGCCGAGACGATGACGGTGTGGGGCACGGGCACGCCGCGGCGCGAGTTCATGCACGTCGACGACCTCGCGGACGCCCTGGTGTTCCTGCTGCGCGGCTACTCCGAGGACAGCCACATCAACGTCGGCGTCGGGGAGGACGTGACTATCGCCGAGCTGGCGCAGACCGTCGCCGATGTCGCTGGATTTCAAGGTCGGCTGGTGTTTGATACGTCACGTCCAGATGGCACCCCGCGCAAACTGATGGATTCCTCACGGTTGATGGCCCTCGGCTGGCGGCCCCGTATCGGGCTACGCGACGGGTTGGCCGATGCGTTGAAGGCGTTCGAAGCCACCACGCTGATTGGCCCATGAGTTTGGCGATCGGTCAGCCACGGCGTATTATCGGCCTCGCCGCGCGATTGCGAGCCAGCGCTGCGGCGCGCCGGATCGCGGCCAACACCAGCTGGCTACTCGGCGACCGTCTGGTTCGGCTTGTGCTCGCCTTCGTCGTGGGAGCGTGGGTCGCGCGCGCCACTGGCGACCTGATCGGCTATCTCAATGCCGACGACTTCTTCTGCCGGATCGACGCGGCGCAGTTGATCGCCACCGCAGCGACCGCCAACCCCGGGGCCGCCGCGATTTCGGGTAGCGTTGCTATCGTCGCGGCCCGCGACCCGTCGAAGCTGCGCCGCGCCTACCCGGCCTCGCCGTTCGCGCAGTGCATGCTGCGCTTTGGCCACATGCCGCCGCATCCGGGCTCCTATACAAGGGCGGCAGCGTTCGACCGGATCGGCGGATTCGACCCGACGATCCGCACCGGCGCCGACTTCGAGTGGATGCTGCGCTTCTTCATCCGCGAGCGACTCGCCGCCGTGCCGATCCCCGAGACCCTGGTGACCTTGCGGGACGGCGGCATCACCAACGACGGTTTCGGCAGCCGTCGCCGCATCAACGCCGAGGCGCTGGCCTCGCTGCGCCGCGCCGGGATCGCCAGCAGTGCGCCGCTGATCTGGTCGAAGTACCTCGCCAAGGCGGCACAGCTGGTCGTTCGGCCCCGCGGCTGGCCAGCCCCGCTCCCGGTGCGCTGGACGCCCTAGGCCGCCAACACCGTCTGCCCGAGCGGCGGGAAATTGACGACGACGTGATCGAGCGCGACCGCAATGCCCCTGGTGCCGAGCCGGATCAGCCGGCCCGCGACCGGCGCGTCGCCCGAGCCGTCGGTCCGGACCTTGACTGACTGTCCCACGGTGAAGCCGCTCGCCGGTTCGACGCCCTCGCTGCGGTCGGGCGCGGCGGCGTGGGCGACAACGATGGCGTCGGCACCACTAATTTCGACCGGATGGCCGTGGCCGATCGCCGTCACCCGCTCATACCACGCCGCGAGGTGCGGCAGCGCGGCGATCGCCCGCGCGGTCCCGGACCCGGCGGCGCGCTCGCGGACGAACCACAGGTTGCTGTAGAAATTGAGGTCGGCATGGCCTGGGGCCTCACCGCCGACGAAGGCGCGGCCATCGGCGAGCGCAGTATCGAGCCACGTCGCGCCGACCAGCGCCTGCGCCGCGAGATGCGGCGTCGCCTTCGCCAGCTGCGCCATGTCGAGCCCGAATCGCGCCCGGCGGTCGTCGATGAACGCCTGTGGCAGCGCGCCCGGCGGCAGCAGGCCCATCGCGGCGCCGACGTGCGCCAGGAACTGCGGCCCGCCCGCCCAGCCCGCCAGCATCCGATGCAGGCTGCCGAGCGGTGCGGGGTACAGGCTCGGCGCGGGCTGGAACGCCTCGAGCGCGTCGAGGATCGCGGCGGTGTCGCAGTAGACGTCGGCCCCGATCTGCAGCACCGGGGTCCGCGCATAACCGCCGGTCAACACCACCAGATCGGGCTTGGGCAGGATCGCCGGGATCGTGACCGAGCGGTATTCGAGGCCCTTCAGCCCGAGCGCGAGCCGGACCAGCTCGGCGTAGGGCGAGGTCGGATAATGGTGCAGGACGACGGTGTTGGCGGCGGTCGCGGTAGTCATGGATATTCCCCAGCTTCGACTTTCGGACCGCTTCAGCTGCGGTAATCCGCGTTGATCGAGATGTAGCCGTGGGTCAGGTCGCAGGTCCACACCGTCGCGCGACCGTCGCCCAGCCCGAGATCGACCCCGATCTCGATGTCCGGCCCCGTAAGGTGCGCCGCGACCGGGGCCTCGTCGTAGCCCGGCACGACCGCACCGTTGGCGGCTACAGTGGTCGCGCCGAAGCGGATGCCGAGCCGGTCGCGCTCGGCGCGCTCGCCAGCCTTGCCGACCGCCATCACGACGCGCCCCCAGTTGGCGTCGCCGCCGGCGATCGCGGTCTTGACCAGAGGCGAGTTGGCGATGCTGAGCGCCACGACCTTGGCGGCGCGGTCGTCCTCGGCGCCCTCGACCGAGACCGCGATGAACTTCGACGCGCCCTCGCCGTCGCGGACCACGAGTTGCGCCAACTGGCGGCAGACGTCGGTAAGCGCTGCGGCGAACGCGTCCGCTCCGGGCGATGCGGCCTCGACCAGCGGCGCGTTGCCCGCCGCCGCGGTCGCGAAGGCGAGCACCGAGTCCGATGTCGAGGTGTCGCTGTCGACGGTGATGCAGTTGAAGGTCGCGTCGGTCGCGGCGCCGAGCATCGCCTGCAGCAAGGGGGCACAGACCGCGGCATCGGTGAACACGAACCCGAGCATGGTCGCCATATCCGGCGCGATCATCCCCGAACCCTTGACGATACCCGCGACAGTAATCCGGACCCCACCGACCACGGCGTAGGCGACCGCGCCCTTCTCGAAGGTGTCGGTGGTGCCGATCGCGGCGCAGGCATCGACGAGACTCGCGTGCCCGAGCGCGGCGTGGGCGGCAGGCACGACTCCAACTGCCTTGTCGACCGGCAGCGGGACACCGATCACGCCCGTCGAGGCGGCGAAGACCTCGTGCGCCGCGCAGCCGACCGCGCGCGCCACCGCCTCGACCTGCGCGCGGCTCGCATCGCGGCCTGCGGCTCCGGTAAAGGCGTTCGAGTTGCCCGCGTTGACGACCAGTGCGCGCGCGACACCGCCCGCGAGCATGCCCCGGCACCACTCGACCTCGGGTGACGGGCAGCGCGAGCGCGTCAGCACTCCCGCGACGCTGGTCCCGGGCGCGAACTCGACGAGCGTCGTGTCGGCGCGCGTCCACGGCTTGTAGCCGGCAGTCGCGGTGCCGATGCGGACCCCGGCGACCGCGGCGATTTCGGGGAACGGGCGGGCGAGGGGCGAGCGGCTCATCGGCTTCCAATGCCGCGCGCGCGCGGCCGAGTCGAGCACGGACCCCGTAGCGATCGGCGGGCGTTTGCATGGCCGACTAGGGGTTGCCATGGCTTCGACGACGGCGAGAACAGGATCGACGAGCGGTCGCGACGCGGCGACGCCGCTGGAGATGCCGGCGCGCGGCTGGTGGCAGATCCTGAAGCGCACCTACGTCGAGGCGGGTAAGGACAATCTCGACCTGATCGCCGCCGGAGTCGCGTTCTACGGCTTCCTGGCGATGGTGCCGCTGCTCGGCGCGATGGTGCTGACCTACGGGTTGGTCGTCGACCCGGCCGATCTGGCCAAGCACATGCACGCGCTGACCGGGCTGGTCCCGGGCGATGCGGCCAAGCTGATCGACGAGCAACTGGTGTCGGTCGCCAAGACCGCAGCGGGCAAGAAGGGCCTCGGCCTGGCCCTGGCGCTGGCGCTGGCGCTGTACGGCGCGATGAAGGGCGCGGGCGCGGTGGTGACCGCGCTCAACGTCGCCTACGAACAGCGCGAGACGCGGGGTTTCATCAGGACGACCATGGTCAATGCGGCAGTGACGCTGGCAGCGGTCCTGATGGCGGTAGCGTTGCTGCTGGCGACCTCGGTTACCGGTTTCCTCGAAGATCTGGCGCGCGGGCTTGGCGACGGTGCGGCGCTGGCGATCAAGCTGGCGGTGTGGGCGGCGACCGCGTGCCTGGCGAGCGCGGCGGTCGCGGCGCTGTACCGCTACGCCCCGGCGCGGACGCATGCCCAGTGGCACTGGCTGACCCCGGGGTCGGTACTGGCAACCCTCGGCCTCGTGCTGACGGCACTCGGCTTCGGCTTCTACGCCGCCAACTTCGGCAATTACAACGCGACCTACGGCTCGCTCGGTGCGGTTGTCGTGCTGCTGCTGTGGCTGTACCTGTCGGCGTACGTGCTGCTGCTCGGCGCCGAGTTCAACGCCGAGCTCGAGCACCAGACCGAGCGCGATACGACCGCGGGTGACGAGAAGCCGATGGGGCAGCGCGGAGCGAAGATGGCCGACGAGGTCGCGGCGGAGGGTTGAGCGGGGATGGGACTGGCTGCGCTTGGCGTGCCAGCTCCCGCCCAGAAATCGCCATGGAGCAACGATTGACAGCGTCCCGAAACTGACCTTTCGTGACGTCCGCGGGTGGCCTATCCAGGGAGGATGGTCGCGCAGTCTGAATTATGGAAGCGATTGGCTGAGCACCTCGGCATCGTCGCAGTCGCACCGGTTGAACTTGAGATAAAAGGCCAACGTTTATCGTTCGCCGCTCTGCTTCCACAGTTTGGTGGACGCGCGGGTCTTGTCGCCGACCCTTCATGGGAGGTCATTGAGCCTCACGTAGAGTGGCTCGTTGGTGCGGGCCTTGCCTATTCAGCGGTGACACTGGATGACACCGTCGACGACGAATCGGCTCGCGATATGTTGCGAGACTGGGCGTGGACCGGGGACGGGGCAGCACCAGACTGGTTCTAAGCGGGTGCCTCCCCAAACACCGTCTGCGAACAATGCCGATCATCCGAAAGCTGCCGGACCGCTTCCCACCCCATTCCGGACAGCCCGAGCCTGAGCGCACGCCCGCCCGCGCGCCGGTTGACGAACGCCGGCCACCATTCGACACCGCGCAATGGCCAAGCTGTATTTCTACTACGCCTCGATGAACGCCGGGAAGTCGACGGCGCTGCTCCAGGCCGACTTCAACTACCGCGAGCGCGGCATGAGCACGCTGCTGTTCACCGCCGCCATCGACCGCCGAGCAGGGTTCGGGATGATCGCCTCGCGGATCGGGCTGACGATGCCGGCGAACACTTTCACCGCGACCACCGATCTGCGTGCGGCCATAGGTGCAGGTGAGCCACCGCTGGCGTGCGTGCTGGTCGACGAGGCGCAGTTCCTGACCCGGGAGCAGGTCTGGCAACTCGCGGGCGTCGCCGACGAGCTCGACGTGCCGGTGCTGTGCTATGGCCTGCGCACCGACTTCCAGGCGCAGCCGTTCGAGGGCGCAACGTGGCTGCTGGCACTGGCGGACGTGCTGACCGAGATCAAGGCGGTCTGCACCTGCGGCCGCAAGGCGACGATGAACCTGCGCATCGACGCCGGCGGCCGCGCGGTCACCGAGGGTAACCAGACCGAGATCGGCGGCAACAGCCGCTACGTCGCGCTGTGCCGGCGCCACTATATCGCGGCGCTTGCCGACGCGACTGACTGATCGCGTCGAGTGACCGGACGGTAGCCCTCGCCCGAAGTCGATGCTAACCCCGTGTGGGGAGCGGAAAAAGCGGGGGGACAGGCATGGCCGGAAAAGCACACGCAGCGCGGTCGGCGCTCTGGGATATCGGTTACGCCGCCGCCGGCATCATCGCTGCGAGCTTCGGGCTCAAGGGCTTCCTGATCCCCAACCACTTCTTCGATGGCGGCGTCACCGGAGTCACGCTGCTGATGCACGAAATCTATCACGTGCCGGTCGCGGTCGTGATCGTCGTGCTCAACCTGCCCTTCATGCTGCTTGGCGGCCGGCTGATCGGCACCGGCTTCGCATGGCGAATGCTGGCCTGCGTCATCGCCTTCGGCCTGTGCCTGTATTTCGTGCCGTTCCCGATCATCACCGACGACAAGTTGCTGGTCTCGATCTTCGGCGGCGTGCTGATGGGCCTTGGCATGGGGCTCGCGATGCGCGCCGGCACCGCGCTCGACGGCGTCGAGGTGCTGGCGCTCTACACCGTCGAGCGGCTGAGCTTCACGATCTCGGAGATTATCCTCGGCATCAACGTCATCATCTTCCTGATCGCAGCGCTCGAGGTCAGCCTGCCGACCGCGTTATACTCGATGCTGACCTACTACGCCGCGTCCAAGACCACCGATTTCGTCGTCGAGGGGATCGAGGAATATACCGGCATCACGATCATCTCGGCACAGGCCGACCGCATCAAGGAGATGCTGGTGATGGTGCTCGGCCGTGGCATCACGATCTACAAGGGCGAGCGCGGCTATCTGCCCGATTCGTTCGAGGTCCGCGCGCCGGTCGACATCATCTTCACGGTCATCACCCGGCTCGAGGTGCGCCGCATGCGCCGGCTCGTGCACGCCATCGACCCCAAGGCCTTCATCGTCAGCAATACCGTCAAGGAAGCGGCCGGCGGTGTCCTGAAGCGGCGCTCGCATCACGAGGCGCACCACGAGCCACACCACGAAACGCATCACGCGGCGAAACCGTAGCGGCCGCGACTGGTCGGGCCGGTGGCACGATCGCGACGCGGCGGGACCCGGCCCAGACCTCGATGCAGCAGTTCTCGCGCTGCCCCTCGGCATAAGCGAGCGCGGCGGCATCATCGGCCAGCCTGAAGCGGCTGGCGCTGTCGACCAGCCCGGCGGCATTCAGCTTGAAGAACTGGAACTCGGTCAACATCGGCATCTGGGCATGAAAACGACCCCCCCGAGCCGTTAGGACGATCTTAACTTAGCTTTACCGCATTTTCTATCGCCCGCCCATGACAATTGCATCCGTGTCCGACCCGAATAATTGACTAAACAGGCTGCCGCACCTACATCGCCGCAGGTATGGACCGGGCGCGTGCGCGCCGCCCGTCCGCCAGCGCGTCAGGATTTACATGCTCGGATTCGGCGGCATCGCCAAACGTCTGTTCGGCTCGTCGAACGACCGCTACGTCAAGTCGCTCAGCCCCCTGATCGCGCAGATCAACGGCTTCGAGGCACAGATCGTGCCGCTGTCGGACGCCGACCTTGCCGGCCAGACCGCCAAGTTCAAGGCGCGCTTCGCCGCCGGCGAAAGCCTCGACGACCTGCTGCCCGAAGCTTTCGCCACCGTCCGTGAAGCCGCCAAGCGCGCGCTCGGCCAGCGCCACTACGACGTCCAGCTGGTCGGCGGCGTCGTCCTCCACCGCGGCGAAATCGCCGAGATGCGGACCGGCGAGGGCAAGACCCTGGTCGCGACGCTCGCGGTCTACCTGAACGCGCTGAGCGGCAAGGGCGTCCACGTCGTCACCGTCAACGACTACCTCGCGTCGCGCGACGCCGAGTGGATGGGCCAGGTCTATAAATTCCTCGGCATGACTGTCGGCGTCATCGTCCCCAACATCGACGACGATACCCGCCGCGCCGCCTACGCCGCCGACATCACCTACGGCACCAACAACGAGTACGGCTTCGACTATCTCCGCGACAACATGAAGTACTCGCGCGAGCAGATGGTCCAGCGGCCCTTCAACTACGCCGTCGTCGACGAGGTCGACTCGGTGCTGGTCGACGAGGCGCGGACGCCGTTGATCATTTCCGGCCCGACCGACGACAAGTCCGAGCTGTACATGCAGGTCGACGCGGTCGTGAAGCAGCTCGTCGCCGCCGACTACGAGATCGACGAGAAGCAGAAGTCGGTGATCTTGACCGAGGACGGCACCGAGAAGTGCGAGCGCGCCTTCGAGGCCGCCGGCATGCTCGAGGGCGAGAACCTCTACGACTTCGAGAACACGCAGGTGGTTCACCATCTCAACCAGGCGCTGCGCGCCAACGCGATCTTCCGCCGCGACACCGACTACATCGTCCGTGGCGGCAAGGTCATCATCATCGACGAGTTCACCGGTCGCATGATGGACGGGCGGCGCTGGTCCGACGGACTGCACCAGGCGGTCGAGGCCAAGGAGGGCGTCGACATCCAGCCCGAGAACCAGACGCTCGCCTCGATCACCTTCCAGAATTATTTCCGCATGTACCCCAAGCTCGGCGGCATGACCGGCACCGCGGCGACCGAGGCGGCGGAATTCTTCGACATCTACAAGCTCAACGTCGTCCAGATCCCGACCAACTTGCCGGTTCTGCGTCAGGACGTCGACGACGAATTCTACAAGAATTCCGAGGAAAAATATAAGGCGATCGTCAAGACGATCCGCGAGACCAGCGCCAAGGGCCAACCGATCCTGGTCGGCACCGTGTCGATCGAGAAGTCCGAACTGCTCAGCGAGTTCCTCAAGAAGGAGCAGGTCGAGCACGTCGTCCTGAACGCCCGCTACCACGAGCAGGAAGCCCATATCGTCGAACAGGCCGGGCGCTTGAACGGCGTCACCATCGCCACCAACATGGCCGGGCGCGGCACCGACATCCAGCTCGGCGGCAACTTCGACGCACGCGTCATCCGCGAGCTCGAAGGCGTCGAGGGCGATGAGCGCACCGCAGCAGTCGCGCGCATCAAGGCCGAGGTCCAGGCTGAGCGCGAGGCCGTGCGCCAGGCCGGGGGCCTGTTCGTGCTCGGCACCGAACGCCACGAGAGTCGCCGCATCGACAACCAACTCCGTGGCCGCTCGGGCCGCCAGGGCGATCCCGGGCTGAGCCGCTTCTACCTCAGCCTCGACGACGACCTGCTCCGCATCTTCGGCCAGCAGTCGATGCTGACCCGGATGATGAACAACGGGCTTGAGGAGGGCGAGGCGATCGTCCACCCGTGGATCTCCAAGGCGATCGAGACCGCGCAGAAGAAGGTCGAGGCGCGCAACTACGACGTTCGAAAGCAGCTCCTCCAGTACGACGACGTCATGAACGACCAGCGCAAGGTCGTGTACGACCAGCGCCAGGACATCATGGACTCCGACACTGTCGGGGACGTCGTCGTCGACATGCGTCACGAGGCGGTCAACAATATCGTCGCAACCGCCTGCCCCGCCGGCACCTACCCCGAGCAATGGGATGCGGAGGCCCTCACCACGGCGGCGATCGACACGCTCGGCGTCGATGTGCCGATCGCGGACTGGTTCGCCGAGGAGAAGATCGACCAGGAGATCATCGTCGACCGCCTGATCGCGGCTGCCGACGCGGCGATGGCGACCAAGGCGGAAGGCCTGCCGCCCGAGACCTGGATCCAGATCGAGAAGAACTTCCTGTTGCAGGCGCTCGACCATCACTGGAAGGAGCATCTGGCCACCCTCGACGCGCTGCGTCAGGTCATCCACCTGCGCGCCTACGCCCAGAAGACTCCGCTCAACGAGTATAAGTCGGAGGCGTTCGCGCTGTTCGAGCGGATGCTCGCGACGGTCCGCGAGGACGTCACGCGGATGCTGTCGAACGCCCAGTTCGGCATGCAGCCGCCGGAGGATTACGCGCAGTCGGCTGAATTCACTCAGCCGAGTTTCGTCACCACGCACATCGACCCGCTGACCGGCCTGAACGACGCCTTCGGCCCGCGCGGCATGACGATGACCGAAGGCGCGTTGGCGTTCGCCGGATCGGCCACCGCGGCGCTGACCGAGGTCTCGCCCGAGGAGCTGGCCGACTGGAACCGCACGGTGTCGCGCAACGCCCAGTGCCCGTGCGGGTCGGGCAACAAGTTCAAGCACTGCCACGGCGTGATCCAAGTCGCCGCCTAAGCAAGTTTGTCATTCCGGCGAAAGCCGGAACCCAGTTGCGTAACACGCTCTGGATTCGGACCGCCGGGGGTAGCTCGGTTCCGAGGTTTCGCCGGAATGACAAGGAAGGGAACCGGAATGCTCGTCGCGACTACCGAAAACGTCGCGGGGAACCGGACCCTGATCACGCTGGGGCAGTGCTTCGGGGTCGTCGTGCGCAGCCGCGGTATCGGCGGCAACATCCTCGCAAGCCTGCGGACGATCCTGGGCGGCGAGATCAAGGAGTACATCTCCCTGCTCGAGGAGGCGCGCAAGCATGCCACCGACCGCATGGTCGCCAACGCGACCGCGATGGGCGCCAACGCCATCGTGATGATGCGTTTCGACTCGAACGAGATCGGCCAGTCGATGAGCGAGATCGTCGCTTACGGAACCGCCGTGGTCGTCGAGCCGGCGGGCTGAGGATGCTGCGCACGACGATCATCGCGGTCGTCGCGCTGTCGCTGTCGACGACGATTGCCTGCGTCGCGTTGGCAGGGGCCGGCGTCACCGGCATGCCGGTGGGGTTCGCGATCTGGGGCGCGCTGCAGTTCGCCATCATCTTTGCCGGCTTCCTGTTCGAGCGCGCCCGCTACAAATCGTTCGAGACCGATCAGCCCGGCCCCGGCTGGGAAGCGACGCCCGAGCACTTCATCGACCCGGCGACCGGTGCCCATGTCAGGGTCTGGTTCAACGCGAAAACCGGTGAGCGGCGCTACGTTACCGGTGCGCCTGTGTAACCAACCTCGGCAGCGATGCGAAAGCGGTTCCAGAGACCCTGGAGACGCCCCGATGTTCCGCCCCGCCCTGCTCGCCGCCACGCTGATTGCCGCACCTGCGCTGGCGCAAACGCCGCCGCCGTTGACCGTCGTCGAGCTGTTCCAGAGCCAGGGGTGCTCTTCGTGCCCCCCCGCCAACGCCGCAGTCAATGCGCTGATCGCCAGCCGCCCCGACGTCCTCGCGCTCAGCTTCGCGGTCACCTACTGGGACCAGCTCGGCTGGAAGGACCGCTTCGCCACCCCGGCCTACACCCAGCGCCAATGGGCCTATGCCAAGGGCCTGCGCCACGACAACGTCTGGACGCCCCAGGTCGTCGTCAACGGCCGCGCCGACACCACCGGTACTCGCGACGGACAGATCGCTGCCTTGATCGCCGCAACCGCCAAGGTCGCCGGGCCGGCACTGACGGTCACACCCGGCAGCCTGAGCGTCGCCGCCAGCAGGGCCGCCGCGCCCGCCGACGTCTGGCTGGTCCGCTACGATCCGCGCACCGTCGAGGTCGCGGTCAAGGCCGGCGAGAACGAGGGCCGCACGCTGCCCCACCGCAACATCGTCCACCAGCTGACCCGCCTCGGGGCATGGTCGGGCGCGGCACAGAGCTACACCGTCGCGCCCGCGCCCGCCGGGCTGTCGACCGCCTTCCTGGTCCAGGCCCCGAACGGCGGCCCGATCCTCGCCGCTGTCCGCGGTTGATTCTCACGACCCTCGCCGTCGGGGAAGTGACGGCAAACCCAAAGGGAGAACGACGATGACCTACGGCACTAAACTTGTCCTGATCGCCGCGATGATCGGCCTGACCGCGCCGGCCTTCGCCGCCAAGCCGGCGAAGAAGGACGCCATGGCCCACGACGCGATGGCTTCCGACGCGATGGCACCGGACAAGATGGCGAGCGACCACATGTCCAGCGATGCGATGGCCAAGCCGATGACCAAGGCCGAGCAGGCCAAGCACGACAAGATGATGAAGGCCGACAAGATGAAGGCCGACAAGATGGCAGCACCCAAGTAAGCTGCTGCCGGGCGGCGTGGTGCATCAGCGCCGCGTCGCTGGCGACAGCCGGATCTGTCCAGCCCGCAAGTCCAGGGGGAAACGATGGCGACGATACCGATGGCGGACGATACGGTGGCACCGCCGCCCGCCCGGCCCTACCTGTGGAAGCGCCATTCGGGCGTCGTTCGGGTCACCCATTGGCTGAACGTGATCGCGATCACCTTCCTGCTCGGGTCGGGCCTCAACATCTTCAACGCCCACCCGGCGCTGTACTGGGGCAATTACGGTGCCGACAACGACGACAGCCGACGCTGGCTCGAGATCGGTGCATCGCCGGACGCGCAGGGCCATGCGCAGGGGGTGACCCGCGTCGGCCCGGTCCATGTCACCACCACCGGCGTCCTCGGTCTCGCGGCCGGCGCGAACGGGGCACCGCTGGCGCAGGGCTTCCCGCGCTGGGCGACCTTCCCGAGCAACCGCGACCTGGCGACGGCACGCAACTGGCACTTCCTGTTTGCCTGGGTGCTGATCCTCAACGGGCTGTTCTACCTGGTCTACGGTTTCGCCACCGGGCATCTCGGGCGCGATCTGGTGCCCCGGCTGCGCGAGCTCAGGCCCGCTAACCTCTGGCACGACATCGCGCTCCACGCGCGGCTCAAGTTCCCGCGCGGCGAGGATGCCAAGCGCTATCACATCCTCCAGAAGCTCGCGTACGGCGGCACCGTGTTCGTGCTGCTGCCGCTGATGGTCGCGACCGGGCTCGGCATGTCGCCCGGCATCGGCGCGAGCTGGTCGTGGCTGGTCGAGCTGCTCGGCGGCCGCCAGTCGGCGCGCTCGATCCACTTCATCACCGCCAGCCTGGTCGTCGGCTTCATCGTCGTCCACGTCCTGATGGTGGTGCTGGCCGGCCCGATCAACGAGATCCGCTCGATGATCACCGGCAAGTTCCGCATCGACCCAACGAAGGAGCCAGTCTCGTGAGCCTGCTGACACGGCGCGGCCTGCTGACCACCGGAGCGCTCGGCGGCGGGCTGCTGCTCGCGGGCTGCGACAAGCTCACGCAATCCGATGGCATCATGAAGTCGGTGCAGTCGGCGGAGAACCTGACCTACCGCTGGCAGCGCCTCATCGGCCGCGACGCGCTGGCGCAGGAGTTTACCAAGGCCGACATCAGCCCGGTGTTCAAGCCCAACGGCACCACCGACCCGCAGGACGACGATTACCAGCGCCATGCCGCGCAAGGCTTCGTCAACTGGAAGCTCAAGATCGACGGCCTGGTCGAGCGACCGTCCGAACTCAGCCTGTCCGACCTGCACCGGCTGGCGCAGCGCGACCAGATCACCCGCCACGACTGTGTCGAGGGCTGGAGCGCGATCGGTGAATGGGCGGGGCCGCAGCTCGGCACCATCCTCAAGACGGTCGGGCTCAAGCCGAACGCGCGCTACGTCGTATTCCACTGCGCCGACAATTACGGCGGCGAGATCTCCAAGGGCGGCGCGCAGTCGAGCGGGCTGTATTACGAGAGCATCGACCTGGTCGACGCCTTCCACCCGCAGACCATCCTGGCACTCAGCATGAACGGCGCACCGCTCGACGTCGCGCACGGCGCGCCGTGCCGAATGCGGATCGAGCGCCAGCTCGGCTACAAGCAGGCGAAGTACGTGATGCGCTGCGAGGTCGTCGACAGCTTCGCAAAAATGGAGCTCGGGCAGGGCGGCTATTGGGAGGACCGCGGCTACGAATGGTATGCGGGAATCTGAAGCCGGCGCAGGGTACGCACCGCCAGCGCGTTTGCGTGACATCCCTTCGCCCGCTAACCACCTAAGTCGAATGACGACGTCACCCGATGTCTGGGCGCGCCTGATGATCGCGGCGCAGGCCGGCGACAAGGCCGCGTATCGCCTGCTGCTAGACGAGTTGCAGGTCTGGCTGGGGCGCTACTACCGTCGCCGGCTACCCCCCGATTCGGTCGACGACGCTGTGCAGGACGCGCTCGTCGCAGTCCACACCAAGCGCCACACCTGGGACCCATCAAGGCCGTTCGCGCCGTGGCTGGCCGGAATTGCCCGCTACAAATGGATCGACAGGCTGCGTAACCTTGCCGCCACCCGGACCGAAGAGCTGCCTGAGACCCTCAGTGTCGGCGATCACGGCGGCGGGGTGTTGAGCGCGACGGTGCTGAACGGCCTGCTGGCGACGCTGAAGCCGGCGCAGGCGGAGGTCATCCGGCTGGTCAAGCTCGATGGCCTGTCGATCGAGGAGGCGGCGGCCCGTACCGGACAGAGCCCGGCGCTGGTCAAGGTAAACATTCACCGCGGCCTCGGGCGCTTGTCCCGCACCGTCGAAGGCTACGCGAACGACGATGGAGAGCCGAGTAACTGATGCCGACTGAGCGCCTTATCGACGGGCTCGTCGCCGGGCTGACCCCGGTGCGGCGGCGCGCGCCCTGGCGCGACGTGGCGCTGCTCGCGCTCGTCGCCGCCGCCGAACTCGTGCTGGTCACGACCTCGATGCCGATGCGCCACGACATGGGTCCGGCGATGCACCGCATGATGTTCTGGTGGAAGCTGGGCGGCTCGCTGTGCATCACCGTCGCCAGCGTCGCCGCGCTGGTCGTGCTGCTGACCCCTGATGCGCGGCCCAACGCGGGTCGGCGGCGGATTCTGGGAGCAGCGGCGGCTGTACTGGCGGGCGGCGTAGCTCTGGTCGCGGCCGGCGCGATGCCGATGGGTGCGAGCCCGATGGCCGAGTGGCGCGAGGGTTTCGCCTGCATGGCCTGCATCGTGCTGTTCGGTATCCCGCTGCTTGCGGCGATGGTCTTCGTCGCGCGTCGCGCCGCACCTGCGCGTCCGCGTGCTGCCGCAACCGCCGCCGGGTTGGCCGCCGCAGGCTGGGGCGCGGTCGTGTTCGCGTGGTCGTGCCCCCACGACGACCCCGGCTATGTCGCGGTGTGGTTCGGGCTGGCGCTGGCCGGCGGGGCGCTGGCGGGCCGGCTGCTGCTGCCGCGGTTGTTACGCTGGTAAGCGAACAGACACGGAACACGGTCGCGTGGCGGGCGTTAGATCCATACACTTTTCCGTGGAGTATGCGACCGTGTCGACTGAAACCGAAAACCCCAAGACCCACCCGACCTCGAACGCCGAGAAGGACCCGTCCGACTGGACCACCGGCGACCAGCCGATGACCGGGGCACAGGCGTCGTACCTGAAGACGTTGAGCGAGGAAGCCCACGAGGAGTTCGACCCCGAGCTGTCGAAGGCAGACGCGTCGATCCGCATCGACGAGCTGCAGGACAAGACCGGGCGGGGTAAGGACTGAGGCCGCACGTCCCTGTCTCGTCATCTCGGCGTTCGCCGGATGACGAAGGAAGAGTGTGATCTCGGTGCTGGCTAACCCGCCCGCCCCACCCAGTGCAGCCCCGCCCCATGCGCACGCAGCCACGCGCGCTCCGGGGCCGGGTTGCCGCCGTTGAGTTCCGCCGCCAGTGCCCAAAAGTCGCGGCCGTGGTTGGGGTGGACGAGGTGCGCGACCTCATGCGCGACGACACTGTGGTAGACGTCGGGCGGTGCGAGGATCAGCCGCCAGCTGTAGGTGATGCGACCGCTGCCGCAGCTGCCCCAACGCGCCACCGGGTCGCCGATCCGGACTCCTCCCAACGGGCGGTCTACCCGGGCTGCGAGGGCACGGGTCGCGGGTTCGAGTTCAGCCAGAGCCTGTGCGCGCAGCCAGCGGGTGACGCGGCCGGGCAGGGTCGCGGGATCGCCGCCCACGATCAGCCTGTCATCGACGCGGACCAGACCCCGCGAGCGCGCTGCATCCCACTCGAGGCGTAGCTGGTCGCCCCTGAACGGGATCGTCGCGCCGGGCACGAACGGCAGCGCCACCGGCCAGCGCGCAACCTGCGTGGCGATCCAGCCGCCGTGCGCGCCGACCAGCGCCGCTGCCTCCGACAGCTTCGTGCGCGTCGGCAGGGTCACGCGCAGGCACCCGCGCACGGCATCGGCACGGAGCGTCAGGCGGCGGGATCGGGGGCTGCGGCTGAGCTCAATCGGCACGATGCGACCGCCAACGTTAAGCGAGGGCAGCGCGACCGGCTCGCTGCGCCGTACGGTCGAAGTTGCCCGTAGGAACCGCAGCATCGCGGGCCTCAGAGCGGCGCGTCGATGACGTGGTTCTCGAGATCGCCGGCGTCGTCCTCGCTGATCGTCCAGCCGCGCACCGAGATTCCGGCAGCGTGGACGGCCTCGCGGTCGCCGCTGACCAGGTGGTGCCAGTCGGGCAGGCCCTGGCCGCGATAGACGCGGAGGTAGGCGCAGCTCGACGGCAGCCAGTCGAGCGTCTCGAGCTTCTGCGGGGTCAGCCGCACGCACTCGGGGACGTGCGCGCGGCGGTTGCGGTAATCGGAGCACTGGCCGGTCCGCCGGTCGAGCAAGCGGCACGCGACGTTGGTCGGCAGCAGTTCGCCGGTTTCCTCGTCCTCGAGCTTGTGGACGCAGCACTTGCCACAGCCGTCGCACAGATTCTCCCACTGCTCGCGGTTCATCGCACGCAGCGGCACCGTCTCCCAGTACGGCTTGGCGGCAGGGTGGCGATCAGCGGACATAGCGCGCCAGTTCGTCGGCGACCTGCGCCGGGGTCGTGCCGTGCGGCAGGAAGTCGATCGGCGCGCCGTCGGGGCCCATCAGGTAGGTCATCGCGGCGTGGTCCATCAGATAGTCCTTGGCACCGGCGGGTCCGGCCTTGGCACCGGGCGGCCCGGCGCGGCGCGCATAGACCTTGTACGCCTTCTTGGCGGCATCGATAGCCGCGACGCTGCCGGTCAGCGCGACCAGGCGCGGATGGAAGTTGGCGGCGAAGGCGGTCAGTGCCGCCGGGTCGTCGCGTTCGGGGTCGACGGTGATGAAGACTGGTACGACTTTGGCGCCTAGTCGGGGTTTTGCCTTTTCGAAGGCGGCGAGGCCCTGGGAGAGGTTCTGGACGTCGAGCGGGCAGACGTCTGGGCAGTAGGTGTAGCCGAAATAGACGAGCGAATACAGGCCCTTGAGGTTCTTTTCGGTGAACTGTCGGCCGTGCTGGTCGACCAGCGCGAAGGGACCGCCGATGCTGCTGCCGGCGAGCGGTGCGGTCGGTACGGTGCCACGGAGTCCGGGCCACAGGAAGACCGCGGCGACGACCGCAGCGACGGCGGAGATCGCCAGCCAGAGGGTGCGGCGGCTGTTCATCAGGGGTTGCTCGACCTAGACTAGGTGGCAGATCATCTAGGGTGGAGTGTGCATTATGTCGACCTGGGCCAGACGCCTGACGGCCCCGCTGGCGGTGGTCGCCGTGATCGCGGTCGCCACAACCCCGGCCGCAGCGCAATTCTCGGACGGCTACAAGTTCATCAAGGCGGTCAAGGACAAGGACGGCGCGGCAGCCGAAAAGATCCTCAACCAGCCCGGTACGACGCTGGTCAACGTTCGTGACGGCGCGAGCGGCGACATGGCGATTCACATCGTCATCAAGCGCCGCGACATCAGCTGGCTCGGCTATCTGCTCCAGCGCGACGCCAACCCGAATGTCCGCGACGGCGAGGGCGCGACCCCATTGCTGCTCGCGGCGACCTCGAACTTCGACGAGGCGGTGAAGGTGCTGACCGACCTCAAGGTCCAGGTCGACCTGCCCAACCGCCTTGGCGAGACGCCGCTGCTGAAGGCGGTGCAGCTCCGCAACGCCAGCATCGCGCGCATGCTGCTTGATGCCGGCGCCAACCCCGACGCGACCGACAACAGCGGCAACAGCCCGCGCAGCGTCGCGCTCGCCGATGCGCGCGGCGGGCCGATCGCGCGGATGCTCAAGGACGCGCCGGCGCGCAAGGCGGCTCCGACCCAGGGCCCGGTCCTTCGATGAGCTACGCTTCGACGGTGGACTGGCCCGAGCACCCGCCGTTCGCGCGCTGGGCCCCGACGGCGCGGACGCTGCAATTGTGGACCCAGGTCGTCGGCAAGGTCCGGCTGCACCTGAGCCCGTGGCTCAACCACGGCTGGCAGGTGCCGCTGTACGTGACGGCGCGCGGCCTCGGCACGACCGCAATCCACGACCGCGGCGCGATCTTCGAGATCGACCTCGACTTCGTCGACCATCGGCTGGTGCTGCGCCGCTCGGACGGCCCCGACTCCGGCTTCGCACTCGCGCCGATGAGCGTCGCGACCTTCTACCGCCGGCTGATGGCCCTGCTCGCCGACGCCGGGCACCCGGTCACCATCGACATCATGCCCAACGAGATGCCGGACCCGGTCGCCTTTCCGGACGACGAGGGCCATCACGACTACGACGCCGCCGCCGTCCACGCGTGGTGGCGCGCACTGGTCCAGGCCGACCGGGTGTTCCGCCACTTCCGCACCGGCTTCCTGGGCAAGGCGAGCCCGGTGCACTTCTTCTGGGGCAGCTTCGACCTCGCCGTTACGCGCTTCTCGGGCGCGCGCGCCCCGCTCCACCCCGGCGGCGTGCCGTTCCTGCCCGATGCCGTGACGCGCGAAGCGTACAGCCACGAAGTCTCCAGCGCCGGCTTCTGGCCCGGCGACGATGCCCACGAGGCGAGCTTCTATTCCTACGCCTATCCCGCGGTGCCGGGGTTCGCCGACGCTGCGGTCGGTCCGGCGGGTGCGGTCTGGGAGGCGGCGCTCGGCGAGTGGCTGCTGCCGTACGCGGCGGTCCGCGCCGCACCCGACCCCGATGCGACACTGCTCGAGTTCCTGGAGGCGACGTACCGCGCTGCGTCCGGCCACTGGCCGGAGGGGCTGAACTGCGGGCTGGGCGTGCCGGGGGTGCCGCGGGTGGTTTGATGGGGCGGCCCGCGCGATACGCCGCATCGCCACCGCAACGGCACGCGCCTATACCGCCCCCATGAAGCCGTCGCCCTCGCTGGTCGCCGCCGCGCTCGAACGGCCGGGCGTCCGCGTCTGGACTTTGGTGACACTGCGCTGGATCGCCATCGGCGGGCAGTTCGCGACGCTGATCTTCGTCGGGCTGTACCTGCGTTTCCCACTGCACTGGCCGTCACTGATCGCTGCGGTTGCCGCGGCTGCGGTGCTTAACGTCGGGCTGGCGACGCTGTACCCGCGCAATGCCCGGCTGCAGGGCAATGCGGTGCTGCTCCACCTCGCCTTCGACCTCATCCAGGCGGGCGTGCTGCTGTACCTGACGGGCGGCATCAACAACCCGTTCACGGTGCTGCTGGTGGTGCCGGTGACGATTTCGGCGACGCTGTTGCCGGCGCGGGCGATGGCGGCGCTGGTGCTGATCGCGGGCGCGATCCTGTTCATGCTGTGGCACTGGGCGATGCCGCTGCCGTGGGTCGGTGATGCACCGCGGCTGCCGCCCCTCTACGGCTTCGGCGCGACCATCGCGGTGATCATCGCGATGGTCTTTCTCGGCAGCTATGTCTGGCTGGTCTCGGCGGAAGCGCGCGGCCGCGCTCGCGCACTGGTCGCGACCGAGGCCGCGCTCGACCGCGAGACCCGCATGGCGGCGCTCGGCGCACTGGCGGCGGCGGCGGCGCACGAACTCGGCGGGCCGCTCGGTACGATCACGCTGATCGCCCGCGACCTGCGCCAGGCACTCGGCGACGACCCGGTCTACGGCAAGGATGTCCGCCTGCTCGACGACGAAGCGACGCGCAGCCGCGGCATCCTCGTCGACATCGCCCGCCGCGCCGAGGCCGAGGAGCCGTTGCCCCGCCTGTCGCTCGACGCCCTGCTCCACGAGGTCGTCGCCAGCCAGGGGCCGGCGCGGGTCCCGATCACTGTTCGCGCCGGCCCCGACCTGCCGGTGGTCCGGCGTACCCCGGAACTGCTCCACGGCCTCGCGAACCTCGTCGACAACGCCGTGCGCCACGCCGGGTCCGCGGTCGAGCTCAGCGCGCAGGCGGACGGCACCTCGGTCATGGTCGGGGTCGGCGACGACGGTCCGGGCTTTCCGGAAGGCCTGCTGCCCCACCTCGGCGAGCCCGACCTGGGCCCGTCGCGCTCGACCTCGGGCGGAACCGGGCTCGGAATCTTCATTGCAACGACGCTGATCGAGCGCACCGGCGGCCGGTTGCGCTTCAGCAACAGCGCGCGCGGCGGTGCCCAGGTCGATGCGCGCTGGTCACGAGCCCATATCGAGAGCGCAGGCGTTTCCGCTAGCTGAGAGGAACTTTTCATGGCCACCGTCGCCACCAACTTGCTAATCGTCGACGACGACGCGCCGTTCCGGCAGCGCCTCGCGCTGACCCTGGAGCGTCGCGGCTACACCGTCCGCGCCGCCGCCAGCCTCGCCGAAGCCCGCACCGCGATGACCGAGGGGGTGCCGACCCACGCGATCGTCGACCTGCGGCTCGGCGATGGCAACGGGCTCGACCTTGTCGATGAACTGCGCGGGCTCGCGGCAGCGATGCGGATCGTCGTCCTGACCGGCTACGGCAACCTGGCGACGGCGGTGGCGGCGGTGAAGGCCGGCGCGGTCGACTATCTCGCCAAGCCCGCCGACCCCGAGGATATCGTCCGCGCGCTGGAGGCCGAGCCCGGCACGCGGCCCGCAGCGCTAGCCGAGCCGATGTCGGCCGACCGCGTCCGCTGGGAGCACATCCAGCGCGTTTATGAACTGTGCGAGCGCAACGTCAGCGAGACCGCGCGCCGCCTGAAGATGCACCGTCGCACCCTGCAGCGCATTTTGGCGAAACGCAGTCCGCGCTAAAGCGGACGGATGGAGCTTCACCGACTCGGCATTGCCGGCCTGACGCGAGCCTATGCGGCGGGGGAGACGACACCGTCGGAAGCGATCGCGGCGGCGCTCGCGGGGATCGACCGGCTCAACCCCAGGCTCAACGCCTTTGCCGACCTGGACCGTGCCGGGGCCGCCCGGGCAGCGGCTGAAAGCGACCAGCGCTTCCGGGATGGCAGCGCACGACCGCTCGAGGGCGTGCCCGTCGGGATCAAGTCTAACATCGCTGTCGCCGGACTGCCCTGGACCGCGGGCATGGAGTTGCGGCGCGACGTAGTCGCTGGCCACGACGCGCCTATGGTCGCCGGCCTGCGCGCGGCGGGGGCGATCATCCTCGGCACCTGCGGCATGCACGAGGCGGCGCTCGGCGCGACCAGCGACAACCCGTGGTTCGGCCGCATCGGCAACCCGCACCGGGGCGGCGTCTCGCCGGGCGGCTCGTCGGGCGGCAGCGGCGCGGCGGTCGCGGCGGGGCTTTGCGTCGTGGCGCTGGGCAGCGACACGCTCGGCTCGATCCGCATCCCGGCCGCCTACAATGGCATCTACGGCCTCAAGCCGACGTGGGGCGCGGTCGACGCGACCGACGTCTTCCCGCTGGCGCCCGGGCTCGACACGGTCGGGCCACTGGCGCGCTCGATCGACGATCTGGCGGCGCTGTGGCGGGTGATCGGCGGCGGCGATCCGACCTTCGCCTTCCGGCAGCTGTTGCTCCTCGACGCTATAGGCGAGGTCGATGTGGCGGTCCGCGCCGGCTATGAAGCGGCGCTGGCGGCGATCGACCTGCCTTGCTCGACCCTGCGCTTCCCCGATCCGTTGCCCGCGATCCGCTTGTCCGGCTTTGCCGCCATGGGCCATGCGCTGATCGCCGAGCTGGGCGACGCGCGCCACGCGCGCAGCGCCGCGCTGTCGCCTGATCTCGCCGCGACGCTGGCCTTCTGCGACGGCGTTGCTCCCGATCCCGACCTGCTGGCACGCACCCGCACGGCGCTGGTCGATGCCCTCGGGACCGACGGCGTGCTGCTGATGCCGACCGTGCCGCAGGTCGCTTTCGAGCATGGCCGCGCGCCGATGACGATGGCCGACTTCACCGGTTTCGCGAACATCGCCGGGCTGCCGGCGCTGTCGATCCCGGCCGGACGCGACGGCGGCGGCTTGCCGGTCGCGGTCCAGATCGTCGGCCCGGCGGGGAGCGAGGCGGCGCTGTTCGACCTCGGCCGCGACCTCGACGCGGCGCTGGCCGGCTATGCGCCGCCACCGGCCCGCTGGTGAGCCTGTCGCTTGCACTCGACGGAGCGGTCGCGCGGCTGGTCATCGACCGGCCAGCCAAGCGCAACGCCTTCAACAACGCAATGTGGGCCGCGGTGCCGGGCCTCGTCGCGCGGGCGATGGACGACCCGGCGGTTCGGGTGCTGATCGTCGCCGCCGCGGTCCCCGGCGTGTTCTGCGCCGGTGCCGACATCGAGGAGTTCGGCCGCGGCCTCGACGACCCGGCAGCAGGACCCGGCAACCAGGGCCTCGTCCGCGCCGCGCAGCTCAGCCTCGCCCGTGCCCCCAAGCCGGTGCTCGCGCTGGTCGAGGGCGACTGCGTCGGCGGCGGTTGCGGCCTCGCCATCGCCTGCGACCTCCGCGTCGCCAGCCCCGCCGCGCGCTTCGGCATCACACCGGCGCGGCTCGGCATCGTCTACTCGCTGCACGACACCAAATTGCTCGTCGACCTCGTCGGCCCGGGGCAGGCCAAGCGCATCCTGTTCACCGCCGGGCTGATCGATGCCGCCGAGGCGCTGCGCATCGGACTGGTCGAGATCGTCGCCGCCGATGCCCGTGCCGAGGTCGAGGCGCTCGCCGCGACGATCGTCGCCAACTCGCCGCACAGCATCGCCGGGGCCAAGCAGGTCATCCGCCGCATCCAGGACGGGCAGGCCGACGACGATGCCGCGACGCTGGCGATGTTCGCCGACGCGTTCACCGGCCCGGACTTTGCGGAAGGCGTCGCCGCCTTCCGAGCCAAGCGCCGGCCGGTGTTCTGAGGCCCGCAGTCCGGCGGGCCCGGGATGACGCGCCTACCGGACGCCTACGGCCGCCGCTTGAGCTCGTCGCGAATCTCGGTGAGCAGGGCCTCGCTCGGTGTCGGCGGAGCGACCACCGGCTGGCGGTTGGTGGCGCGATTCACCGCCCGGACGATCATGAAGACGACGAAGGCGATGATCAGGAAGTTGATCGCCGCAGTGATGAACTCGCCGTAGCCGAACAGCGCCGCGCCCGCCTTCTTGAGCGCGGCGTAATCGGTCAGCGAGCCGGTGTATTTGTCGGGCACCTGGCCGAGCAGGACGAAGTGGCTGGAGAAATCGACACCGCCGGTGATCCAGCCGATGACCGGCATGATCAGGTCGTCGGTCAGCGACGTGACGATCTTGCCGAACGCCGCGCCGATGATCACCGCGACCGCCAGATCGAGGACGTTGCCTCGCGCAATGAACGCCTTGAACTCCGAAATCATCTACCTCTCCCAAGCTACGCCCGCGCTAATCAGCCCGAACGTGGCGCGCCACGCAATCACCTCGCCGCAACAAACCGGAAATATTATGAGGAGACCCTGTTGCGTTGGCGTAATACACCTATCTAGCGCTTGGCCGAGTTGACGGCCGTTCTTGGAGACACGACGCATGACCGCCCGCACCTCGTTTGCCCGCGCCGTCCGCATCGCGCTGCCCCTCGCCCTGATCGCACCGCTTGCGGCCTGCGGCGTCAACACCATCCCCGCCAAGGAAGAAACCGCCAAGGCACGCTGGGCCGACGTCGAGAGCGCCTACCAGCGCCGCGCCGACCTGATCCCCAACCTCGTCGCCACCGTGAAGGGCTATGCCAAGCAGGAGAAGGATGTCCTCGTCGAGGTCACCAACGCCCGCGCCCGCGCCACCTCGATCACCGTCGACCCGACCAAGCTCAGCGATCCCGCCGCCGTCGCCAATTTTGACCAGGCGCAGACCGCGCTGTCGGGCTCGCTCGGCCGCCTGCTGGTCAGCGTCGAGAAGTACCCGGACCTCAAGTCGAACGAGCAGTTCCTCAACCTCCAGTCGCAGATCGAGGGCACCGAGAACCGCATCAACGTCACCCGCAAGGACTATAACGAGGCGGTGCGCGACTATAACACCGAGATCCGCACCTTCCCGAGCGTCATCGGCGCCAAGGTGATCTACGGCGCCAAGCCGCTGCAGCCGTTCAAGGCGACCAGCCCGGGTGCCGCAAACGCGCCGACGGTGGCTTTCTGAGATGAACCCGGTGGCGGGAGCAGCTTCGCTCCCCCGTTCCAGTGCTTTCGGGGTTGCAGCAGCGTGGCTTCTCGCCGCGCTGCTGCTGCTCGCCGCAACCATCGCCCACGCCGCGCCGACTTACCCACCGCTGACCGGCCGCGTCACCGATGCCGCGAACGTCCTACCGCCCGCGACCGTCGCGGAGCTGACCGCCAAGCTCGAGGCGCTCGAGACCGCGACCGGGCGCCAGCTGGTGGTCGCGACGGTGCCGAGCCTCGAGGACTATCCGATCGAGGACTATGCCAACGGGCTGTTCCGCGCCTGGAAGCTGGGTGAGGCCAAGACCAACAACGGCGTGCTGCTGCTGGTTGCGCCGACCGACCGGAAGGTCCGCGTCGAGGTCGGCTACGGCCTCGAGGATCGGCTGACGGACGCACTGTCGGCGACGATCATCCGCGACCGCATCATCCCGAGCTTCAAGGCCGGCGACCTGCCTGGAGGCGTCGTCGCGGGCACCGACGCGCTGATCGCCCAGCTCCAGCTGCCCGCCGACCAGGCCCGCGCCAACGTCGTCGCCGCTGCCCAGCAGCCGCGCGCGACGCGGCACGGCGGCCCCGGCCTGGGTGGGTTCGTCTGGCTCGGCATCATCCTGCTGTGGCTGTTCTTCTCGGTGTTCCGCGGCAGTCGCGGGCGCTCGTCGGGCATCGGCAACGCCATCCTGTGGGGTGTCGCCAGCGGCATGTTCAGCGGGCGCGGCGGTGGCGGCGGCGGTTGGGGAGACGGCGGCGGTGGCGGTGGCGGCGGCTTCTCCGGCGGCGGCGGCTCATCGGGCGGCGGCGGCGCGTCGGGCGGCTGGTAGTGGCCTTTTCCGACGCCGACCGCGCCAGCATCGCCAACGCCATCGCGGCGGCCGAACTCCGTACCACCGGCGAGATCGTCTGTATCGTCAACGAGCGCCCGCACCGCTATCCAGCGACCGGGCTGACTGTCGCCGCGCTGGTCGCGTTTGCCCTGCCGTTCGCTGCGGTGATGTGGCTTGGTGCCGATTTCGCCGCGCTGATGCCGTGGCGGAGCTGGACCGGCAGCGACTTCTCCGCCGATATCCGCGGTGCCATCGAAGCCTATGCGCTGGTGCAGGTCGTCATCTTCGCCATCGTTGCGGCGGTTGCGATCTGGACCGGGCTCGGGGCCGCGTTGACGCCGCGCACCATGAAGCGCGACCGCGTCCACGCCGAGGCGCTGAGCCAGTTCCGGGCGCGCGGCATGGGCAACACCCGCGCTCGCACCGGAGTCCTGATCTACGTCTCGATGACCGACCGCATCGCCGAGGTCGTCGCCGACCAGGGCATCTACGCACTCGTCGACCCGACCCACTGGGCGCAGGCGGTCCACGCCCTCGTCACCGGCATCAAGGCGGGTGAGCCGGCACGGGGCTTCGTCGACGCCATCGCGCTGTCGGGCGCCGTCCTCGCCGAGCATTTTCCGCCAAATCTCGACGACAATCCCAACGAATTACCCGACCGCCTGATCGAACTCTGACTCTCCGTACGGTTTCGGGCGTCATGCCGCAGGAAGGAACCCGGCCGCGATTCGTCGGGTTTATCCCGACATGAACAGCGGCTTTAAAGCCGCGTGGGCAGAGAGACGATCACATGATTACCCCGATTATCGCATCGCGTGCAGACGCGCGCGGCGAGGACGACCAACGCGGCGACAGCTTCCAGCAGCGGCTGACGCGCTTCAATCGCGACCGATTGGCGGTCGGAGTCCCGTCGCCTGACTGGGAGTCGGCGCTGACCCAGGAAACTGCGATGCGTCGGCTCGAGGGCCGCTGGATCGAGGCCGAACGCGCGCATGTCGCGGACTGCGTTGCAGCCGTCCCGACCGATGCCGAGGGCTTCATCGCTTGGTACGAGAGGTTGCTCAACGACGGTCCGGGGCAAGGCGATCCGCTTTTCCCGTGGCTCGCCGAGCACGCCTCGCTCGAGGAATTGCGCTGGTTCCTGCAGCAGGAAGTTGCCGGTGAAGCAGGCTTCGACGACCTCGTGGCGCTGACTCAGGTCAAGCTGCCGGAGAGCGCGAAGATGGAGCTGGCCCGCAACTACTGGGACGAGATGGGCCGCGGCAACATGGCCGGCATGCACGGCCCGATGCTGGGTGCGCTGGCCGAGCGCCTCGACCTTCAGCCGACCATCGAGAACACGTGTCCGGAGAGCCTCGCGCTGGCCAACACGATGGTCGCGTTCGCCACCTCGCGGCGTTATGCGTGGCATTCGGTCGGCGCGCTTGGAATCATCGAGCTGACCGCCCCGGCGCGGTCGGCGGCGGTCGCGGCTGGGCTGCGGCGGCTGGGTTATGGCGACAAGGACCGCCGTTATTTCGACCTCCACGCGGTGCTCGACGTCAAGCACTCGATCGAGTGGAACAAGGAAGCGCTGGTCCCCATCGTATCCGAGTTTCCCGAGGCCGCGCGGTATCTCGCCGAGGGCGCGCTGATGCGGCTCGAGTGCGGGGCGCGGTGCTTTGCGCGGTATCGCGAGGTGCTGTGGGGCGAGGGAGAGCGGGCGGCGGCTTGAAGCAAACTCCGGGTGGCTTCGGCTAACCTAGAACCGTAGTCCGATTCCACCGAGTATCTGGTGGCGGCTCAAGTGAGCTTCGTAATTCGAATATTGATACTCGGCCTTGACGTAAGCTCGGCGCCTTACCGGATATTCAACGCCCGCACCGACCCGCGCACCAGTGTTATTATGAGCCGAAGAGAAGCTTTGTGGCGGTCCTGAGATTGTTGCCGTGCTGGCGAAACGAGCATTCGCATAGCCGGCCTTGATATAGGCCAGCGCACCACCGACGTGTTTACCGAGACGAACCAGCGCGCTCAGGTCGCGGCGTGCCTTCACGCAAACCCGAGACGTTGCATCGGACACACACTCGTCAATGCTGCTTAGGTCGCCGTTGATCTCGGCACCGACGATTACGCCGGAATGACCCAGCGCCAGATCGTAACCGGCACCGATGCCGTAGGATCCGCCTGAGAAGTGGTTTGAGCCAAACCCATATGCGCGAAATTGGGCAGACGGCCTGTCATACCCGCCGTGGACCTCGATACGCGGGCCGGTAAATTCTGATGCCATGACGGTGGTCGACGATCCGACCGCCGCAAGCGCCAGCACTCCGGAGCGGAGCGAGTTCATCTGCATTTTGATTGCCCCCGATTACTAACAGCGTCGGACTTGTCCGAACTGCGGCGTACCGCGCTCGCTAGTGATTCATCGCGTCGAAGAAGTCCTCGTTGGTCTTCGAGTCCTTCATCTTGTCGAGCAGGAACTCCATCGCGTCGATGGTGCCCATCTGCATCAGGATGCGGCGCAGGACCCACATCTTGGACAGGGTCTGCTTGTCGACCAGCAGCTCCTCCTTGCGAGTGCCGGACTTGCCGATGTCGATGGCCGGGAAGACGCGCTTGTCGGCGATCTTGCGGTCGAGGATGATTTCGGAGTTACCGGTGCCCTTGAACTCCTCGAAGATGACCTCGTCCATGCGGCTGCCGGTGTCGATCAGCGCGGTCGAGATGATCGTCAGCGAGCCGCCTTCCTCGATGTTGCGGGCCGCACCGAAAAAGCGCTTCGGGCGCTGCAGCGCGTTGGCGTCGACACCGCCGGTCAGCACCTTGCCCGACGACGGCACGACGGTGTTGTAGGCGCGGCCGAGGCGCGTGATGTTGTCGAGCAGGATGACGACGTCGCGCTTGTGCTCGACGAGGCGCTTGGCCTTCTCGATGACCATCTCGGCGACCTGGACGTGGCGCGTCGCGGGCTCGTCGAAGGTCGAGCTGATGACCTCGCCGTTGACCGTGCGCTGCATGTCGGTGACTTCCTCGGGCCGCTCGTCGATGAGCAGCACGATCAGGTAGATCTCCGGGTGGTTGGTCGAGATCGCCCGGGCGATGTTCTGCATCATGATCGTCTTGCCGACCCGCGGCGGCGCGACGATCAGGCAGCGCTGGCCCTTGCCGAGCGGCGCGATGATGTCGATGACCCGCGCCGACTTGTCCTTGACGGTCGGATCGAGCGTGTCGAAGCGCAGTTTCTCATCCGGATACAGCGGCGTCAGATTGTCGAAGTTGACGCGATGGCGGACGACATCGGGATCGTCGAAGTTGATCGCGGTCAGCTTGGTCAGCGCGAAATAGCGCTCGCCGTCCTTGGGCGCGCGGATCTCACCCTCGAGCGTGTCGCCGGTGCGGACGCCGAACTTGCGGACCTGCTGGGGCGAGACGTAGATGTCGTCGGGGCCCGCGAGGTAGTTCGACTCGGCGGAGCGCAGGAAGCCGAAGCCGTCGGGCATGACCTCGACGGTGCCGGTGCCCATGATCATCTTGCCGTTGTCGGCCTCGGTCTTGAGAATGGCGAACTGGATGTCCTGCTTGCGCAGTGTCGAAGCGTTCTCGACCCCGAGTTCCTCGGCCATGGCAACGAGTTCGGCGGGGGTTTTGCGCTTCAGGTCGTGAAGATGCATGCGTGTCTCTGAGACTGGAGTCCGGGCGCTGTCGCAGTAAGGTCTGGCGATGGCGGACTGGTGAGCGGCCCGCCAGGATGACGGTGCTGACCCCGACGTAAGCGGCACGACCGCCAGCGTCAAGGCGGGATCGTCAAGGTGGAGGGTCGGAACGAATCTTCAGGACGGCGATGACGGCGCCTGGTTCAGAATGGCTTGACCACCACCAGCACGACGATGACGATCGTCGCCAGCGCCGGGACTTCGTTGAGCAGTCGCATCGTGCGCTCGGAATAGGGCCTGAGCCCGCGTGCGAATTTCTTGGCGGTGCCGCTCAACCAGCCGTGGTAGCCCGACAGCAGGACCACGATCGCGATCTTGGCGTGGAGCCAGCCCGCGCCCGCGAAGCCGTAGCTGGTCGCGACCATCAGCCCGAGGATCCAGACCAGCACGATGCCGGGGTTGAGGATGATCCGCTTGATGCGGGCATTGCGCTCGTTCCACAAAGCGTCCTCGGGCGAACCCGGCACCGTCGCCATCTGGTAGACCAGGAAGCGCGGCAGCATGAACAGCCCGGCGATCCAGAAGATCACCGCGATGACATGGAGCGCCTTGACCCAGGGATAAGCGTCACCGAGCCAGCCGATCATCACCCGCCCCTAACCAGCGCAATGAACTCCTCGACGTGCGCGATCGGCGTGTCCTGGAGGATGCCGTGGCCGAGGTTCATGATGTGCGGCCGGCCTTCGAAGGCGGCACGGACCCGCGCGACGCTTTCGCGCAAGGGCTCGCCGCCGGCGATCAGGGCGAGCGGGTCGACGTTGCCCTGCACCGGCATCCCCGGCGGCAGCATCGCGTCCGCCCAGCCCGGGTCGATGGTCTCGTCGAGCCCGACCGCGTCGATGCCGGTTTCGGCCGCGTACGCCGCGAGCTTGGCGCCCGCACCCTTGGGGAAGCCGATGATCGGCACGTCGCCGTGGCGGACCATCAGGCGCCCGACGATGTCGGCGGTCGGCGCGATCACCCAGCGCTCGAATTCGGCCGGCGCGAGACTGCCCGACCAACTGTCGAACAGCTGCACTGCCTGCGCCCCCGCCGCGATCTGGCCCGAAAGATAATCGACGGTGGTGTGGACGATGCGGTCGATGAGCGCCTGGAACGCGACCGGGTCGCGGTAGGCCAGGCGGCGCGCCTCGGCGTGGTCCTTGGAGCCCTGGCCCGCCACCATGTAGGTCGCGACCGTCCACGGTGACCCTGCAAAGCCCAGCATGGCGACTTCGGGGTCGAGGGCGGCCCGCACCCGCCGCACGGTCTCGTAGACCGGCAGGAAGCGCTCAGGGGCGGCATCGAGGGCATCGAAGGCACCATCGAGCAAGGGTGGCGTCAGACGCGGCCCCTCGCCGACCCCGAAGCTCAGGTCCTGCCCAAGCGCGTGGGGGACGATCAATATGTCCGAGAACAGGATCGCGCCGTCGAGGCCGAAGCGGCGGATCGGCTGGAGCGTAACCTCGGCAGCGGACTCGCTGTCATAGACGAGTTCGAGGAAGCCGCCCTTCTCCTGCCGCAGCGCGCGGTATTCGGGCAGGTAGCGCCCGGCTTGTCGCATCAGCCAAAGCGGCGGGATGTCGAGGATATCGCCGCCGAGCACGGCAAGAATCGGCGAGGCGGGCGGCGGCGTGGTGATCACCGGTTGTCCTGTGCAAGCCGCCGTCGACCGGCGCCACCGCTCAATGCCCGCCACACCACAACCTTGCAAAGAGTCTTTAGAAGAATGGCAGTGGTAGTAGTTCGGGGGATGCCGGGGATAAGTCCCGTCGACCGATTCAGTCCACACCGCAGCGGGTCGCCGACTCGCCTGAATCCGGCGAGTCGTTAAAGTTGTCCCCGTTGTCCACAGGGCTGCCTGTGGATTCTTCCTGGATGTGGGCTGGCAAGACGGGAGTCGGCGGAAACCGGGAAAAACCCGGGCTTGCCGGTTTTCGGCCGCATCACTAACCCTCGCTCCGATGCTTATCCACAGACTTGCCCGACGGTGACCCGGCTGCACCTCCACCTCGTCTCCGATTCGACCGGGGAGACGCTGGAATCGGTAGCAAAAGCTGGTCTGGCGCGCTTCGAGGGCGTCGAGGCGATCAAGCATTTCTGGCCGATGGTGCGCAGCGAAGGCCATCTCGACCGGGTCATGGAGGAGATCGCCAAGCGCCCCGGGCTGGTCCTCTACACATTGGTCACGGGCCCGGTTCGCACCCGGCTCGAGCATCGCTGCATCACCATGGGCCTGCCGATGGTGTCGGCGCTCGACCCGACCATCGATGCGCTGTCGGACCTGCTCGGCCAGTCGGCGACGACCCGGCCCGGTCGCCAGCACATCATGGACGCGGCCTATTTTCGCCGGGTCGACGCGATCAACTTCACCATGGTCCACGACGACGGCCAGCAGAGCGAAAACTGGGAGGAAGCCGATATCGTGCTCGCGGGCGTGTCGCGAACTTCCAAGACGCCGACCGCGATCTATCTCGCCAATCGTGGCTACAAGACTGCCAACATGCCGGTCGTGCCGCAATCGCCGCCGCCGGCGTCGCTGTTCACGCTGCAACGCCCGCTCGTCGTCGGGCTGACGACGTCGCCGGAGCGCCTCGTCGCGATCCGCCGCAACCGCCTGCTGACGATGGGCAGCGCCACCGACACCGACTACGTCGAGCTCGACCGGGTCGCCGCCGAGGTCGCCTACGCCCGGCGTTTGTTCGCCGATCACGACGTGCCGGTGATCGACGTGACGCGGCGCTCGATCGAGGAAAGCGCTGCGGCGATCATCAATCTCGTGCAGGCGCGTGACGCGGCGCGCGGCGTCGAGGTTCCCGAATGACGGGCATGATCGTGCTCGCGTCGACGAGCAGCAGCCGCCAGGCGATGCTGCGCGGTGCCGGCGTCAAGTTCGAGGCGGTCGCGCCCAACGTCGACGAGAGCGAGATCAAGGTCTCGATGGTCGCCGCCGGTGCGGGTGCGCGCGAAGTCGCCGACACGCTCGCCGAGATGAAGGCGCTCAAGCTGTCGCGCCGCGTGCCTGGTGCGCTGGTGCTCGGCAGCGACCAGATCCTCGAAACTCACGACGGCGCGCTGCTCGACAAGCCCGAGGGCCGGGCCGGGGCCGAGGCCCACCTGCGCCGCCTGATGGGCCGCGACCACCGGCTCGTCTGCGGCGCGGTCATCGCCATGGACGGCGCGGTGGTGTGGCGCGTCGTCGACACCGCGCGGCTGTCGATGCGGCCGCTGAGCGACGCCTTCATCGCGGCGTACCTCGACCAGGAGGGCGACGCGGTGCTCGGCTCGGTCGGGGCGTACCGGATCGAAGGGCTGGGGGCGCAATTGTTCAGCCGGATCGACGGGGATCATTTCACGGTGATGGGGCTGCCGCTGCTGCCGGTGCTGGATTTTCTAAGGGTGCGGGGGGTGCTGGCGTCGTGACCCGCCCCTATGCCGAGGTCATCGGCGACCCGATCGCGCACTCGAAATCCCCGCTGATCCACAAATTCTGGCTCGCGAAGCTCGGCATCGATGCGGATTATGTCGCCACTCGGGTCGACCCCGCCGACCTCGCCGCGCACATCGCGCGCCGCACCGCCGACCCCGACTGGCGCGGCAGCAACGTCACCATCCCGCACAAGATCGCGGTCATCGACCACGTCGGCGACCCCGGGGGCGTTCGCGCCAGCATCGGCGCGATGAACACCGTGTTCCGGCAGGATGGCGCGGTCGTCGGGACCAACACCGATGCTGCCGGCTTCTACGCGCCGCTCGCCGGGTTCGACCTCGAAGGTGCGCCGGTCGTCGTTGTGGGCGCCGGCGGTGCCGCCCGCGCGGTGCTGTTCGCGCTGTTGAAGTCTGGGGTCGGCCCCGTCACCATGCTGGCGCGGTCGCCCTTGAAGGCAATGGGACTGCTCGCGCAGTTCGGGCTCGAGGGCGACGTCAAGCCTATGACCGCTCGGCTGCCGGCGGCCGCGTTGCTGGTCAACGCCAGTTCGCTCGGCATGGCCGGTCAGCCGCCGCTCGACCTCGACCTGTCGCCGCTGCTCGAGGGCGCGGTGGTCTACGACGTCGTCTATGCGCCGCTCGAGACCCCGCTCCTCGCCGCCGCCCGTGCCCGCGACCTGGACACCATCGACGGTCTCGAGATGCTGGTCGGGCAGGCGGCGGTCGCGTTCGAATTGTTCTTCGGGGCGGCACCGCCGCGCGAGCACGACGCCGAACTACGCGCTCTGCTGGTCGCCAAATGAGCCTGATCGTCGGCCTGACCGGCTCCATTGGCATGGGCAAGTCGACCGTGGCGGACATGTTCGAGCGCCTCGGCGTGCCGGTCTTCGACGCCGATGCGACGGTCCACGTCCTGCAGGCCCCCGGCGGCGCGGCGCTGCCCGCCATCGAGGCCGAATTCCCCGGCACAACCTCCCAAGCCGGCCTCGACCGGGGCAAGCTCGGCGCTCTCGTGTTCGGCGATCCCGTAGCGCTCAAACGGCTTGAAGCGATCATCCACCCGATGGTCGGCGCGGCGCAGAAGCGCTTCCTGCTCAGGCATCGTCGCGAGCCGGTGGTGGTCCTCGACCAGCCGTTGCTGTTCGAGATGGGCGGTGCCGATAAGGTCGACGTCGTCGTCGTGGTATCGGCTCCGCCTGAGGTCCAAGCCTCCCGCGTCCTCGCCCGGCCCGGCATGACGCCCGCGAAATTCGCCGCGATCCTGAGGCAGCAGATGCCCGACGCCGAGAAGCGCGCGCTTGCCGACGTCGTCATCCCGACCGGATGCGGCCGGCAGGTAACGCGGCGCGCCGTCAAACGCCTTGTGGCTTGTTTGAAGGCCCCGGTTCCCCGATATGCACGGCATGCGTGAAATCGTCTTCGACACTGAAACCACCGGCATCATGCCCGGCGACGGCCACCGCGTCGTCGAGATCGGCGCTCTCGAGATGGTCGGGCGCGTCCTGACCGGAAAAACCTTCCACACGTACATCGACCCGTGCCGCCCGATGCCCAAGGACAGCCAGGCGATCCACGGGCTCAGCTCGGCGTTCCTGACTGGTCAGCCGGTGTTCGAGGCGGTCGTCGACGAGTTCCTGGCCTTCATCGAAGACTCGCCGCTGGTCGCCCATAACGCGGTCTTCGACTTCGGCTTTATCAACTACGAACTGAAGCGCTGCGGCATGCGGATCATCCCCGACACCCGCGCCGTCTGCACCCTCGAACTGTCGCGCAAGAAGCACCCCGGCGCGAAACACACCCTCGACGCCTTGTGCAACCGCTACGGCGTCGACCTGTCGGCGCGGACCAAGCACGGCGCGCTGATCGACGCTGAGCTGCTGGCGCGGGTCTATGTGGAGCTCACCGGCGGCCGCCAGATCGGCTTCGACCTCGCCGCCGAGCTGGTCGAGGACGCGGCCCCGGTCGAGCGCACCGTCCACGCGGCGCGCGCCTTTGCCGCCTCCGACGCTGAATTGCTGCGCCACGCCGCCTTTATCGCGACGCTGAAGGACCCGGTCTGGTTGTCCTGACCTTGGTTTCGGCGCTAGACTGACGGGCTTCGAAAGTAAGAGGAGCCAGTTTTATGGACATTCGCGTTTCGGGCCACCAGGTCGACGCCGGTGCCGCCTTCCGCGAGCACGTCGAGACCCGGCTCACGGCGATCGTCACCAAGCATTTTCCGCGTGCCCTCAAGTCGACCGTGACGCTCGGCTCCGGTCCGCACGGCGACTTCACCTGCGATATCATCATGCACGTCATGGCCGACCTGATCCTCAAGGGGGCTGGACGCGCCCAGCTCGCGCAGGCCGCCTTCGACGGTGCTGCCGACCGGATCGAGAAGCAGCTGCGCCGCTACATGCGCCGCCTGAAGGACCGCCACGGCCCCGGCAACGCCGTCCAGAACGGAGCCGTCATTCCCGAGATCGACAACGCCGCCTACACCATCTTCGCCGCCGCCGAGGAGGAGCCGGAGGATAACCCGCTGGTCATCGCCGAGACCCGCGTCGACATTCCCGACGCGACCGTCGGCGACGCGGTGATGATGCTCGACCTGCGCAACACCACGGCGCTGCTGTTCCGTAACAGCGGTACGGGCGCGCACAACATGGTCTATCGCCGCGAGGACGGCAGCATCGGCTGGGTCGAGCCGCGCTCCTAGGCGGCCGACCGATGACCGGTGACGATCAGGCTCCGAACGTCGAGCATTTCCGCGCGCTCGAACGGCTGTACGCGGGCGCGCCGATCAACCGCGCCTTCGCCTCCACGCTGACCGTCACCGGTCCGGGCACGACCCGGATCGAGATGAACGCGACACCCGAGCACTTTCACGCCGCCGGCGCGGTCCACGGCACACTGTATTTCAAGGTGCTCGACGACGCGGCTTTCTATGCGGCGAATAGCCTGGTGCCCGAAGTGTTCATGCTGACCACCGCGTTCAACATCCTGATGTCGCGGCCGTTGCGCGAGGGGCCCATCGTTGCCGAGGGGCGCTGGGTGTCCGGAGCGCGGCGGGTGCTGATCGCCGAAAGCTGGCTTACCGATGCCAGCGGCGAGGAGGTCGGGCGCGGCACCGGCACCTTCATGCGCTCGCGAATTCCGCTCGCGTCGTTGGCGGACTACACCTGAGCGAGCCGCGCCTTGCGGCCGTGATTTGGGTCAACGCGCTGGTCCGCCGGGTCAACGCGGCGGGCGATTTCGCGACCGTGCTCCACAGGGGCGATGCAGTGGCGGGCAGCGCTGTCGTCGTTCATCGCCGCGGCAACCACACCCGTGCGCTGCAGCGGCTGATGAATGCCAACGGCGGCTATGAATGGCGCGAGACCGCGAGCGGAGACTCGGTCGACAACTGGCTCGAACGCCAGCGCCGCTACGACCCCGACTTGTGGGTAATTGAACTCGACACCCCGGATCCGGCACGGTTCATCGACGAAACAATAACGACGGGTTGATCGCCCACCACTGTTTCTGCATGCCGGATTAACGAAAACGTCGGACCCGTGGGCGGGGCTGGCGATGATCAACCCAAGCGGTCCTGATCCGGTTCAGCCCAGCGACGTTCGGCACGAATACAAACTACGCCGAGCGAATGCGGACCGGAAGCCAGGCCGTGGGTAGCAGACGAGTGAATGACCCTTAGGTTCCATAATGTTACCCGAATTGCAGGCATCATGCTTGCCGGGTTCGCACTCCTCGCCGCTGGCGAGCTGCCGCAGAGCGTAGTCACCGCGACCGCCACGGCTTCCGAAAACACCCTGACCCCCGCTCTCTACCCGACCCCCGCAGTCGTCGCCGACACTGCCGCCCTCGACCAGTCGGACGAGACGTCTGCCGCCGACGTCGCCATCGCCCCGCCGGCCAGCCTCCGCACCCTCGTCGGCCAGGTCGTCGACCTCCCCGCCGCTCCGCTCGGCGCCGACGCCAAGTGCCTCGCCAAGGCGGTGTTCTTCGAAGCCCGCGGCGAGCCCCTCGAGGGCCAGCTCGCGGTCGCCCAGGTGATCATCAACCGCGTCGCCTCGGGCCATTATGCCGACAGCGTCTGCGGTGTCGTCGACCAGCCCGGCCAGTTCACGTTCGCCCGCCGCACCGTCAACACGACGTCGCCGGATTACCGCGTCGCGCAGGCCATCGCCGTCATCGCCCAGGCCCAGCGCTGGCTCGAGGTCGCACCGCGCGCGATGTCGTTCCACGCCACCCGCGTCAACGTTGCCTGGGGCAACATGCAGCGCGTCAGCCGCATCGGGAACCACGTCTTTTACCGGTAAAGGCGCGACCCTATATCGGGGCACGAAGGAGTGCCCCCCGATGACCGACACCCCCACTATCCCCGTCCGTGACGACCAGCTCAGCCCTGAGGCGCGCCATGTGCTGCGCGATCATGGCACCGAGCGCGCCGGCACCAGCGAACTGAACTTCGAGAAGCGCACCGGCGTCTATCACTGCGCCGGCTGCGGCACGCCGGTCTACGACTCCGGTGCCAAGTATGACAGCGGCAGCGGCTGGCCGAGCTTCTTCCGCGAGATCCCCGGAGCCGTCGAGACCAGCGTCGACAAGAAGTTCGGCATGACCCGCACCGAGGTCCATTGCGCCAAGTGCGGCGGGCATTTGGGGCATGTGTTCCCCGATGGACCGGCGGAGACGGGGCTGCGCCACTGTATCAACGGCGTGGCGCTGGAATTCGAGGCGAAGGCTTGACCTTCGGGTCGCTCGGCTCGCTGGTCGCGAGGGGTAGAGCGGGCGTGATCGCCTGCTCCGCCCCGATCGCCTTAGCCTCGTCGTCGTTCCCCACCCACTGCCAGCGCACCATCGATGGCGGTATCATCCCGAAGCCGTTCAGCCCGTCGTAGAATTGCTTGACCGTGAATCCGGGCTTGGTCTCGAACAGTTCGTCGAACAATTTGTCGACCTGGTATTTGCCGGTGATGTAGCTGGTGCCATAGCCCGGCTGGCGCAGGTAGAGGCCCTGCTCGAACCCCACCAGCGGCAGCGTCGGGCTCATCCAGCCGTTGGGCGTGCGCGCCACCTGCATCGCCTGCGCCGCCTTGAGGTCGATTTGGTTCGCCTGCGCGTACAGCGACGCCAGCCCCCGCGCCGCCCGCTGCGCCGCCATGATCCACACCACCTCGCGCTCGCGCGGCGACACGTCGAACAGCCCGGCGTGAAGCATCATCTCCTCGTTCGCGGTGGCGAAGCCCTCCGACCGCGTGTCCCAGATATTGTACAGCAATGCGCCGCGCCGGATCGGATCGGGGTTCGGGTCGGTCCGCATCACTGCGAGGTCGAACCAGTGGTACCAGTGCATCCACAGCGCCAGCGGCGCGCGGTGCTGGACGATGGTGAAGAAGTCCTGCTTCTCGGGCGGGACATAATGCCCGATCTTCGCCAGCAGCGCCGGCGCCATGTAGTCGTGCACCGTGAAAATGTCGTTGTCGCGCGCGAAGTCGATGTAGCGCCGCACCGCTGCCTGGGCCTGGACCGTGTAGGCCGCCTCGTCCGCCGCACCGACCAGCGGCGGCAGGTCGCGGTGGTTGTGTTCCTCGAGCCGCAGCGCCGAGTGCGCCCGCCCGAGCTCGCGCTTGAGGATCGCGACCTCGCCGACCCAGGTCAGGGGCGAAAGCTGGACGTTCTTCAGGTACCAGTCGTAGTTCTCGATCCCGACCCCGGACGGCCCGGTCTTCTTCGGCGCCTCCGCGGTCAGCCACGCGATATACTCGGCGGTCGCCGCCTGCGCCTCGGCGACCGCCGCCTTCAGTTCGGGGCTGGCACCGGTGATCCTGGTCGCCAGCTCGTCGAGCCCGCTCGCCTGCTCGCCGACGCTGATGGTCCCCGAAGTCCACAAGTCGCGCGCGTTGCCGGTCAGGTTGCCGCGCGCCTGCCTGAGCAGCGGCGCGATGCCGTGCAGTTCGCCCGCCAGCTTCGCCTGCGCCGCCGCGTCGAGCGGGAAACTGTACTGCCACAGCTCGATCGGCGCATGGTGGACGGGGCCTTCATGGGCGGGCGTGTCGCTCTGCGAGGTCCACAGCGAGATGTAGAACGCCGGGTCGCGCTGCCATGGCTTGAGGACGTGGAGGTCGAAGTCGAGCCCGTTCATCTCGGCGCGGACGAGGTTCCAGTCGACCTGGTCCGCGACCGGCCAGCCGCTGCGATCAAACTTCGCCAGCCGCGCCTGCCAGGTCTTCAGCGCCGCCGCCTTCGCGGTCATCGCCGCCGGGGTGTAGTCGGGCGCGCCGTCGCGGGTCCCCGACGCCTCGAATACTCGCCACTCGGCGAACAGTCTGTCCAGCTCGGGTGGTCCCGCCAATACCGGGGAAGCCGCCAACATTGCCGCTGCCGCTAGTGTCCAGCCCCACGCCATTTGCCGCTCCCCCAGTGCTTTCATTGCTGTGCTATAGTCGACAATCGTACGCTGGCGCGCGTCAGGCAACTCCGCCTCACGCCCGCCCCATTCACCGTGTAGGCGACCTTATGCCCTTCAGTACCACACACCCCGCGCTTGCGAGCGCGTTGGTGGAGCGCGGCTATGCCGAGCCCACCCCCGTCCAGGCTGCCGTCCTCGCTGCCGACGCCACCCGCGACCTCATCGTCTCGGCTCAGACCGGCAGCGGCAAGACCGTTGCCTATGGCCTTGCGATGGCCGGCCCCCTGCTCGGCGAGGCCGAGCGCTTCGCCCGCGCCGGTGCGCCGCTCGCGCTGATCATAGCCCCGACCCGCGAACTTGCCCTGCAGGTCGCGCGCGAGCTCGAGTGGCTGTTCGCCGGAGCGGGCGGCGTCGTCGCCACCTGCGTCGGCGGTATGAACGTCCGCGACGAGGCCCGCACGCTCAGCCGCGGCAGCCACATCGTCGTCGGCACACCGGGCCGCCTGCGCGATCACCTCGAGCGCGGCAACCTCGCGACGACGGACCTCCGCACCGTCGTTCTCGACGAGGCCGACGAGATGCTCGACCTCGGTTTCCGCGACGACCTCGAGGAGATTCTCGACCAGGTCCCGACCGAGCGCCGCACGCTCCTCTTCTCCGCGACCCTGCCCAAGCCGATCCAGGCACTGGCAAAGCGCTATCAGCGCAACGCCGAGCGCCTCCAGGTCGGCAGCGCCGCCGAGGCGCACGGCGACATCGACTACCGCGCGGTCCGCGTCGCCCCGAACGACCTCGAGGCCGCGGTCGTCAACGTCCTGCGCTACTTCGACTCCGGTGCCGCGATGGTCTTCGCCGCGACCCGCGAAGGCGTCCGCCGCCTGCATGCCAACCTCGTCGAGCGCGGTTTCTCCGCCGTCGCCCTATCGGGTGAGCTGAGCCAGTCCGAGCGCACCCACGCCTTGCAGGCGCTCCGTGACCGCCGTGCCCGCGTCTGCGTCGCTACCGACGTCGCGGCGCGCGGCCTCGACCTGCCCGACCTCGGCCTCGTTATCCACGCCGAGCTGCCGCACGATGCCGAGGTGCTCCAGCACCGCTCGGGCCGTACCGGGCGCGCCGGCAAGAAGGGCGTCTGCGTCGTCCTCGTGCCCTACCCCAAGCGTCGCCGCGCCGAGGGCATGCTCCGCGAAGCCAACATCCGCGCCACATGGGAGGACGTGCCGACCGCCGCCGCGATCGCCGAGAAGGACGATGCCCGCCTGATCGACGAGATCGGCGAGGCCGGCGACGACACCGCCGCCGCCGAGGCGCTGCTGGCGCAGAAGGACGCGGTGGCGATCACCGCCGCATTGCTCCGCCGCTACCGCGCCTCGCTGCCTACCCCTGAGGAATTGACCGACACCGGCCCACCCCAGCGGGGCGAGCCCGAGGCGGCACGCGCGGGCTTCGAGGATGTCGTCTGGTTCCGGGTCAACACCGGCCGGGTCAACAACGCCGACCCGCGCTGGCTGCTGCCCTATCTGTGCCGCCGCGGCCACCTGACCCGCCGCGACATCGGCGCGATCCGCATTTTCGACCGCGAGACGCGGTTCGAGATCCCGACGCCCTTGGCCCAGCGCTTCGTGCAGGCGCTGAAGCGCACCGACGACGGCGACCCAAGTGTGATCATCGAGGCTGCCGGTGCTGCGCCAGAGCCGGCACGGCGTCCGCCGAGCCCGCGACGCGGACCGCCACCGCGCCGCTGAGGCGCGGCCGGCTTCAACGCATCGTCATCCCGGGCTCGACCCGGGACCCAGCTAACCCCGCACAGCGCCCTCGGGGTTAGCTGGGTCCCGGGTCGAGCCCGGGATGACGATAGCGCCCGGATGACAATGCAGTTCGATCCCCTACACTGGCCCACATGATCCTCCTCAGCCTTGCGCTCGCCGCCGCCGCACCGACCACCGCCGAAATCCTGAAGGACGCGCCCGCCGCCGCCTGGCTCGCAGTGCCGCCCGAGGACCTGCTCGTGGTCGACAGTGCCAAGGGGCGCGTCGTCATCCAGCTCGCGCCTTGGTTCGCGCCGGTGCATGTCGCGGCGATCCGCGCCCTCGCCCGCGCCGGCAGCTTCGAGGGTGGTGGCGTCGTCCGGGTCCAGGACAATTACGTCGTGCAGTTCGCCGCGAAGGAATCGCGCGACACGACACCGGGCGCCACCCCCGGCCCGACCGACTCCGCGCCCGGACCCAAGCTCGCCGCCGAATACGACTGGCCGGCTGGCAAGACCTTCACGGCTCTGCCCTACCGCGATGCCTATGCCGCGCAGGCCGGCTTCGACCGCGGCTGGCCGGTGGCACGGGCGGGTGGGCGCGAATGGCTGGTTCACTGCTATGCGATGGTCGGCGCGGGGCGGAACCTGGCCCCCGACACCGGCGACGGCTCCGAGTTGTACGCGGTGATCGGCCACGCGCCGCGCCATCTCGATCGCAACATGGCGGTCGTCGGGCGGGTCGTGCAGGGCATGGCGAACTGGAGCGCCCTGCCGCGCGGCACCGAGGAAATGGGCTTCTACAAGACCGAGGCCGAGCGCACGGTCGTCACCCGCGTCCGTGTCGCCAGCGATCTTCCGGTGGCCGAGCGCCCCCGCTTCGAGGTCATGGATACCGCCTCGCCGAGCTTCAAGTCGCTGATCGAGGCGCGCGCCAACCGCAGCGAGCCGTTTTTTGGCAAGCCCGCGGGCGGTGTCGACGTGTGCAACGTGGCGGTGCCGGTGCGATCCGTCCCCTAGCTGTCGGCCCCCGGCTGCCGCTCCGGCCGCGCCGCCTGGAACGCCGGCAGGGCGTTCAGCCGCTTGTCGATCTCGCCCAGCGCCGGGAAGCGCGCGACATCGGCCTGCGCACGCCGGGCGTTGTACAGCTGCGGCACCAGGCAGACGTCGGCGAGCGTCGGCGTATCGCCGAACAGGTAAAGCCCGGTCGCGCGTTCGGCCTGCTCCTCCAGCGGGGCAAGCCCGGTCTCCATCCAGTGCCGGCCCCAGTCGTCGATCCTCGCCTCGTCGTGGCCCATCTCGGCAGCGAGGTACTTCCGCACCCGGAGGTTGTTGAGCGGATGGAGGTCGGCGATGATGCCGAGCGCGGCACCGCGGATGCGCGCGCGCATGGCCGCGTCGCCAGGCAGCAGCTGCGGCTCCGGATAAGTCTCCTCGAGCCACTCGATGATCGCCAGGCTCTGCGCGATACCGGTCTCGCCGTCGATCAGGAAGGGGATCAGCCCCTGTGGATTGAGCATCGTGTAGCCGACCCCGGACTGCGCGCCGGTGCGGAGGTCGACCGGCTTCGAGGTATAAGCGAGGCCCTTCACGTTCAGCGCGATCCGCACCCGGTAGGCGGCGGACGAGCGCCAATAGTCGTAGAGGATGCGGTCGCTGGCTTCGGTACCGTCGTTGGCGATAGAATTCATGACGTTACGACTTCCTGTTCGATCGCCCCGAAGATGCTGTGGCCGCCGTCGCCCGGCATCTCGATTCGGATGGTGTCGCCGTACTTCATGAACGGCGTCGTTGGCGCGCCGCTGGCGATGGTCTCGATCATGCGCAACTCGGCGAGGCACGAATAGCCGACGCCGCCGTCGGCCACCGGCCGTCCGGGCTGGTCGCCGTCCTTGTTGGAGACCGTGCCCGACCCGATGATCGCGCCCGCGCCGAGGCGGCGGGTCCGCGTCACGTGGGCGATCAGCCGGGCGAAGGAGAAAGTCATGTCGACCCCGGCGTCCGGATGCCCGAACGCCTGGCCGTTGAGCGTCGAGGCCAATGGGCGGTGGAGCTTGCTGCCGCTCCACGCCGCGCCGAGCTCGTCGGGGGTGACTGCCACCGGCGAGAACGCCGTCGACGGCTTCGACTGGTAGAAGCCGAAGCCCTTCCCCAGCTCGCCCGGGATCAGGTTGCGGAGGGACACATCGTTGACCAGCATCACGAGCTTGATGTGGGCCCCCGCCTCGGCTTCGGTGCAGCCCATCGGGACGTCGTCGACGATCACCGCGACCTCGGCCTCGAAGTCGATCCCGTACGCTTCGTCGGGGACGACGATGTCACCGCGTGGCGGGGTGAAGTCGTCGCTGCCGCCCTGGTAGACCAAGGGATCGGTCCAGAAGCTGGCGGGCATCTCGGCCCCGCGGGCCTTGCGGACCAGCTCGACGTGGTTGACGTAGGCCGAGCCGTCGACCCAGTGGTGGGCGCGCGGCAGCGGGCTCAGCGCCTCGCGCTCGTGGAAGCGGTCGAGCGGGATCGCGGCGTGCTCGAGGTCCTCGGCCAGCAGCCGTAGCCGGGGTTCGACATGGTGCCAGTCGTCGAGCGCCGCCTGCAGCGTCGGCGCGATGTGCTGCGCGTCGGCACACCACGCGAGGTCGTGCGAGACCACCACCAGCCGCCCGTCGCGGCTACCCTTCAGCGATGCGAGCTTCATGGCGCGACGTCTCCCCAGCGGTTTCCGCCGGGTTAAACCGCGTGATCGGCGGCGGCAACAGGCGGTCCGGATGCCTTGGCTGGCAAGGCCGCCGTTCTGGCGTTGCGTCGCCCCGACTTTGCTGTGAAACACGCGGTAATCAAGGGGTCGAACCGATGCGCAGCCTGATTTTCACGAGCCTTGCCAGTGCGCTGGCGCTCGCCACAGCCGCCCATGCGGCCGCACCGGTCGGCCAGGCCGCGATCGAGGCCGCCTTCGATGCCAGCATCAGCGCCGCCGACCAGACCGCGTGGCTGAAGCGCATGTCGTCGGCCCCGAACCACGTCTCCAGCCCGCACGACAAGGTCAACGCCGAGTTCATCCTGTCGCAGTTCAAGGCGTTCGGCTGGGACGCGCACATCGAGGAGTTCAGCGTCCTTTATCCGCTGCCGATCTCGACCACCGTCGAGATGATCGCGCCTGAGCGGATCGTGCTGGGCGGGCAGGAGCCGCCGATTCCGGGCGACGCGACCTCGCAGGATCTGTCGGGCGCGCTGCCGCCGTACGTGGCGTTCCAGGGCGACGGCGATGTCACCGCGCCCCTGGTCTACGTCAACTACGGCATGCCTGACGATTATGCGGCGCTGGCCCGGCGCGGCATCGACGTGCGCGGCAAGATCGTGCTGGCGCGCTACGGTGCCGGCTGGCGCGGTCTCAAGCCTAAGCTCGCGCAGGAGCACGGCGCGATCGGCTGCATCATCTATTCCGACCCCGCCGACGACGGTTACAAGCAGGGCGACACCTATCCCAGGGGCGGTTCGCGCCCGGCCAGCGCAGTGCAGCGCGGCTCGGTCGCCGACATGACGACCTATCCCGGCGACCCGCTGACGCCCGGCATCGGCGCGGTTCCCGGTGCGAAGCGCCTGACCCGCGCCGCCACGACGACGATCCTGAAGATCCCCGTGCTGCCGATGTCCTACGCGGACGCCACGAAGCTGTTGTCTGCGATGGGCGGCGTCCGCGCGCCCGACAATTGGCAGGGCGCGCTGCCGCTGTCGTATCATGTTGGCGGCGAGGGCAGCGTGAAGGTCCACCTCGCGGTCAAGTCCGACTGGCAGCAGCGCACGCTGTACGACGTCATCGCGACGCTGAAGGGCGCGACGCTGCCCGACGAGTGGGTGGTGCGCGGTAACCACCACGACGGCTGGGTGTTCGGCGCGGGCGACCCGCTGTCGGGCAACGTCGCAATGATGTCGGAGGCGAAGGCGCTCGGCGGCCTGTGGGCGAGCGGGTGGCGGCCGGCGCGCACCATCGTCTACGCCAGCTGGGACGGCGAGGAGCCGATGCTGCTCGGCTCGACCGAATACGCCGAGACCCACGCCAAGGAACTCCGCGCCAAGGCGGTGATCTACATCAACACCGACGGCAACGGCCGCGGCTTCCTCTCGGCCGAGGGCAGCCACGCGTGGCAGCACCTGGTCAACGGCGTCGCCGCCGACGTCACCGACCCGCAGACCGGGGTCAGCGTTGCCCAGCGCCGCAACGCGGCGATCCTGAGCGGTGCGTACGACAAGCAGAGGGTGTCCGAGGATGATCTTGCCGCTGCCGAGAAGGGCGGCGACTTTCCGCTCGGCGCGCTCGGCTCGGGGTCGGATTTCTCGTCGTTCCTGCAGCACCTCGGCGTGCCGGCGCTCAACATCGGCTACGACGGCGAGGACCAGTCGGGCGGCGTCTATCACTCGGTCTACGACAGCTTCGACCATTTCACGAGATTCGACGACCCCGGCCTCGCTTATGGCGCCGTGCTGTCGAAGACCGTCGGACGGCTGGTCCTGCGGATCGCCGATGCGGACACGCCGCCGACGCGCTACGCCGACTTCGCCGACACCGTGGCGCGCTACCTGACCGAAGTGAAGAAGCTCGCCGACGACCGCCGGACCCAAGATGGCAAGCGGGCGAAGCTGCTTGCCGACAAGGCCTTCGCGCTCGCCAGCGACCCGCTTGACCCGGTCGCGGCACCCGCTGCGGAGTCGATGACCCCGGCAATCGAATTCGCGGGGCTCGAGAACGCGGTCACCCATTTGTCCGCCGCCGCCAAGGCCTATGACGCAGCCTACACGGCGCGCGGGGCCAGCCTGACACCGGCGGCGCGCACCCGGCTCAACGCCAGCCTGCGCGACATCGACCAGCTGCTGCTCGACGATCGCGGCCTGCCCGGCCGCCCGTGGTACCGCAACATGATCTACGCCCCGGGCCGCTTCACCGGTTACGGCGCCAAGACCCTGCCGGGCGTGCGCGAGGCGATCGAGGAACGCCGGTTCGCCGATGCCGATGCCTATGCGAAGATCACCGCCGCCGCCGTCGACCGCTATGCCACGCGGCTCGAGTCAGCGACGGCGATCCTCGCCAGCCGCTAGTCCTTCTCCCCATCCTTTTCGCGCAACGCCTTGATAATCGCCGCAACCGCCGTCAGCACCGCAGCGACGCCGACCAGCATCGAGCCATCCAACACCATCGGAATCACTCCTCCAACGCGGCTCATGTTCGGCTTTTGTTCTCCTGTAGGACAGTGGAATCTTCGTTCCGGTAGCGTGGTGCGTCACTCAGGACAAGTCACTCCAGGCGGCGGCGGTTAATCCCGGTCGAAAGGGTTCTTGCCGCCCCGGAAATTCAGCCGGATCGGCACGCCCTGAAACCCCAACTCGTCGCGGAGCCCGTTGACCAGGTAGCGGCGATAGCTTTCGGGCAACTCGTCGGTGCGGTTGCCGAAGACCACGAAGGTCGGCGGGCGGCTCGCGACCTGGGTGGCGTAGCGCAGCTTGATGCGGCGGCCGTGCGGTGCGGGCGGCGGGTTGCGGTCGAGCGCCGCTTCGAACCAGCGGTTGAGGGCGCTCGTCGAGACGCGGCGGCTCCACGCGTCGCGCGCCTCGAACGCGACCTTCATCAGCACATCGAGGCCCTTGCCGGTCTGGCCGCTGGTGGTCAGCAGCGGTACGCCCTTGATCTGCGCCAGGCCCTCGTCGAGCGCCTTGCGGACGCCCTGGAACAGGCTGCTCTGGTCGTGCGCCGCGTCCCACTTGTTGAGCACCACGATGAGGCCCCGCCCCTCCGTGAGCACCAGGTCGGCGATGCGCAGGTCCTGCGCCTCCAGCCCCAGCGTCGCATCGAGCAGCAGCACGACGACCTCGGCGAAGTCGACCGCGTGCTTGGTGTCGGCTGCGGACATGCGCTCGAGCTTCTCGACGACCTTGGCGCGCTTGCGCAGGCCTGCGGTGTCGATCAGCCGGACTTCGCGCATGTCGCCGGTAACAGAATCGGCCCATTCCCACGGAATCGCGATCGAATCGCGGGTGATGCCAGCCTCCGGGCCGACGACCAGCCGCGCCTCGCCGATCAGCTTGTTGATCAGCGTCGACTTGCCGGCGTTCGGGCGACCGACGATCGCGAGCTTGAGCGGCTCGGCGTAGCGGCGCGCGGCGGCGGCCTCGTCGCTGTCGTCGGGCTCGGTCTCGGGCTCGACGTTCGCTGCGATGATCGGGTCGAGCAGCGGCATCAGCGCCTCGTACAGGTCGGCGAGCCCCTCGCCGTGCTCGGCGGAAATCTGGATCGGCTCGCCGAAGCCGAGCGCATAACTTTCCGCAACCCCGCCCTCGCCGGCGCGGCCCTCGGCCTTGTTGGCGACGAGCAAGGTCGGGCGATCACGCTGACGCAGCCACTGCGCGAAGTGCCGGTCGAGCGGCGTCACGCCGGCGCGGGCATCGAAGACCAGCAGCGCCACGTCCGCTCCCGCCAGCGCCGCGTCGGTCTGGACGCGCATCCGGCCCGCCAAGGTCGCTGCGTCGGCATCCTCGAAGCCGGCCGTGTCGACGATGGTGAAGTCGAGGTCGAACAGCGTCGCGGCGCCCTCGCGGCGGTCGCGGGTGACGCCGGGCGTGTCGTCGACGAGCGCCAGCTTGCGCCCGACGAGGCGGTTGAACAGCGTCGACTTGCCGACATTGGGGCGGCCGACGATGACGACGGAAGGTTTAACGGGGGAGGACATGCGCCGCCTGTTAGCGGATTATGCCGATGCGGTCGAACCGGGCGCGCGGCCTACCGGTAGGCGGTCAACTTGCCGTCGTCGGTGAGCAGGTACACCGTGCCCGCCGCGACGATCGGCGGCAGATAGGCGGCGGCCTTCAGCTTGACCGACGAGATCAGCTTGCCGGTGTACGGCGACAGCGTCAGCAGCTCGCGGTTCGAGGCTGAAACCAGCAGGCGATCGGAGGCCAGCACCGGACCGGCATACTCGATCGGGCCGGTCTTCTTTTTCGCCTTCTGGAAGCGCGGCAGGCGGGTCACCCACTTGATCTTGCCATCGGCGCGGGCAGCGCACACGACTTCGCCGTCGAGCGTCACCGCATAGACGTAGTCGCCCGCAATCCAGGGCGTCGAGACACCCGCAAAGTTGCGCTCCCAGACCCGCTGCCCGGTCGAGAGGTCGATCGCCGCCATGCGACCGCCGTGACCAATCGCGAACACCCGGCCACGGTCGATGACCGGCGAGGCGTCGATGTCGGTCAATGCGTTGAGCGCCGTCGTCCGCCCGGTGCGGGCGAGTGCGTCGGTCCACACGGTGCGGCCATTCTCGGAGCGCAGCGCGTTCAATTCGCCGCTCGAATAGCCGACAACGATGGTGTCCTGCGCAAACGCCGGAGCGCCGCCGCCGAGCAGGCCCGCGACTTCGACGGTCCCGGCGACGTTCCAGACGGTCTCGCCCTTGTCGCCGCTGAGCGCGTACAACTGGTTATCCTGGGTCAGCGCATAGACCCGGCCGCCCGCGACCGTCGGCGCACCGCGGAACGGCACGCCAAGCGCGACCTTCCAGACCTGTGCGCCGGTCTTCGCGTCGAACGCCGCGACGACGCCGTAGCCGGTCGTCGCATACACCCGCCCGTCGCCGGCACTGACGCCGCCGCCGAAGGCTGCGTGGTCGTCCTTTTTCTTGATGGTGATCGGGGCCGCCCACTCCTCGCGCCCGGTGCCGGCATCGAACGCCCGCACAGTCGCCTGGGTATCCATCGTGAAGACGCGGCCGTCGGCCATCACCGGGGCAGCGTTCAGGCGGCGCGTGCTGTTGCTGCCGCGACCAATCGAGGCCGTCCACGCGACGCCGAGCGTATCGGCGACCTTGAGATGCCCCATCGCCTTCGACGGCGAGCCACCGGGCTGCGGCCAGTCGGCGTTGAGCTCGGGTGGCGGCAGGCGGACCGGAATGTCGGCGAGTTCGCTCTCGGCGTCGATGCGGGTCTCGAAGTCGAGCACCGGCACGCGCTCGCCGACCGTCGTCACCTTGGGCTTGCCACCCTTGAAAATCTTGCACGAGCTCAGCGTCATGGCGAGCGCCAGCGATAGCCCGATCGGTGCCAGGGCCCGGCCGAAAGTCTGGATGGCGCGCATCAGCGGGCTCCCTGCTGTGTCGCTGCGGTCGCGGGCGTTACCGTCCCGACGGGCGGCTTGATGTCGGCGCCGAGCGACCCCGCAAGCTGCTGGGCACGGCCGCGCAGCGTCGGCGGCAGCTTGGCGTCGTTGGCGATGTTGGCGAGCAGCGTGCCCGCCAGCGCCGGTTGCCCGGCCTTGAGGTGCGCGATCGCGGTCATTTCCCCGGCGACGCCGAACCACGGATTGCCGGGCACGCTCAGGTCCTTCAGGCGCGCGATCACGGTCGCGGGCGGCAGGGCGTCGAAGTTGAGCCGGGTCGAGCGGACCAGCGCCAGCTCGCGGAATGGCGGTGGCTGCTTGGTGTCCGCGGCGATGGCGTCATAGAGTACGGTCGCCTTCGCGGTATCGCCGGCCTGGATGGCGTTCGAGGCTTGGGCCAGCTTGGCGAGGACCGCGTAGCCGCCGGACGTGGCCGCCAGCCGGTCGAGGATCGGCGCGGCCTCGGGGGTGTTGCCGGTCTCCAGCTTGGCCTGCGCGCGCGAGAAATCCTCGCCGTCGACGCCGGCCGAGCGGACCTGCTCGGCCCGCCACCACAGGAAGCCGCCAAGCGCTGCGAGCAGCACCAGGACGCCGATCACGAGCCAGCGGCCCCAGCGCGACCACAGGGTGGTCAGCTGGGCGCGGCGGTATTCCTCGTCGACCTCGCGAATGAAGCTGTCGTCGGTCTCACCGGGCAGGGCCAAGGGGGTTCTTTCGGATGCGTAAGGGAGGCGGGCGCGGCGGACCTTAGCGATGCGCTGCGTTTCGCGCAAAACATAAGGTCAGGGGCATAACGGCGGGGCGATTAACCGGCGGCAACAGGGGGGGAGACCGCGTCGCCGGTTGCAGGCTTGGCAGCGTACAGCTCGGCCTCGCCCGGGAAGCTGCGGTCGCGCACGGCAGCCGCGTAGGTGGCGGCGGCGCTGTCGATGCGCACCGCGAAGTCATCGAAGCGGCGAACGAAGCGCGCCGTTCGCTCGAACATGCCGAGCATGTCGTCGATGACCAGCACCTGGCCGTCGCACGCCGCCGATGCGCCGATGCCGATCGTCGGGCAGGCCACCGCCTCGGTAATCGCCAGCCCGAGCGGCTCGACAACGCCCTCGACGACGAGCGCGAAACACCCCGCCTCCGCCACCGCGCGCGCATCGCCGAGGATCTTGGCGACGTCGGCATCGGAGCGCCCGCGCGCGCCGTAACCGCCGAGCACGTTGATTGCCTGCGGGGTCAGCCCGACGTGGCCGATCACCGGAATGCCGCGCTCGACGAGGAAGCGGATCGTCGGCGCCATCGCCGCGCCGCCCTCCAGCTTGACCCCGGCCGCGCCGGTTTCCTTCATGACTCGCGCGGCACTCTCGAAGGCTTGCTCCGGGCTGGACTCATAGCTGCCGAACGGCATGTCGACGACGACGACGCTGTGATAGCTGCCGCGCACCACGGCGGCGCCGTGCGCGCACATCATCTCGAGCGTCACGCGGACGGTGGTGTCGAGGCCGTAGATCACCTGCCCCAGCGAATCGCCGACCAGGAGCAGGTCGCAGTGCGCGTCGAGCAACTGCGCCATCCGCGCCGTGTACGCGGTCAGCATGACCAGCGGCGTACCGCCCTTCGACGCCGCGATGCGGGGCACCGTCAGCCGCTTCATCGGGGCTGGCGTCGGCGTCGCCCGGCTGGTCGCGGTGTCGAGGGTGAAGGTCGTGGACATCGTGGCGGTTTGCCCGAATTCGGAGGGCGGCGCTACGCCAGGGTCGGCCCGTGATGCTATGGCGGGTTCAGCCCGTGATGATCGCGCGCACCCGGTGCACCAGATCGTCGACGGTGAACGGCTTGGTCAGGACGTGCGTGCCGGGCAGGACGATGCCGCCGGCGATCACCGCGTTCTCCGCATAGCCGGTGATGAACAGGACTTTGAGGTCGGGGCGCGTGACGCGCGCGGCCTCGGCCATCTGGCGGCCGTTCATGCCCCCGGGCAGCCCGATGTCGGTGACCAGCAGGTCGATGCGCGCGTCCGACTGGAGCAGCTTGAGGCCCTCGGCCCCGGTCTCGGCCTCGATCGAGGCATAGCCGCACTCCTCGAGGATATCGGCGACGAGCATGCGGATCGTCGCCTCGTCGTCGACGATGAGCACGGTCTCGCCGGCCTCGGCGCGGGGCGCGTCGCTTTGCGCCGGCGCATCCGCCTCATCCGCCTCGCCGTAGTGCCGCGGCAGGTAGAGGCAGACCATCGTCCCTTGGCCGACTTCCGAGTAGATCCGCGCCTGGCCGTTCGACTGCCGCACGAAACCGTAGATCATCGACAGGCCGAGCCCGGTCCCGGAGCCGAGCGGCTTGGTCGTGAAGAATGGATCGAAGGCGCGCTTGACGACATCGGGGGCCATGCCGCTGCCAGCGTCGCTGACGCACAGCGAGACGTACTGGCCCGGCGTCAGGTCGCGCTCGGCGGCACCGCGCTCGTCGAGCCACTTGTTCGCGGTCTCGATCGTCAGCCGGCCGCCGCGGGGCATTGCGTCGCGGGCGTTGAGGCACAGGTTGAGCAGTGCGTTCTCGAGCTGGTTCGGATCGATGTTCGTCGTCCACAGCCCGCCCGCCCCGACCGACTCGACCATGATCGCCGGCCCCATCGTCCGGCGGATCAGCTCTTCCATCCCGGTCACCAGCCGCGACACGTCGGTCGGCCTGGGGGCTAGCGTCTGCTGTCGGGAAAAGGCCAGCAGGCGGTGCGTCAGCGCCGCGGCGCGCCGGGCGGCACCCTGGGCGGCGACGATGTAGCGGTCCAGATCCTGGATGCGGCCCTGCTCGACCCGCTTCTGCATCAATTCCAGGCTGCCGGTGATGCCGGTCAGCATGTTGTTGAAATCATGGGCGATACCGCCCGTAAGCTGACCGACGGCCTCCATCTTCTGCGACTGGAGCAGCTTCTCGTTGGCCTGTTCGAGCGCCAGCGCCGCCTCGCGCTTCTCGGTGATGTCGCGGGTGATCTTGGCAAAGCCGATGACCGCGCCGTCGTCGTCGAGGATACGGTCGACCACCGCATGCGCCCAGAACCGCGTGCCGTCCTTGCGGACCCGCCAGCCCTCGACCTCGGAGCGCCCGGTCGCGGTCGCGAGCGCCAGCGCCGACTGAGGCTTGCCGCCGGCGCGGTCTTCCTCGGTGAAGAAGCAGGCATAGCTCTGGCCGATGATTTCCGCCGCGCGATAACCCTTGAAGCGTTCGGCCCCGCGATTCCAGCTGGTGATGACGCCGTCCGGGTCCAGCATGTAGATCCCGTAGTCGGTGATGGCGTTGACCAGGCGGCGATACTGGCCCTCGTCGCCCGCATCAGCATCGAAGGGCTTGTTGGCGGTCATCGGCCCCTGCTTATGTCGGGAACGCCCAAGCGGCTAGTGTTAAGCTAGCGACCGTTACCGGACATTTGCCGCCGAGCGTGCGTCCGACAAGGGTGCCATGGCGAGTAGGTCAGTCGAAGCGCCCTGTTCCAGCAAGCAGGCGCTGGCAGATCATGTCGAGCTGGTCGAGCGCCGAATAATGGACGACGACGGTGCCGCTCCATTTGTCGACGTCGCCGGGGACGACCTCGACTGCGGTACCGAGCGCGTCGGCCATCGACTGCTCGAGCGCAACGAGATTGGGGTCGCGACCGCCGGTCCCGACGCGCCCGTTGTCGGGTTTGATCTCGACGTTCGAGCCCTTCTTCGTCGCGGCCTCGATCTGCCGGACCGACCAGCCCTGCTCAGCCGCCTTGTGCGCGATCGCGGCGGCGTCGATGTGTCCGATGACGGCGCGGGCGTGGCTCGAACTCAGCCTGCCGTCGACCACCATCTGCCGGATATTGTCCGGAAGTTCGAGCAATCGCAATAGGTTAGCGACATAGCTACGCGATTTGCCAATCGCCGCACCGATCTGCTCGGGCGTGTGGTCATAGTCGCTCACCAGCCGGGAAAAGCCCTCCGCCTCCTCGATCGCGTTCAGGTCGGCGCGCTGGATGTTCTCGATCAGCGCAATCTCGAAAGCCGAGCGGTCGTCGAGGTCGCGGACGACGACGGGAATCTCGTGCAGTCCGGCCTGTTGCGCCGCCCGCCAGCGTCGTTCGCCCGCGACGATCTCGTAGCGATCGTTCGCGGCGGGGCGGACGAGGATCGGCTGGAGCACGCCGCGGTCGCGGATCGACGCTACGAGATCGGCGAGCGCCTGTGGCTCGAAGAAGCGGCGCGGCTGGCCCGGATTGGCGACGATGCGCGCAATCGCGACGCTGACCGGCGCCGGCCCGGCGTCGGTCGGGGCGTGCGAGGCCGCGACCTCGTCCATCAACGCGCTGAGCCCCCGCCCGAGTCCGCTCTTCCGCATCAAGCCACTGCTTTCATTGGTGTACCGCGCCCGATCACTTCACGTGCCAGCGCCAGATAGGCCTGGCTGCCCGAGCAACGGAGGTCGTAGACCAGCGCTGGCAAGCCGTGGCTCGGCGCTTCGGAGAGCCTGACATTGCGCGGTACGACGGTCTGGAAGACCTGCGCGCCCATCACCGCGCGAACATCGGCAGTGACGGCTTCGGACAGCCGGTTGCGACGGTCGGCCATGGTCAGCACGACGCCGAGGATCGACAGTCGGGGGTTGGGGCCCGTACGGACCCGCTCGACCGTCGACAACAATTCGCTCAGCCCTTCGAGCGCGAAGAACTCGGCCTGTAGCGGGATCAACAGACGGTCGGCCGCGACCAGCGCATTGAGCGTCAGCAACCCGAGCGACGGCGGGCAGTCGATCAGCACCCAGTCGTAAGGCTCGGCCGCATCGAGTGCCGACGCCAGCCTGTGCAGCCGGCGCTCGAGCCCAACGAGCTCGACCTCCGCTCCCGATAATGCCGAATTTGCCGGCACCAGGAACAGGTTCGGGATCGCCGTCGGGACGGTCGCTTCGGCTATCGTCGCCGCCCCACCGAGCACGTCGTAGCTCGTTCGTACCCGCAGCGCCCGCCCGATGCCGAGGCCCGTCGAGGCATTACCCTGCGGATCGGCGTCGATCAGCAGCACCCGCGCGCCGCTCGCCGCCAGCGCCGTCGCCAGGTTGATTGCCGTCGTCGTCTTGCCGACGCCGCCCTTCTGGTTGGCAATTGCGATCCGCATCAGCGGCGGCGTCGAACGTCAGTGGCGACGACGATGCGCCCGCGCGGGTCGCTGACACTCGCGACCTGTTTCACGTGAAACGCGAAGCTGCGGCGCGCGTCGGCAAGCTCGTCGTCGACGCTCGAGCCCTTGAGCAGCAGCCAGACTGTGTCGGTCTGAGCAAAGCGCGAACCCCATTCGAACAGGCGAGTCAGCGGCGCACACGCCCGCGCCGTGATCGTCGCAACCGGAAAGGCGGGCATCGCTTCCACCCGCGCACTGTGCACGGACACCTGGGTAAGCGCCAGTTCCTCCGCCACAGTTTCGAGGAACCGAGCCTTCTTCGCGGTCGATTCGACGAGATGGACGGGTCCAGCACCGAACAGCGCCGCGACCAACCCCGGAAAACCCGCGCCGGCCCCGATGTCAAGCCACGCTCCGGGTCCCGCAAGGCTGACCAGCTGTGCCGAGTCGGCGAAATGTCGTGTCCAGATTTCCGGCAGAGTTGCCGCTCCGACCAAGTTCATGCGTGTCTGCCAGTCGTCGAGTAACGCTGCGTAGCGGTCGAATTGCGCCAGTGTCTCGCTCGAAACGTCGAACTGCGCCGCGAAAGCTGCTCGGCCAGTTTCACGTGAAACAGCGATTGAGGAGCCTGCGCTGCTCACGCGGCGCGACGACAGTGAGCGAAGAGAGCCGTCAAGGCACCCGGTGTCACTCCGGGCAGACGGCTCGCCGCACCGATCGTCGCCGGCCGCGCGGCCGCAAGCCGCTCTCTCATCTCGATCGAAAGGCCGCCAACGCAGGCGAAATCGAGGTTGGTATCGAGGATCAGTGCCTCGTCGCGCCGGAATCTCTCAAGGTCACGGTCCTGCCTGACCAGATACGAGGCATAGCGAGCGTCGATCGCCAGGCTTGCTGCGACCGACCGGTCGACGCTCTCAAGTTCAGGCCAGACCCGCTGCGCTGCTGACCAGTCGAACTCGGCAAAGCGCAGCCAATCGAACGCATTGCGAGTCACACCGTCCTGCCTGACCGCAACACCTGCGGATGCTATGCGTGATGGCGTCGCTTCAAGTCGATCGAGTGTTTCACGTGAAACGGCGAGCTGGCGCGCGCGCATGTGGTAGGCCGTTGCTCGCTCACGACCTATGAGTCCCAAGTTTTCACCAACGCCAGTGAGGCGCTGGTCGGCGTTGTCGGCGCGAAGACGGAGTCGATACTCGGCCCGTGAGGTGAACATCCGATAGGGCTCGCTAACACCCTGCGTGACAAGGTCGTCGATCATCACGCCAAGGTAGGCTGTCGAGCGGTCGAACACCGCTTCTGATAACCCGCCTGCTGCGCGCGCCGCATTCAGCCCGGCAACGAGGCCCTGCGCTGCCGCTTCCTCGTAGCCGGTCGTGCCGTTGATCTGTCCGGCGAGATACAGGCCGGGATACCCGATAGCGCGAAGCCCCGGCGTTAGGGATCGCGGATCGACGTAATCATACTCGATCGCGTAGCCCGGCCTAACGATCCGCGCCCGTTTAAGTCCCGGCAGCGTCTCGATCATGGCCTCCTGAACATCGAGCGGCAGTGACGTCGACAGGCCGTTTGGATAGACCATCGCGTCGTCGAGACCTTCGGGCTCGAGGAACACCTGGTGACCGTCGCGGTCGCCGAAGCGCATGACCTTGTCCTCGAGCGAGGGGCAATAGCGCGGCCCCTGCCCCTCGATCCGACCCGCGTACATCGGCGCGCGGTGGATGTTCTCACGAACAACATCGTGCGTAGCGGCGGTAGTTCGCGTCACCGCACACGGCAATTGCGGCAGCGTTGTTTCACGTGAAACGGAGGACATGAAGCTCGGCTCGTCGTCGCCGTCCTGCCATTCAAGGTTCGCCCAGTCGATGGTACGCCCGTCGAGCCGCGCTGGGGTCCCCGTCTTCAGGCGGCCCATCGGGAGCCCGAGCTTGCGCAGCGCGGTGGCGAGTCCGGTGGCCGCGGGCGCGGCATGGCGGCCACCCTGCACCATCGCGTCACCGATGTGCATGACGCCCGCGAGGAACGTGCCAGTGGTAATAACCACGGCGGCAGCGCGAAGCTCACCGACGCTCGTTCCGACGCCGACGACCCGCTCGCCGTCAAGAAGCAGGCCTTCAACCGCGGCCTCTACGACGGACAGGCCGGATTGGGCTTCGAGCAGCCCCGCCATCGCGGCACGATACCGGCGTCGATCGCACTGGACTCGCGGACCTTGGACTGCCGGGCCCTTGCGGCGGTTGAGGAGACGGTACTGGATCGCGGCGGCGTCGGCGGCGCGACCCATCAGTCCATCGAGCGCATCGATCTCCCGGACAAGGTGACCCTTGCCGAGGCCACCGATGGCGGGGTTGCACGACATTTGGCCGATGTCGGTGCGCGAAAATGTGACGAGGGCGACAAGCGCGCCGACACGCGCGGCGGCTGCTGCGGCTTCGCACCCGGCATGACCGGCCCCGATAACGATGACGTCGTAGTTCTCCACGCCTCGCAGATACGGTGTCCCCGGTGTGTGGTCAAAGCCGTTTCACGTGAAACGCCGCCCGTGCGTTTCACGTGAAACGATGCGATCATTTGCCGATACAAAATTGGGAGAAGATCCGATCGAAGACCTCTTCGACGCCCACCGCTCCGGTAATCGTGCCAAGAGCCGAAGCTGCGGAGCGAAGCGACTCCGCTTCGAGCACGTCGTCCTGAGTGGCCGCGGCTTCCCACAGCGCCTCGAGCGCGGCACTGCACGCTGTGTAATGGCGCTCATGGGCGAGCAGTGGTGGCTCTTCGGGGCGAACGGTCGCGCGGGCCCAGCTCGCGAGGTGGTCGGTTAGTGTAGCGATGCCAGTGCCGGTGAGGCTCGATACCGCAAGCCCGTCGCATGGAGCACCGCCGAGGTCGATCTTCGTTCGGACCGCCAGTCCGCCGGCTGGCGGTGCGCCGTCAGTCCAAAGGTTGAGGACGAGGTCGGCGTCGGCGGCGCGGGCGCGCGCACGGGCGACCCCCTCGGCCTCGATCGGGTCGTCCGTGTCGCGCAATCCTGCCGTGTCTACCAACGTGACGAGGACACCGCCCAGGTCGAGCCGGGCCTCCAAGGCGTCCCGGGTTGTGCCGGGCCACGGCGATACGATCGCGACCTCGCGCCTCGACAACGCATTGACGAGGCTCGACTTTCCGACATTAGGTGGACCGCTGACGACGATGGTGAGGCCTTCCCTGAGGGCTCGCGCGCGCGCGCTGTCGCGAAGGCTTGCCTCCAGATCGGCGATCAGGTCGGCGAGCGTGCTCATGTTCCGACGGTGGAGGCCTGTTTCGACGTCTTCCTCACCCTCGGCGAAGTCGAGTCCGGCCTCTGCCTCGGCAAGAAGACCGATGATCGTGGCGCGCCAGCCCTCGACGCGCCGGCGGAGGGCGCCGTCCGACTGGGTCAAAGCGGCGCGGCGTTGCGCCTCTGTTTCGGCGGTCACGAGGTCGGCGAGACCTTCGGCCTGGGTCAAGTCAAGGCGGCCGTTGTCGAAGGCGCGACGGGTGTATTCTCCGGCCGTCGCGGGGCGCAGTCCGGGCTGGCGCGCCATACAGCTTAGCAGGGCCGCGACGACTGCCTGCCCCCCGTGTACGTGAAACTCCGCCACATCCTCGCCCGTCGCGCTCGCGGGACCGGGGAAGGCCAATACCAGCGCGCGGTCGATGATATCGGCACCGTCACGGAGGGTCCGAAGCGTCGCGACCCGGGGCTCAGGCACCATACCGGCGACTGCGACGAGCGCCGCGAAGGCGTCGGGTCCGGACACCCGTACCACCGCAATTCCCGAAGGCAGCGCGCCCGACGACAGCGCGAAAATCGTCCTCGCGTCGCTCATCAGAGATTCACCGGCGGGCTCAGCTGCCAGGCTTGATCGCCGCCGACCAGAACGCGCTGCGCCATTGCTCGAGGCTGTCGGTTATGCCCGGCATCCAGGTTCGAGCGACCTTTTCGAAGTCGGCGGGCGTCAGGCCCTCGGTGATCGTCGACTTCATGCGGTCAAGGTAGAGGTCGTGGAGTGGCGTCAGGTCCGGCAGGCCGAGGAAGGCGCGCGCCTCCATCGGGGTGCAGTCGATATCGAAGGTGATTTTCATCGTTCGCTCCCCAGCCGTATTTGCGTCAGTCTAACGCCAGCATGGCTGGAACGCCAACCGCGGAGTGAATGCGTCGGAAGCGCTGGCGTTCCCGACCTGTTCTCGGCTAGGTTGGGGCATGGCGAGTATCGCGCCCCTCCCCCTGACCGCGCTCGATGTGGCGCGCGGCGTGTCGCGGCTGCTGTTCCGAAGCGGCGTGACGGCGATTGCCGAGGTTCCGCTCGGTAATGGGCGACGCGCCGACCTGCTCGGCCTCGATCCGCAGGGCCGGATCACGCTGATTGAAATCAAGGTCTCGATGGCGGACCTGCGCGGTGATGCGAAGTGGCCGGATTACCTCGACTATTGCGACCGTTTTGCTTGGGCGGTGCCGGCGGGTTTTCCGCTGTGGCCGTTCGAGGAGGCGTGGTTTCGGCCCGAGCGTTGCGGGCTGCTCGTTGCCGACCGGTGGGATGCAGCGGAGCTTCGCCCGGCGCCTTGGGTGCCGCTCGCTCCGGCCCGGCGCAAGGCTGAAACGCTGCGCTTTGCCCGACGGGCAGCTCAGCGGCTGCTGTTAATGGGCGATCCAGGGGTGGGCGAGATGGGCGACGCCTAGATCGTGTTTCACGTGAAACGGCAAGGGTTGCCTTGGACCCATTCGTTGTGTTTCACGTGAAACATGGCCAGCTGATGCAGAGTGCCCGGGGTGTTTCACGTGAAACAAGCAGGGCCGTTTGAGTCGGTGGCAAAGCCGAGTGGACTGCAGCGGCGTGAGTCATGGCGAGAGCACTTTTGTCGAGTGTAGATTCGGCCTTGGTCAGTCGCGATCTGGGGTGAAGATGGCCTCGATCGGGCGCTCGAACAGCGCGGCGATGCGGAACGCGAGTGGCAGGGATGGATCGTATTTCCCCGTTTCGATGGCGTTGACGCTCTGGCGCGAGACGTCGAGGCGCTCCGCAAGGTCGGCTTGGCTCCAGCCCCGCTTGGCTCGGAGCAGCCTGAGATTGTTGTTCACGACACACGGATCCGCAGGGCTGCGCCGGCAACGCCGAGGCAGAAAAACCACAGGATCGCAACGACATAGAGGGGCATGGTCGGTGCGACGTCGAACACCTCGTGGAAGCCGTAGGTGGTTGCCAGGCTAAGCATTGCACCGATCGCCCAAGGAATCTGGCGGATGAATCCGGCGGGGAGATATTCGTCGCTCTCCTCGACGAGGAAGCGACCAACGGCAATGAGGATGGCGACGATTGCCAGCGCCGGCAGCAGCGCCAGAATGAAGCGCACCGCCGCCCTCGGTGCCAGCGATTTCACCGCATACTCGGCGCCGGTCAGCAGTGCCGCATAGGCGACCGAGGCCGCCAGGACAGGATCATTGTTACGGCGTTCGGCGGGCCGCGTGGGTGATCTGTCCATGACAGGCATCCTTTCCATTTAGACATGGGCGCTTTACTCAAGGCCCAATCTTAGTGTCAAGTACGCCATACATTATCCATCGTCCGGGTTGAAAATCCGTCATTCACGGTGCAAGACTGGTTCATGCTCACGCAGCGTTCGCGCTATGCCCTTCGCGCCCTGATCTTCCTTGCTCGCGCTCCCGGGATCGCGCCCGTGCCGATGAGTGCGATCGCGGCCGATCAAAAGCTGCCGCGCAAGTTTCTCGAGATCATCCTGCTCGAACTGAAGAACGGCGGGCTGGTGACGTCATCACGCGGCAAGCTTGGTGGCTATCGGCTGGCGCGGCCGGCCTCGACGATCAGTTTTGGCGAGATCATCCGGCTCATCGAGGGCCCCCTGGCGCTGGTGCCGTGCGTCAGCCAGACCGCCTACCAGCGCTGCCCAGACTGCTTCGAGGAGTCGGTATGCGCGATCCGTAAGCTGATGCTGTTGGTCCGCGACAAGACCGCGGCGATTCTCGACGGCACGAGCCTGGCGGATATCGATCCGATCGCCGTCGCGGCATGAGAGGTTCGCCCAGCCGCCGGGTGTGACGGCTGGCGTTGCTGGCGTTGGCTAATTCGAGTGGGTCGTTGGCGGCTCTCGCCGCTACCTCGCGGCGTTCTACAAGGCACCCCGCGACCGCGATACCGTCGCCCAGCGCGACGCGATCCGGCACGCCATGGAACAGGACGAGCGCACTACCGAAAAGAGCGCGAACCCGCTGTCTAAGTGAGGGCGCGGGCCCTCACATTTCGCTGGAGACCCTGCCTGCAGCAAAGCCGGGCTTTTTGTCACCGTAGTATTACTGACATAGCCCACCGTTACGGTAGGGGTTAGCTTCGGGTGTCCGGAGTCCGGGCTACGGGAGACTTGCCATGCGCCTAGTCGTTGCTGCCGCCGCCGCGATCCTCGCCGCGACCGTGCCGTTCGTCGCCAGCGCCGCGAACGCGGCCGAGGTCAAGCTGCTCAACGTCAGTTACGATCCGACCCGCGAGCTGTACCGCGCCGTCAACACCGCGTTCGCCGCCGACTGGAAGACCAGGACGGGCGACACGCTGACGATCAACCAGTCGCACGGCGGCTCCGGCAAGCAGGCGCGCTCGGTTATCGACGGGCTCGAGGCCGATGTCGTGACACTGGCGCTGGCTTACGACATCGACGAGATCGCCGCGAGGGCGCAACTGCTGCCGGCGAACTGGCAGACCCGGTTGCCGTCGCGCTCGACGCCTTATTATTCGACGATCGTGTTCCTCGTCCGCAAGGGCAACCCGAAGCACATCCGCGACTGGGACGACCTGGTGAAGCCAGGCGTCGCGGTGATCACGCCGAGCCCCAAGACCAGTGGCGGCGCGCGCTGGAACTACCTCGCGGCGTGGGGCTATGGTCAGAAGAAATACGGTAGCGCGGCGGCGGCGAAAGACTTCGTCACCAAGCTGTACAAGAACGTGACGGTGCTCGATTCGGGTGCGCGCGGGTCGACGACGACCTTCGTCCAGCGTGGCCAGGGCGACGTGCTCGTGGCGTGGGAGAACGAGGCGTACCTCAGCAAGCAGGACGCGCCCGGCGACTACGAAATCATCTCGCCGTCGGTCAGCATCCGCGCCGAGCCGCCGGTCGCGGTCGTCGACAAGAACGTCGACAAGCACGGCACCCGCAAGGTCGCCGAGGCCTATCTCAAGTACCTCTACACTCCGGCGGCGCAGGAGCTGATCGCGCAGAACTTCTACCGTCCGGTCAACAGCGCGGTTGCTGCAAAGTACGACAGCAAGTTCGCCAAGCTGTCGCTGTTCACCATCGACAAGAACTTCGGCGGCTGGAGCAAGGCGCAGGCGGTGCACTTCGCCGACGGCGGCATCTTCGACCAGATCTTCGACGCGGTGAAGCGCTAGGCGTCCGGGCTGGAAGCGGAGATTTACTGACGACAGGACAGTCCGGGAGCAATTCGCGCCAGCGGCTCGCGCCGCCGGATTGCCGACTCCCGTCCGAACCGCCAGACAGCAAGCTTGACCACGCTCACCGCCTTCCGCGTTCGTCGCTCCGTCATGCCGGGCTTCGGCCTGAGCTTCGGCATCACTGTGCTGGCGCTCAGCCTGATCGTGCTGCTGCCGCTGTCGGCGCTGTTCATCAAGGCCGCGGGGCTGGGCTGGGACGCCTTCGTCGCGGTCGCCTTCTCAAGGCGCGCGCTCTACGCTTATCAGCTGAGTTTCGGCGCGGCGGCGATTGCGGCGCTGATCAACGCGGTGTTCGGGCTGCTGGTGGCCTGGGTCCTGGTCCGCACCGATTTCCCGGGCAAGCGCATCATCGGTGCGCTCGTCGACCTGCCGTTCGCGCTGCCGACGTCCGTGGCCGGCATCGCGCTGACCACGGTGTATGCCTCGAACGGCTATATCGGGAAGTGGCTGGCCGAGATCGGCATCAAGGTCGCCTTCACGCCGCTCGGGGTCGTTGTCGCGCTGACCTTTATCGGGCTGCCGTTCGTGGTGCGGACGGTGGAGCCGGTGCTCGCCGACCTTGGCCGCGACGTCGAGGAAGCGGCGGCCTCGCTCGGCGCGTCGCGCTGGCAGGCCTTCTACCGGGTGGTGCTGCCCGCGGTTCTGCCGGCCCTGTCGACCGGAGCGGCGCTGGCGTTCGCGCGTGGCGTCGGCGAGTACGGCTCGGTGATCTTCATCGCCGGCAACCTGCCCTACAAGTCGGAGATCGCACCGCTGCTGATCGTCGCCCAGCTCGAGCAATACAACTATGCCGGCGCGACCGCGATCGCCGCCACGATGTTGACCGCGTCGTTCGGCGTGTTGCTGATCATCAACATGCTCCAGGCGTGGGACCGCGGGCGTCGCGCCGCATGATGCGTCCCTCTCCGAAAGTGGCCGCATGAAGAGGCGGAGTCCGACCGAGCCCTCACCGGTGGTGAAGTGGCTGCTCATCGCGGTGGCGCTGGTTTTCCTGCTGCTCAACCTCGCGTTGCCGCTGATCACTGTGTTCGTGGAGGCGTTCGCCAAGGGCTGGGACGCCTATCGGATCGCCATCACCGACCCCGACGCGCTCGCCGCCGTGCGCCTGACCCTGGTGGTCGCGGTCATCGCGGTGCCGCTCAACATCGTCGTCGGGCTGGCCGCGTCGTGGGCCGTGGCGAAGTTCGATTTCCCCGGCAAGTCGATCCTGATCACCCTCATCGACTTGCCGTTCTCGGTGTCGCCGGTGGTCGCCGGCCTGATCTACGTCTTGCTGTTCGGGCTGCAGGGCTGGCTCGGGCCGTGGCTGCGCGAGCATGACGTCCAGATCATCTTCGCGGTACCCGGCATCGTGCTGGCAACCGTGTTCATCACCTTCCCCTTCGTGGCGCGCGAGCTGATCCCGCTGATGCAGGAGCAGGGTCGCGACGACGAGGAGGCCGCGCTGTCGCTCGGGGCCAGCGGCTGGCAGGCATTCGCGCGCGTGACCTTGCCCAATATCCGCTGGGGCCTGCTGTACGGCGTGCTGCTGTGCAATGCGCGGGCAATGGGCGAGTTCGGCGCGGTGTCGGTGGTCTCGGGCCACATCCGCGGTCTGACCAACACCATGCCGCTGCATGTCGAGATCCTGTACAACGAGTATAATTTCGTCGCCGCGTTCGCCGTCGCGTCGCTGCTGGCGGGCCTCGCGCTGGTGACGCTGGTGGTCAAATCGCTGCTCGAGTGGCGCTACGCCGACCAGCTGACGGGAGCGGGGCATTGACGGTTACGGTCGACGGACTGGTACGGCGCTACGGCGGCTTTGCGGCGCTGGAGGGAGTCGACCTCAAGGCCGAGCCGGGCGAGTTCCTGGCGCTGCTCGGGCCCTCGGGCTCAGGCAAGACGACGCTGCTGCGGATCATCGCGGGGCTCGATTTTCCGGACGCCGGCACGGTCCGCTTCGACGGCGTCGACATGAGCGACAAGCCCGCGCGCGACCGCGGCATCGGCTTCGTCTTCCAGCATTACGCGCTGTTCCGCCACATGACGGTCGCCGACAACATCGCCTTCGGGCTGACGGTGAAGCGTCGCCGCGACCGGCCGTCCAAGGCCAAGATCGACGCGCGGGTCGCCGAACTGCTGTCGCTGGTCCAGCTGCCGGAGCTCGGCAAGCGCTACCCGGCGCAGCTGTCGGGTGGCCAGCGCCAGCGCATCGCCCTCGCCCGTGCGCTGGCCGTCGACCCGCGCGTGCTACTGCTCGATGAGCCGTTCGGCGCGCTTGATGCCAAGGTCCGTCAGGACCTCCGCCGCTGGCTGCGCAGCGTCCACGAATCGAGCCACGTCACCTCGATCTTCGTCACCCACGACCAGGAGGAGGCGCTCGACCTCGCCGACCGCGTCGTCGTCATGAATGCCGGCCGCATCGAGCAGATCGACACCCCCGACGCGGTCTACAACCGGCCCGCCACCGCCTTCGTCTGCAGCTTCATCGGCAACGCCAACCGCTTCGACTGCGGTCTGGCCGGCGGCGCGGTCGAGCTCGCCGGGCTGCGCCTGCCCAACGCTGCGCCCCCTGCCCCCGACGGCGCGGGGGTGGCGTTCGTGCGGCCCCACGAGTTCGCGCTCGGCAAGGCGGGCGCGGCCGGGCTGGCGGTAACGCTGCGGCGGCTGTCGCATACCGGAGCACGAGCGGCGCTCGAGTGCGTCGGCGCGGACGGCCAGCTGATCGAGGCGACGCTGGCGAACCCGCCGGAGAGCTTGGCGCCGGGCGCTGCGGTGGTGCTGGTGCCGACGACCGTGCGGGCATATCCGCGCTAAGGCTGGTGGACGCTTAAGGCCAGCTCCGCTCTAACCCCGTCATCCCCGCACAGGCGGGGACCCATCACCACTGGATATTGGGCTGATGGGTCCCCGCCTGCGCGGGGATGACGGAGGGAAAGGTGGCCTCTCAGATCGTCAGGATCGTCGACCCCGTCGTCTTGCGCCCCTCGAGATCCGCGTGCGCCTGCGCCACGTCCTCGAGCTTGTAGCGCTGTCCGATCGTCACCTTGACCTTGCCGCTCCGCAGCATCGACCACAGCCGCTCCGCCCCTGCGACGCGCTCGGCCGGGTCGACATAATAGTCGAACAGCGTCGGCCGCGTCACGAACAGCGAGCCCTTCGCCGCGAGCACGCCGAGCCCGACCCCGGTCACCGGCGCATCGGAATTGCCATAGCTGACGATCAGGCCGCGCCGCGCCGTGCTGGCCAGCGAGGCCTCCCACATTGCCATGCCGACGCCGTCGAAGACCACCGGCACGCCCTTACCCCCGGTGATCTCGCGGACGCGCGCGGCAACGTCTTCGTGGCGGTATTCGATGATGTGCTGTGCGCCCGCGGCGCTCGCGAGCTTCGCCTTCTCCGCGTCACCGACGGTGCCGATGACGTGGACGCCCATCGCCGTCAGCCACTGGGTCAGCAACAGCCCGACGCCACCCGCGGCCGCATGGACCAGCACCATCCAGCCCGCCTCGACGCGGCCGCAGCGCTCGGCCAGATACTCGGTCGTGCAGCCCTTCAGCATGGTCGCGGCGGCAGTCTCGTCGTCGATGTCGTCGGGCAGCTTGAACAGGCTGTTCGCGGCGACGTTGCGGGCGGTCGAATAGGCGCCGCGCGCCAGCCCGAAGGTCGCAACGCGGTCGCCGGTCGCAAGCCCCTCGACCCCGGGCCCGACCGCCTCGACGACGCCCGCCGCCTCGGTACCGAGGCCGGTCGGCAGCGTGATCGGATAGATGCCGCGGCGGTAGTAGGTGTCGATATAATTGAGCCCGACCGCGGTGTTGCGCATCCGCACTTCGCCGACGCCGGGCGGCGCGAGCTCGACGCTGTCCCACTCGATGACCTCGGGACCGCCATGGGTCCGGACGACTGCAGCACGTTCCATCACGAGGGTCCCTTCGCAGCGAAGATGGCGTCGAGGCGGGCCGGGGTGCCCGGAATCCGCTCGAGCCGCGGATAGCGCAGGCCGCCGTGCCAGTCGACGGCGACGGTGCCGAGGTGGCCGCCCGACTTGACGATCAGCGCGACCGGCGGCCCACGGCCCGCGCTCGCGCGAATCGCCGCAACCAGCAGCTCGGCGGTGTAGGGCTGGCCGTCCACGGCGATCAGTTGGGTGCCGACGGTGAGCCCGGACTTGAACGCCGGGCCGTCCCACTGCACCGCACTCAAGGTCGCGTCCTTGGTGTCGACGACGAAACCGAGCGACCAGGTCAGGTCGGTGCGCTTGGCGACGGCGTCCGCGCCCTTGGCGTAGTCGCTCTGGGTCGAACTCCACGCCAGCCGGTAGCCACCACGCGCCAAGCCGTCGAGCGGGGCTGCGTCATGCGTTTCGAGCCGCGTCTTCAGGAACGTCGCCCAGTCGTAGGGCAGCACCGCATTGAGTCCGGCGACGACATCCTCGAAGCGGTAGGTCTTCGTCAGCCAGACGCCGTCATCACCGCCGAAGAACGCCTTCGCGAAGTCGTCGAGCGACTTCGCGCCGCCGCTGCGCTCGCGGATCAGGGTGTCGGCGTCGAGCCAGACCAGCGAGCCCTCGCCATAATAATCTTCGCTGCGCTGGTAGCTCGCCCAGGGCTGCGGGCGGCGCAACGCGACCTGCGGATCGTTGGTGGTGTCGGCCAGTGTCTTCCAGCTGCGGCCCGGCGGGTCGGCATAGGCTGCGGCGGTCATCGCCAGCACGTCGCGCGCCTCCGCCGCGGTCGTCAGTCCCGATCGCGCCGCCAGGACGTTGCCCCAATAGGTCGTCTGGCCCTCGTAGACCCAGAGCAGGCTGTTGCGGATCGGGGTATTGAAGTCGGCGGTCCAGCTGTCGGCACCGCGCCGGAACTTGCCGTTCCAGCTGTGGACGTATTCGTGGGCGATGGTCGAGCGGCCCGCGGCGGTGCGGTCCCAGCCGGTGAAGTAATCGGGGCGCAGGACGATCTCGGTCGAGCGGTGGTGCTCGCGTCCGATCCGGCCGAGCGTGTCGCTCAGCCCGACCAGGATGTCGTAGTGGTCGAAATGCCGCGCGCCGCCGAACAGCCGGTCGGCCTGCACGACCAGTGCGGCGTGGGGTGCGAGTTGCGCCTCGGTGGCGGCCAATTGCTCCGGGCTCTCGGCGAGCAGGTCGAGGCGGACCGGGCGGGGGCCGGTGTCGAGCACGATGCGGCGGACGTAGCGCCCGGCCATCACCGGCGAGTCGCCGAGTGTCTCGAGGTCGGTGCGCTTGAACTCGGTCGTCGCCGCGGCAGCCCTTGCGACATCGAGGGCGGTCGCGGCCTGCCAGCCAGCGGGCAGCGTCAGCGTTGCGCCGACCTCGATGTCCCTAGCGAAATAGCCGGCAGGATAGAGGACGAGGCTCTGCCACTGCAGATGGGCGATGTCGTCGACGATGGTGATGCGGCCCTGTTTCGCATCGGTCGGGGTGAGCAAGTCGAAGCGGATGTCGAGGCTGGCAACGCCGGCGGGCACGTCGACGTGGAAGGCGTGGGTCTCGACCGCGTCGCGCCGCCACTCGAGGCGCTTGCCCCCGACGCTGATCACCAGGCCCGCAAGGTGGTCGACGGTGTTGATCGGGCTGTGCGCGCCCGCCACCCACTCGGGATAGAGCAGCACCAGCGGCCCGGCGGCGACGGGGAGTGTCTCGCGGACATGGACGATGCGGCGCGTGGTGTCGCGGGCGTCGACGTCGAGGCGGATGACGCCGGGGTACGGCGTGTCGGCAGCGACCGGAATCGGCGGCGGCATCGGTGCTGGCTGTGGGCCGGGGCTGGCGAGGACGGGGGCCGCGATGAGCGCGGCGAGCAGGAAAAAGCGCATTGCAGCCACTCTCGGCCAGTCGGCGGGCGCGGTCACCCCCCGAAAAGCGTCTTCTCCGTATCGAGCAGCTTCGCCAGCCAGTCGACGAACGCCGCGACCCGCGCGAGCTTGCGGACGTCGCGGTGGACGACCAGCCAGAAGCTGCGGACCAGCGCGATCTCGCCCGGCAGCACCGCGACCAGCCGCGACTCCTGCGCGCCGATGAAGCGCGGCAGCACGCACAGGCCGGCCCCGGACACCGCCAGCGCCGCCTGCGCATTGATGCTCGAGCTGCGGATGTCGGGGGCGGTGCCGGGGCGAACCTCGGCGATATAGTCGAGCGCGGGCGAGTAGAGCGTGTCGGGAACGTAGCCGATCAGGACGTGGTCGCGAAGGTCGGCGAGGGTCGCGATCGGCGCGGCTCCGGCGAGGTAGCGCGGGCTCGCGTACAGCCCGAGCGCGTAGTCGGTCAGGCGGCGCGCGACCAGCGGCCCGGAGGTCGGGCGCGCCAGCATGACCGCGACATCGGCTTCGCGCTTCGACGGGTTGAGGAAGCCGGTGGAGGCGATCAGCTCGACGACGATGCCGGGGTTGGCGCGGTGGAAATCGACCAGATGCCGGGCCACCACCCAGGTTCCGAACCCCTCCGCAACGCTGACCCGGACGGTGCCCGACAGGAGCCCGCGCTCCCCCGCGACCTCGCTGCGCGCTTCGAACGCGGCATGTTCGACGGCTTCGGCGTGGACCAGCAGTTGCGCGCCACGTTCGGTCAGGACGCGCCCGGTCGGTCCGGCCTCGAACAAGGTGGTGCCGAGGTCCTGCGCGAGCCGGTCCATCCGCCGCCCGACGGTGGTCGCGTCGAGGCCGAGCGCCTGCGCCGCCGTCGACAGCCGCGACGTCCTTGCGACCGCAAGGAACAGCCTGAGGTCATCCCAATTCATCCGACAGCTGCGAAAATGCAGGCCAAGGCTGCGAAACTCCACTCTTGCCTGCAAGTCTCTAGCATGGGACCGGAGCCGCGTCGCCGGCGCAGACCGGCCCGGGAGATCATCATGCGCAACATCGACCACATTATCGGCGGCTCCAGCGTGTCCGAAGGCGACCGCAGCGCCGACGTCTTCGATCCCAACACCGGCCAGGTCCAGGCCCGTGTCCGCCTCGCCGACGAAGCGCTGGTCAACCGCGCCGTCGCCGATGCCGTTGCCGCCCAGCCGGCCTGGGGCGCGACCAACCCGCAGCGCCGGGCCCGGGTCATGTTCGAGTTCAAGCGCCTCGTGGAGGCCGAGATGGACAGCCTCGCGCACATGCTGTCGAGCGAGCACGGCAAGGTCATCGCCGACAGCCGCGGCGACATCCAGCGCGGCCTCGAGGTCATCGAATTCTCGTGCGGCATCCCGCACCTGCTCAAGGGCGAGTACACGCAGGGCGCGGGCCCCGGCATCGACGTCTACTCGATGCGCCAGCCGCTCGGCGTCGTCGCCGGCATCACCCCGTTCAACTTCCCGGGCATGATCCCGATGTGGATGTTCGGCGTCGGCATCGCCTGCGGCAACGCCTTCATCCTCAAGCCGAGCGAGCGCGATCCGTCGCTGCCGGTGCGGCTCGGCGAGCTGATGCTGGAGGCCGGGCTGCCGGCGGGCATCCTCAACGTCATCCACGGCGACAAGGTCGCGGTCGACGCGATCCTCGACCACCCCGACATCAAGGCGGTCAGTTTCGTCGGCTCGAGCGACATCGCGCACTACGTCTACCGGCGCGGCGTCGCGGCGGGCAAGCGCGTGCAGGCGATGGGCGGCGCCAAGAATCACGGCGTCGTCATGCCCGATGCCGACATGGACCAGACGGTGGCCGACCTCGTCGGGGCCGCCTTCGGCTCGGCGGGCGAGCGCTGCATGGCGTTGCCGGTGGTCGTGCCGGTCGGTCGCAACACCGCGGAAACCCTGCGCGAGGCGCTGCTGCCGGAGATCGCCAAGCTCCGCCTCGGCGTCTCCACCGACAAGGACGCGCACTACGGTCCGGTGGTCTCGGCGGCGCACCGCGAGCGCATCGAGAGCTACATCGGCATGGGCGTCGAGGAGGGCGCGGAACTCGTCGTCGACGGTCGTGGCTTCTCGCTGCAGGGCCATGAGGGCGGCTTCTTCGTCGGTCCGACGTTGTTCGACCACGTCAAGCCGACCATGCAGAGCTACCAGGACGAGATCTTCGGGCCGGTGCTGCAGATGGTTCGTGCGGAGAACCTCGGCGAAGCGGTCGATCTCGCTTCGAAGCACCAGTACGGCAACGGCGTCGCGATCTTCACGCGCAACGGTGCCGCGGCACGCGAGTTCGCGGCCAACGTCGAGGTCGGCATGATCGGCATCAACGTGCCGATCCCGGTTCCGGTCGCCTACCACAGCTTCGGCGGCTGGAAGCGCTCGGCGTTCGGCGACACCGGCATCCACGGCATCGAGGGCGTCAAGTTCTACACCCGCCTGAAGACCGTGACCCAGCGCTGGCCGAGCCTCGACGTCGGTGCCGCGGTCACCGATTCGAGCTTCGTCATCCCGACGATGAAGTGAGCGGCACCATGAAGATCGGCTTCATCGGGCTCGGCAACATGGGCGGCGGCATGGCCGCGAACCTCGTCAAGGCGGGCCACGCGGTCGCGGCGTTCGACCTTTCGGAGGCGGCCCTCGGGCGCGCCGTCGAGGCAGGCTGCACCGCGGCGCCCTCGGCCAATGCAGCGGCGAGCGGCGTCGACGCGGTGGTCACCATGCTGCCGGCGGGCAAGCACGTCCGCGCGGTCTATGAGAACGACGTGTTCGCGGCTGCCGGGCCGGGCACCTTGCTGCTCGACTGCTCGACGATCGACGTCGCGACGGCGAAGACTGTCGCCGCGGCAGCGCTGGCGGCGGGCCACGCCATGGTCGACGCTCCCGTCTCGGGCGGCATCGCGGCGGCCAACGGCGGCACGCTGACCTTCATGGTCGGGGGCAGCGCGGCGGACTTCGCGCGGGCCGAGGCCATCCTCGCGGGGATGGGCAAGACCATCATCCACGCCGGCGAAGCCGGGTCCGGACAGGCCGCCAAGATCTGCAACAACATGCTGCTCGGGGCGTCGATGGTGGCGACCGCGGAGGCGTTCGTGCTGGCGCAGAAGCTCGGGCTGGATGCACAGACCTTCTTCGACATCAGCTCCAAGGCGAGCGGCCAGTGCTGGTCGATGACGAGCTATTGCCCGGTCCCCGGACCGGTCCCGGCCGCGCCGTCGAACCGCGACTATCAGGGCGGATTCGCTGCCGCGCTGATGCTCAAGGACCTGAAGCTTGCGGTCGAGGCGGCGCAGGGGGTCGGCGCGTCGGTGCCGATGGGTGCGCAGGCGGAGGCGCTGTACCAGATGTTCGCCGGGCTCGGCGGCGAGGGCCGCGACTTCTCGGGCATCATCAAGATGCTCGACGGCAGCTGGCAGGGGTAAGCGGGCGCTCTGAACCGGGGGGCGCGCACTTCGTCGTGCGTAATCACGGTCGAGGAGCACACATGCGCATCATCATTCTTGCCGTGGCGCTGGCCGGCACCGCAGCGGCGGCGCAGGGCGTCGACGACCTGCCCGACCGCCCGATCCAGCGGTCGGAGGTCATCGCGGTGGTCAAGCGCCAGTTCGCCGCGATGGACACCAACCACGACGGCGTCGTCACCCGGCCCGAGTACGAAGCCTACCGCGCCCGCCAGGCCCGCGCGCCCGACCGCCCGGGCGAGCTGGCGGCCTTCGACCACATCGGCGGCCACTGGTTCGAACATGCCGACCCCGACGACACCGGCCGCGTCACGCTGCAGCAGGCCGAGGAACGCCCGATGCACCTGTTCGACCTGGCCGACACCAACGGCGACGGCGTCGTCAGCGTCGACGAGAAGCAGGTCGCGGCGATGTTGATGTCGCTCGGCGGGCGGTAGCGGACAGGGCCGATACGTGCCGCCGCTTCTGCCGTCATCCCCGCCTTCGCGGGGATGACGAGCACCTATCGAAGCCTCCTCACGCGAACGCGTATGGCCCGCCCGCCGCCAGCGCCTTCACATACCCCGGCCGCGCGTGAACCGTCGCCAGCCACGCCATCAGCTTGGGTCGCGATCCGTCGAGCCCGCCACGCTGGCGCGAGGCCTCGAGCGGAAAGCTCATCATCACGTCGGCAGCGGTGAAGTCGTCGCCCGCAAACCACGGTCGCGTCGCCAGCTCGCCCTCGAGCCAGTCGAGATGGACGCCGAGCATTTTCTGCAGCGGCTTGCGGGCCGGCCAGCCAAGCACTCCCATCCGGCCGATCACCAGGATCGCCAGCAGCGGCGGCATCATCGACCCTTCCGCATAGTGGAGGAAGTGCGTGAAGCGCAGCGCCGCGTCGGGATCGGCCGGCGCACCCAGTCGGCCGCCCGCCAGCGCGACAAGATACGCGACGATCGCCCCGGTCTCGGCGATGACGCGGCCGTCGTGCTCGATCACCGGCGACTTGCCGAGCGGGTGGACGCGCTTCAACTCCGGCGGGGCCAGCATCGTCGTCTTCTCGCGCTCGTAGCGCTTGACCTCGTAGGGCAGGCCAAGCTCCTCGAGCAGCCACAGGATGCGCTGCGAACGCGAATTCTCAAGATGGTGGACGACGATCATCGCGCGCTCCTCGCAGTGGCTATCGGGTAGGCATCAGCTCGAACTTCATCAGCAGCGTACGCTGGAAGCCGTTAAAATTATCGTCCGAAACCAGATAGATGAAGGTCCGCCCGGCGACCCGGACGAGTGCCATGCCCTCCATGTTGTCGATGTTCAGCGGCGGCTTGATGCGGGCGATCTCGGTGCCCTGCATCGCCGCTCCCACCGGGACCAGCGTCAGGGCCGCCGCAACGCCGTCACTCGGCGCGAAATGGCGGTTGAGGACGAGCATGACGCCGGGCTCGATCTCGACCGCGTCGGTCGGGCGGTAGCCGGTGGGGGGCGTGTAGTGCAGCACCTGCGTGCCGCCCCCGCCGATGCGCAGCACGTCGAGGGTCGGTTGGGCGTCGCCCTCCTCGAAGATCAGCCGGTCGCCGCCGGCCAGTGTCGCGATCGCCTCGCCGCCGCTGTTCGACGACCAGCGCGCGGTGGCGGGGTTGCGGATCGTCGCCACGGCATTGGTGTCGAGGCTGGCAGGGCGTGCCGGGTCGATGCCGCGATAGACCATGACCCGGTGATCGCCCTCGAGGCTGACCAGCGCGTCGCCGGTCGCCGGGTCCCATTCGAGGCCCTCGGCGTCGACGTCACTCTTGGCGTGCGCGACCGCGCCGGTGTCGCTGCGCAGCGGCGCGATGGTCCCGCCGACGGCCCCGACCAGTCGGCCGCCACGCTCGACGGTGCGCAGGCTGACCCAGGTGCCGGTGTCGGTGATGCCGAGCAGCCAGCCGTCCCTGCCCGCCCGCAGGGCCGACACCCCGCCGAAGTTCGCGTTGGTCGACCGCAGCGCCAGTCCCCCCATGTAGCGCAGCCGGCCGACGTCCCGGTGCGCGGCATCCTGCGGGTCGAGCGGGATCGACGTCGCGGTCAGGGGCAGCCGCTCCGCGCGCTCGAACACAGCGGGTTCGGCCGCCATCACCATGCCTGCGGCGACCGCCAACAGGACGCCCCGGATCGTCGCCCGGGTGATGAATGCGCGGCTCAACATCGTCGCGGCCATAGCATCGCGCCCCCCGTGCCGCTATCCAGCGTCCAGCATGCCATCCCCCGAACAAATTCTGCACCAGGTCTTCGGCTTTCCCAGCTTTCGCGGCGAGCAGGAGCGGATCGTCCACGACGTCTGCAACGGCCTCGACGCGCTGGCGATCATGCCGACCGGCGCAGGCAAGTCGCTGTGCTACCAGGTCCCGGCGCTGGTCCGCCCCGGCTGCGCGATCGTCGTGTCGCCGCTGATCGCGTTGATGGAGGACCAGGTCCGCGCACTCCGGGCCTACGGGGTGCGGGCCGCCGCCCTCAACAGCCAGTCTCAGGACTCCGGCGCGACCATCGACGCGATGAACAACGCCGAGCTCGACCTGCTCTACGTCGCCCCCGAGCGCGCCGCGCTGCCGAGCTTCCGCCAGATGGTCTCGCGCGCCGAGATCGCCTTGGTCGCCATCGACGAGGCGCACTGCGTCAGTCAGTGGGGCCACGACTTCCGCCCCGAGTACCGCCAGTTGCGGGCGCTCTGCGACCTGCTGCCGGGCGTGCCCCGCGTCGCGCTGACCGCCACCGCCGACGTCCAGACCCGCGCCGATATCCTCGACCAGCTCGGCATCGCCGAGGACCGCATGGTCGTCGCGGGCTTCGACCGGCCCAACATCCGCTACGAGGTCCGCGCGAAGAGCCAGCCGATGCAGCAGTTGCGCAGCTTTCTGGACACGCAGGCGGGCAAGTCGGGCATCATCTACGCCTCGACGCGGTCGGCCACCGACAAGACCGCGGCGGCGCTGGCGGCGCAGGGCTTCAACACCCGCGCCTACCATGCCGGGCTCGACCCGCAGGAGCGCCGCCGCAACCAGGCCGCGTTCGTCGACGCCGACGACATGGTGATGGTCGCGACGATCGCCTTCGGCATGGGCATCGACAAGCCCGACGTGCGCTTCGTCGCCCACCTCGGCCTGCCCAAGTCGATCGAGGCCTATTACCAGGAGACCGGGCGCGCCGGCCGCGACGGCGACCCCGCGGTCGCGCACCTGCTGTACGGCGCCGACGACATCGCCCGCGCCCGCGGCTGGATCGGCGAGGGCGCGCCGGAGAAGGTCGCCGCCGACACCGCCCGCCTCAACTCGCTGATCGCGTTCTGCGAGACCACCCAGTGCCGCCGCATCCCGCTGCTGACCTATTTCGGCGAGCCCGCGCCGCTGCCGTGCGGAAACTGCGACACCTGCCTGTCGCCGCCGGCGCTCAAGGACGCGACCGAGGCGGCGCGCAAATTGCTGTCGGCGGTGGTCCGCACCGGTCAGCGGTTCGGCGTTGCGCACCTCGTCGACGTCCTCCACGGCTCGACCGGCGAGCGCGTCCGCAAGTTCGGCCACGAGGCGCTGTCGGTGTTCGGCATCGGCAAGGACCTCCCCGCCGACGACTGGAAGGCCCTCGCCCGCCAGCTCGAGGCCACCGACGCGCTGTCCCGCGACCCCGAGCACGGCGGCCTGCGCCTCGGCCCCGGCGCGAAGTCGATCCTCAAGGGCGAGCGCCCGGTCGAGCTCCGCGTCGAGGCCACCCCCGCGCGAGGCTCACGTACCCGCCGCGCGCCCGGCGTTGCGCCCGCCGACCTCAGCGACCGCGACGCGGTCCTGTTCGACGAACTCCGCCGCGTCCGCCGCGAGCTCGCCGCCGCCTCGGGCATGCCGCCCTACGTGATCTTCCACGACGCCACCCTGAAGGCGATGGCGTCCGCGAGGCCCCGCGACGCGGAAGCACTCGGTCAGATCAGCGGCGTCGGCGCGCGCAAGCTCGAGGCCTATGGCGACGCGTTCCTCGAGGTGCTGCGCGCGGCGTGACGGGTGCCGGTCTCATGCCGGACGGGACGTAGTACGGTCGTCGCCGATTGCGGACACCGCAGCAATCGCCTGCTTTCACGATCGGGACCGACTTTCGGAAGGATTGCCCGGCTGCCAGATCATGGCAGTATGCCCTCGGGGAGCGGTGTTCATGTCTCGCGCACAACGCCTGCTCGACCTGATCCAGGCACTGCGGCGGCACCGGCGACCGGTTGCGGGTGCCATTCTAGCGGAAGAACTCGGCGTTTCGTTGCGGACCGTTTATCGCGACATCGAGACTTTGAAGGCCCAGGGCGCGCATATCGAGGGTGAAGCAGGCTTGGGCTATGTGCTCCGACCCGGCTTCATGCTGCCGCCGCTGATGTTCTCCGAAGAGGAAATCGAGGCGCTGGTGCTCGGCTCACGATGGGTTTCCGAGCGGGCGGACGGCCCGCTCGGCAAAGCCGCGCGCAACGTGCTCGCCAAGATCGGCGCCGTGCTACCCGACGATCTCAAGGCGGGGATCGACGCCTCGGGCTTGTTGATCGGTCCTGGTGAGCCGATCCCGGTGAGAGACGGCGAGCTTGCTGCGATCCGCCAAGCGATCCGGTCCGAGCGCAAGATGCGGGTCGCCTACGCCGATGAGCAGGTCAACGCCACCGAGCGGACCATCTGGCCGATCGCGCTGGCTTTCTACGACCGGGTGCGTGTCCTCGTCGCGTGGTGCGAGTTGCGGGCCGGCTACCGCCATTTCAGGATCGACCGCATTGCCACGCTCGAGTGCACGGCCGAGCGGTATCCCCGCCGCCGCGCCAGGCTGCTCAAGGAGTGGCACGCGGTCCAGGGCGTCCCCGAGCAATGACTGCTGACAGAAACTGACAGGATGGTGTCGTATTTCCCTGTCGTCGGCACCGATCCTGCGTGCCGCCGATCCAGAAGGGTTTTTTATGCCGGCCTTCAACTTCCTGCTGCTGCACGTCCGAGACCATGCCACCAGCGCTGCCCTCTACCACGAACTGCTCGGCATCCCGATCGTCGCGCAGAAACCGGATATCGCGATCCTGCCTTTGCGCGATGGCGTCATGCTGGGCCTGTGGTCTCGGGCGACGGTGGAGCCGGAGAGCACGGGCCAGACCGGTGCCAGCGAGATTGCGTTTGCCGTGGCCGATGCCGCCGCAGTGGAGGCGACGCATGCCGACTGGAGCCGGCGCGGCCTGCCCATCATCCAGACCCCGACCCTCATGAGCTTCGGCACCACTTTCGTCGCACTCGATCCCGATGGTCACCGCCTGCGCGTATTCGCACCCCCGGCTGCCTGAACGGTACCGGGTGGCCACCGCATGGGCTGGCCGACGGTCGATTCTGGATGCACGCCGACCGTGCCGCCCCCTACTCCACCGTCCGCCCCAGCAGCCGCCGGGCCAGTCGGCGGAATCCGTTCAGCGCCCGCGCTGGTGGCTGACGGAAGGCGGCGATGATCGCCTTGAGTTCGGGCTCCTCGACCGCGGCGGCGGCGTCGCGGAGGCTGAACCACCGGGAATCGCGCTCGTGCTGCTCGGGCCAGTCGTCGGCGCGGCCGTGGACGGCGAGGGGAAAGACCTCCACCCGTGCGGCGCGCGTCGTGCCGTTTCGGCGGACCTTGTCATAGCCGTAGCTGCCAAGCGGCTCGGCCCCCGCGATACCGGAGATGCCAGCCTCCTCGAACGCCTCGTGCGCGGCGGCGAGGTGCGCCGACAGGCCGCGGATCGGATTGCCCTTGGGGAGGACCCAGCGCCGCGTGCCGCGTGACGTTATGAGCAGCACTTCGGGCGAACCGCCCGGACCGTCTCGATAAGGCAACGCGGCGACTTGCTTGATGGCACTGTTCCCGGGCGAGGCCGTGGCCACGACATATAGCCCCTATCCGCGCCACTGTGAATCCTCGGGGGTTGGCAAAGTTCCTGCGGACGGCCATCCCGGCGACGATGACCGAGCCGATCATGACCCAACCGATCGTGACTGCACCGGCGGGGACCCAACCGGCGTCGACCGGGCCGGCGTCGACCGGGCCGGCGTTGCCCCGTCGCCACTTCGCCCTGCTGTTCACGGCGCTGCTGACCGTCGCTGCCGGCAACACCGCGCTGCAGTCGGTGCTGCCCGCGATCGCGCGCGTCATCCACCTGCCCGACATGCTGGTCGCGGTGATCTTCTCGTTCTCGGCGCTGCTGTGGACGTTCAGCGCACCGTACTGGGCGCGCCAGTCCGACATCCGCGGGCGCAAACTGCTGACCATCGTCGGCGTCGTCGGCTTTGGCGTGTCGATGCTCGGCTGCGGCTTCGCCATCCTCGCGGGCCTGCACGGCTGGCTCGCACCGGTCGCGACCTTCGCGGTGTTCGCCGTGCTGCGCAGTCTGTTCGGCATCTTCGGGTCGGCCACCAACCCCGCGACCCAGGCCTATGTCGCAGCGCGGACTACCGAGGGCGAGCGCACCAACGCGCTGTCGAGCCTGAGTTCCGCCTTCGGCCTCGGCACCATCATCGGCCCGGCGCTGGCGCCGCTGTTCATCCTCGGCACGCTCGGGCTGGCGGGGCCGCTGTTCGCCTTTGCGGCGATTGCAGTCGTGGTCATCGTCGCGGTCGCCAGGGGCCTGCCCAACGACGACCCGACGCGGTTCAGCCGCGCCGACCTCCGCCACCACGGCGCGCCGTCGTCGGAGCCCAGTGTCGGCGGCGTCTCGACCGGGGCCAGCACGATCGCCGCCGATGCCGGCCGCCGCACGCGGCTCGAGCTCAGCGACCCCCGCATCGCGCCGCTGATGATCTTCGGCTTCGCCAGCGGCAGCATCCAGGCCGCGACCGGCCAGACGCTCGGCTTCCTGGTCATCGACCGCATGGGCGGCAGCGCGCTCGCGGCGCAGGCCTCGATCAGCATCGTCTTCATGGCGGGCGCGGGTGCGACCCTGCTGGCGCAATGGGGCTTGATCCCAAAACTCCGCCTGATGCCGCCGCAACTGCTGCGCTGGGGGACCTTGTTCGCCGGCCTCGGCACGCTCGGCATCGCGCTCGGGCACAGCTTCCACACGCTGGTGCTGTCGTACGCGCTGACCAGCCTCGGCTACGGCTTCGCGCGGCCGGGCTTTACCGCCGGCGCGAGCCTCGCGGTCGCCGACAGCGAGCAGGGCGCGGTCGCGGGCGCAGTCACCCAGGTCAACGGTGCCTGCTTCGTGCTGGCCCCCGCGGTCGGCATCGGGCTGTACCAGTTCGACCATGCGCTGCCGTACTGGCTGGCGGCGGCCGCGCTGGTAGGACTGTTCGCCTACACCTGCCTCAACCGGACGCTGCGGCGCGAGCGGGTCCACTAGGCAAGACCGCTGCGCTCCTCCTATTATCGAAAGAAAACATCAGCCTTGGGAGATGCGAACGATGGCCACCGCCCTGAAGCCTGCCGCCGCCTGGCCCGCCGTGTCGATCGCCGACGCGCACGCGCTGCTGACCGCGCCGGGCCAGCCGTTCGAGATGGTCACGCTCGACATCCGCGGCATCCCGACCCGGACGTGGAAGAACGCCCCGCCGACGCTGCGTGACGTCTTCCTCGGCGGGCGGCTGCATGGCGACCGGATCTTTCTGGTCCACGAGGACGAGCGCGTCAGTTTCGAGACCTTTGCCCGTGCCGCGCTGGCCCTTGCCGCGCGGTTCCAGGCGGACGGGCTGGTCAAGGGCGACCGCGTCGCGGTGGTGATGCGCAACATCCCAGAATGGCCGGTGGCGTTCTTCGCGGCGCAGGTGTGCGGGGCGATCGTCACGCCGCTCAACGCCTGGTGGACCGGTGCCGAGCTCGAATACGGGCTGGCGGACTCGGGCGCCAAGCTGCTCGTCGTCGACGGCGAGCGCCTCGCCCGCCTGACCGAGCATTTGCCCAACTGCCCCGCGCTGGAGCGCATCTACGTCACCCGTGACGCCGACGAATACAGCGAGACCAGCGCCAACCCGCTGATCTCACGCCTCGAAGCCGTCATCGGCACCCCGGAAACCTGGGCCGCGCTGCCGCCCGGCGACCTCCCGGCAGTCGAAATTTTGCCTGAGGACGACGCGACGATCTTCTATACCAGCGGCACCACCGGCAAGCCCAAGGGTGCGCTCGGCACCCACCGCAACATCGTCTCGAACATCATGGCAAGCGCCTTCAGCCAGGCCCGGACCTACGTCCGCCGCGGCGAAACCCCGCCCGCGCCCGACCCGGCCGCGCCGCAGAAGTCGACCCTCCTCAGCGTGCCGTTCTTCCACGCCACCGGCTGCCACGCCGTCCTGTCGCCGGCCCTGTTCGCTGGGGTCAAGCTGGTGATGATGCGCAAGTGGGACCCGGAGCGCGCCATGCAGCTGATCGAGCGCGAGCGCATCAGCAGCTGCGGCGGCGTCCCGACCATCGCCTGGCAGATCATCGAGCACCCGGCCCGCGCCAACTATGACCTGTCGAGCCTGGAGAGCGTCGCTTACGGTGGTGCACCGTCGGCCCCCGAACTCGTCCGCCAGATCAAGGCGAGCTTCCCGAAGTCGCAGCCCGGCAACGGCTGGGGCATGACCGAGACCTCCGCCACCTTCACCCACCACATGGGCGAGGATTACGAGCACCGCCCCGACAGTTGCGGGCCGCCGGTCGCGGTGTGCGACCTGAAGGTCGTCGATCCGCAGGGGAAACCACTGCCGACCGGCGTGATCGGCGAGTTGTGGGGACGCGGGCCCAACGTCGTGAAGGGCTATTGGAACAAGCCCGAGGCAACCGCGGAGACCTTCACCGACGGCTGGGTCCACACCGGCGATCTGGCGCGCCTCGACGACGAGGGTTTCTGCTTCATCATCGACCGCGCCAAGGACATGCTGATCCGCGGCGGCGAGAACATCTACTGCGTCGAGGTCGAGAACGCCCTCTACGAGCACCCCGCCGTGATGGACGCGGCGATCGTCGCCCGCCCCCACCACAGCCTCGGCGAGGAGCCCGCCGCGATTGTCACCCTGAAGCCCGGCGCCCACGTCGACGCCGACGAGCTTCGCGCCTTCGTGGCGGCCCGGCTGGCGGCGTTCAAGGTGCCCGTCGAGGTGCGCTTCTGGGACGGCCCGCTGCCCCGCAACGCCAACGGCAAGATCGTCAAGACCGACCTGCGGAGGCTGTTCCTGCCCTAGTATCGCGTCCGGCCGCGGAACACTCTCATTGCGGTTACGTTACAGGCCCCTCTAACTTTGGAAGGGTGACGAATGGGCAAGGGTTGCGTGTTGTGGGCGGTCGGCGTGCCGTTGCCGATCATCATTCTGCTGGCGGTCTTCCATATCTGGCCGTTCGGCTAAGGCGCGCCGGGTTCGGCGGGGCGGCTCAGGCCGCCTCGCTGAACGGGCAGCCACTCCGGGTCGAACGCTCGGTCTGCAGCGCGCCGTAAACCGACCGGCGGGCACGCATGACGCCGCCGAGCGGCTGATGGGCGACCAGGCCGTGCCACGGCGCAAACGCTACCCCGTCGTCTTCACCGGCTTTTTCAGCGTCCCAGGATGATTGCGGCGGCAAGGTGAGGCGGGCGACGGCGACATACGGGGCCTCGTCCTCGGGCCAGACCTTCGAGGCGTCCTCGATCGGCATCGTCTCGAGGTCGGTGCACAGCTGGACCCGGATCTCCCATTCACCGCCGTCATGGGCGAAATGGCCGGTCAGGGCCTCGCGGAGACCGTCCGGCTTGCCCGACAGGTCGACCCGGGCATCGGTCAGCGCGGTGATGTCCGCCGACACCGGCACCGCCGAGACCTTGGCAATATAGTCGCCGTAGCGGATCGGCACCTGCGAGTAATAGGTCTCCCCAAGCGGGTTGGTCAGCTTGTGCCCGCCGAGCCCGGTCAGCGTTGAACTCTTCTGCCCGATCGCCTCGAGCACCGTCTCGATGCCCCGCGCCGTCGCCGAGAAGGCGCGCTTCAAGCCCTCCGCCCGGTCCGTTGTCGCCGCCAGCAACTTCAGACTGCCGAGGAAGGCCTTGGGCGTCGGCGCGAGAAACGCCGGCCCGTCGACGAGCAGGAAGTCTTGTGTCGCGTCACCGGCATTGCCCGACAGCTGCTCGCCGGTGACGCCCAGAACCTTGATCGCAAGACCGCGCGGCGTCGAGATGTGGTCGTCGAGCAGGTCGCCGGGCGACGTCGAGACGCGGACCTTGGCGGCATAAGTGGCGGGCGTCGCGAACAGCCCCTGCGCAAGTTCGGGCGGCAGGCCGAGCACGGTCAGCGTACCGTCGAGCAGGGCGTGAGCCTTGGCATGGACGGCGCGGATGGCGCGGCCCTCGTCCTTGAAGGTCGTCGCGCTGATCGTCTTCATCGTGTCGATGATCGCGGCGAAGGTCTCGGCCTCGTCCGGTTCGGGCTGCTCGACGGAGGGCGTGTAGCGGACGGGAACGGGCATCAAGATCTCCGGTGCGGCTCTGGTCAACCGAAGCCCCGGACAAGGGTTCCGCGTGTCGCGCCGGTGACGCCTTCCACCCGGACGCCTCCGACTGTATGGCGCGGGATATGGCCGACATCCCCGAGACTCCCGCCGCCAAGCGCCGCCGCCTGCGCTGGATCAGCTTTGCCGAGCTGATCGGCGTGCTCGCCCTGGTGATCTCCGCCGCCGGCTATTGGGATTCGCACCGCGAGCGCGAGCGCAGCGAGTCCGCCAAGCCGGTTCCCGCGGCACCGCTGCTGCTGACCGGCAGCGCCGACGCTGCCCGCACGACGCTGAGCCTCAAGCCCGCGCACGGCGATGCCGTCGTCCAGACCCAGACCCTGTTCTTCCCCACGACTGTTCGCGCCGACACCGTCGACACCACCGGCAACGCCCGGATCGAGGCGGGCTGGATCGAGGACGGCGTCCGCAAAGCCGTGCCGAGTGCGCGTGACGCCCATCCGCCGCGCCTGCCGGTCGGTATCGTCACCGAGTTCGTCGATGGCGGCACGACCCGCCGCGACGCCGCGATCTACGATGTCGGCTATGCGCTCCGGGAACGCCTGCTGCGCGGCCGCGCCGTCGAGCTCGAGGGCATCACGCTGGTCCGCCGCCTACCCGCAGCCGGGCTCAAGGCGGCGGTCGATGCGCGCTGGTCGGCAGCGACGGCCACGAAATCCGGCTAGATTGCGTTGCTGATGGGCCCAGGTGATCGATGTCATCCCGGGCTTGACCCGGGACCCAGCTAACCACGGATAGGCTGGATATTTTCATCCACTGGCACCTCGGCGTTTACATGGCCGGATTGACGGTGATCTGCCTCTGCGTTTCGAGAGCTATGAGGTGAGCATCGCCCTGGCTACCGAGAATCATTCCGCTCTGGCGTGCGTCCCGACGTGGATCGCGGGATCGGCCGCTCTCGCGCTGGCTATTCTGACCCTGATCTGGCGAAGTCGCCGTGAGTACGGCCGACCGGCATCCGCTGAAATGATCGCCGCCCTACGCCGGCGGATTCCAGCTGAGCGCTGGGAGCCCGTCGCCGAGCAAGCTGCCGAACGTCGGCGGTACTCTCCACGTGACCCGGCAACGAATAGTGAGATCCTAGGGTGGCTCGACCTGGCCATAATCACCGAGACGCGGGTGCTGTCGCTGACCCCGGAGGAGGTGCGGTGATCGCCGCCTAAGCGCGCAGTACCAGACTTGGCAATCCGCGCCCCCACGCCGCTGCCAAGTTCGGTGCGGCTGCCAATTCCACTAACGCAGATCAGTTTGCTCCCGCCGTCCGGGATACCGCCGCCCGAGGTACGGCATCGCTCACATCGTCGCCCAGCGCTGCCGCCGCATGTTCAAACAGCCCAAGCCCCCTAAGAAAGGGCCGCCTCCGAAGAAGCGGCCCCAATCCGGTTTTGTAGGAGAGACTTACTGCGGTGTGCAGGGGCTGTTTGCGGGTGCCGACGCCCCCCCGAAGGTGATTTGCACACGGCGGTTCTGTGGCTCGCGAACACCATCGGCGGTATCGACGAGCGGACGGCTCTCGCCAAAGGCTTCGGTCGTCATCGAACCGTCGGGCACGCCCTTGGTCGCCATATAGGTCTTCACCGCGTCGGCACGACGCTGCGAGAGACCGACATTGTAATCTGGCGAACCCGACTTGTCGGCGTGGCCCGCAAGCTGGACGGTGGTCTGGCCGGTCGCGGTATATTGCTCCGCGGCACGATCGAGGACTGCAGCTGCTTCAGGCGTGATCACCGACTTGTCCCAATCGAAGAAGACCAGAAACGGTCCAGGGGTCACCGCGGCAGGCGGGCAGGGCGGCAACGGTGCCGGCGCCACGGGCGCAGGCGGCGGCGGTGGCGCCGCCATCGGAGCCGCCGCGGCGGCATGGCCGCCGAGCGCGAGCCGGAACCCGGCCGAGACGCCGCTGCTGCGGGTATCCTTGCGGAACGTGCCCTCGTAACCGACGAACACCGACGAACCCGGACTGATCCCATAACTCACCCCGGCATCGACATCGCCTTCCGACCGGCCGGGACGCACACCGGCGACGGTGAACTCCGTTGTCGGATCGCCGTTGAAGTAGGCCGAGACGTTGCGGTAGTGGTTCTTCACGTCATAGCGGTAAGCGAGGCGTGCGTAAGGCGAGAAACCAAGGCTGGTCTTCGAGCCAAGGTCCACGCCAGCCATCGCGTCGCTTCGTCTCGCGTTGATCGATGCGACGGTCAGATTGAGCGCACCGGCCCCGGTCTCGGTGAAGCTGTTCACCCTGCCACGGCTGAAGTCGAACCCGACGAACGGCCGCAACGTGATGCTGCCCATATCGGCGTTGTAACCGACGGTTCCCATCACCTTCCACAGATGCCCGTTGAAGCGAGCGTCGGTGTCACTCGCGATAGTCGCGACGTTGATAGACTTCGACGCGTTGAACTTGCCGTGCGAATACATGCCCTGCAGGTCGAAATCGATCGAGCCCATCGCATAGTCGAGATAGGCACCGGCCTGCCAGCTGTTCGCCTTGCCGCGGCTGTTGCCGAGAGCATAGTCGAGCTTGTCGTGCGACCAGCCGCCAGCAACCCCGAACACTGCCGGACCAGTCCGGTAATCTATGCCGAGCGCGCCGCCATAGGTGTCCTGGTCGGTGCCGTATTCGAAGTTACGGTCGCGGCCTTTGCCCCACTGGCCGTAGCCACGGCCCCAGACACTGGCGCCGTCCCCGGTGTTCGGCGTGGCATGCATCTGCAGTGCAACCTGGCGGGTGAACAGCTCGCTCTGGTTGAGCAATGCGGTGGCATAAGCGCCGTACGGCTCAGGGCTGACCTGGTCGAAGAACGACTGGGCCTGCGAGCCGGTCATGTTGTCGACGGCGATGACCGCGGTCGCCGCACCACCGGTCGCGCCGGCGACGAGACCCTGGAAGCCGTTCGCGACCGCGATCTGGTTAGGCGTCGCCGAGGCACCTATGCCGACCGCATAGTTGGTCCGCGATACCTGTAGCCGGTAGACCTGGTCAGTACCGGCCAGCGTCACAATCCCCACCGGCGTCAGTGTGATGAACGGCGACACGACATTGCCGGTGACCGACGCGAATCCCCCGGTGATACCGCCCGAGGCATTGATGATATCGTAGGTGCTGCCTGCGACGTAGAGGCCGCCCGAGCGATTCACCGACAAGATGCCGTCGAGGGTCGCCGTGCCGGGTCCTCCGGTCACCAAGATCTGCGAATAGCCGGTGCCCGACGTCGCGGTCGGGCTGAGGCTGATCGCCAGCGTCCCGGCCGCCGTCTGGGCGAATGCGCCATTGATATTGAGGATGCCCGCGGCGCCATTGCCCGGAGCGACCGTGCCGCTGTTGGTCAAGGTGCCGACGACCGTACCGGTGCCCGACAGCGTGCCAGCGTTGGCAATGTTGCCGGTTATCGTGCCATTCACCTGGGTGATCGATCCGCTGGCGCCGACGACGTCGCTGGTCAGGCTGCCCGCCGTGCCGACACTCAGCGTCGCGCCACTCGCGACCGACGTGCCGGTCGTCGCGGCAAGAATGCCGTCGAGCTCGAGCATACCGCCATTGACACCGAGCGCACCGACGGTGCTGAGACCACTTGTGCTGGTCAGCGTCAGCGTTCCGGTACCGATCTTGTTGACGTCGATCGGATCGAAATCACCGGCGAACGTCGTCGACGTGTTGTCCGCACCGATATTCAGGACCGAGCCGGTATTTCCGCTCACTTCACCGGTGCCGCTGAGGCTGCCGATAGTGTTGGTGGCGGTCTGGATATTGAGGACACCGTCGACCGTGAACGCCGAGGCCCCGCTGAGCGCGGTATCGGAGAAGCTGAAGAGTGAGCTGCCAACATCGATCGTGGTCGGTCCGGCGTAGGTGTTCGCTCCACTGAAGCCAACCACCGCGTTGTCGACGACTTTTACACCGCCAGTGCCGGACATGTTGCCCGCGTAGGTGGCGAAAGCACCGGTAAAGTCGACTTCGGCATTGTTGACGATATCGCCTTGCAGTCCGACGCCGGCGTCGCCCTTGAGAATGCCCGCCGAAACGGTCGTACCGCCGGTGTAATCGTTCAAGCCGGTCAAGGTGAGCATCGACGCGCCGGTCTTGGTCAGCGCGCCCGCGCCAGTGATGATACCGCTCGCTGTCGTGTCGGCGTCGGTCTGGAAGGTGCCTCCGCCGGCGTTGAGGGTGACCGCGTTGGCCAGCGTCGTCGCACCCGTGGTCTGCAGCGTGCCGCCATCGAAGGCGATCGGACCGGTGCCGATGTTGGCCTCGGAGGCGATTGCAACAGCGCCGCCGTTCAGGTTTGTCGTGCCGGTAAAGCCGGTGTTGGTGCCGGTCAGCGTCAGGATGCCGACGTCTGCCTTGGTCACCGCTCCGGTTCCCGTGAGCATGCCGGCATAGGTGCCGTCGACGGGCTGCGTGAACAGCAGCGTCCCTGCCGCGTTGACCAGCACATCGCCCTGGATCGAGGTCGTGTTGCCCTCGAGCGTGCCCGCGTCGACCGTCGTGCCACCGCTGTAGCTGTTCGCGCCGGTGAGGGTGAAAATGCCGGTACCTGCCTTGGTCAGGCCTCCGACACCGGAAATCACGCCGGCATATGCGGTGTCGGTCGCATCACCGGTGGTGAGGCCGGCATTGAGCACGACCGTGCCGCCGTTGCCTGATAGGCTCCCGATCGTCTCGGCATCGTCGACCTGAAGCGTGCCCGCCGTCGTGTCAGTCGCGTTGACGATCACCGCCGCCGTGTCGTCGATCGCCGCGCCACCCGCCAGCACGAGCGTGCCGTCGGTCACGGTCGCGGACCCGGTGAAGGTGTTCGCACCGGAGAGGGTCAGGATGTCCGTGCCGATCTTTTCGATGCCGTTTGCGCCCGAGATGACGCCGCCAAAAGCACCGCTGTTAATGACGAGATTGCCACCCGACAGCGTGACATTTCCCTTGCCGCCGTAGAACACGCCGTCATTGAGCGCGCCGATCGTCTCGGTGGTCGCGACGTCGAGCGTGCCGCCATTCGAAAGCTGGACCTCGCCGGTGTCCGACAGAGCCGACCCACCGGTCACGATAAGGGTGCCGCCGTCGATATAAGTGCCACCCGTCGTCGTATTAACGCCTGAAAAGGTTGTCGTGCCCGCTCCGCCGAAACCCACATAGGTCACGCCAGTGCCCGACATGTTGCCGGCGTAGGTACCGGTCGTGGTGTTGTCGAAATAAAGACCGCCGTCTCCAACAGGTCCGGCGTTGTTGACGATGGTGTTCGTCCCGAGGTTCGAAGCGTCCGTCGTCTGGAAGAAGCCGCTATTAAGGTTGATGCCATTGGCGAACACGATCGGTGCATTGACCAACCACGTGTTGCCGACCGCTGCATTGACGTTGAGTACGCTGAAGTTGGTAACCGCACCGAGGGTACCGCCAGCAGCACCCAAGTTGAGCGTGTTGAGGCTGCCTGCGTCCGCAGTCAGCGTGCCCGTGGGAAATTGCGCACTGCCGTCCGCATTGAAAACATTGGTCGCGCCGCCGCCGAGGTCGACATTGCCGGTCAACGTGCCGGTGTTGGTGACAACGTCGTTACCTGCACCGAGCACGATGTCGCCGGTGAAATCGCCGCTGTTCGTAATCGTCGTGTTACCCGTCGAGGACAGGTTGCCGACGATACTGCCGGTGTTGGTGACGTTGAGCGCCCCGCCCGACGTGATGTTGCCGGTGATGCCCCCTGGTGTGGCGTTATAGTTATTCAGCGTGTTGACCTGCGTATCCGTCGCCGGGCCGAAGACGATGTCGCCGGTGATGATCCCCGTCGCGGTCGTGGCGTTCGTAATGGTACTACCACCGCCGGTCGAAACAGCGACCCCAGCAACAGTAATCGTGCCCTCGTTATTGATCGCACTCCCGGTGCCGGCAGACAACGTACCGCCAACGATCGTGTTGGGAATGATGCTGACCGTCAGGCCATTGACCGCCGATCCATTGTAACCGTCGGGGTCAGCTGTTGAACATGTAACGGTTGTTCCGGATGCATCAGGGAGGCAATCCGCGAGCGCCGCGTTAGGAGAGGCGAATGCACCGATTCCCGCAAAGGTCGCGCCAAGCAACAACCGTTGCCGCGTCGAAAGCTGCTTAACCATTTGATCCGCTCCCCTTTTTAGTAAGTTATAAGTTCACTCAGTATTTACAACAAATTTACACATTCCGGTCGCTTTTGTTCGGTAAGGCCTGTGCTAGCCGATCCCGCTGACCGAATTTCGACTCTTTGGTCGATGCGACTCAGATCGTCTTGCCTCGTCAACGACATATTATTCCCAAACAGCCCACAATCAACACGAGAAATGTGGCGTGCCTCGATATCCATAACAAGGGTATTTTGTGACGGAACGATCCAAAGCTGGCGCTATAACGACCGCCGCAGTCAAGCGCCTAAGTGATTCCACGAGAAGAAATTTTAAATTCTTTCCAAATGATGAAAGCATATACACGATTGAACTACAAATAGGATTTTATGTAAAGGGCGCTCTGCGTTATTGTAACAGTTGCATGACACGAGCGATGTCCGCGTATAGCGCGGTGGCATCGCAAGTTTGCATCAACTTTTAGGTGGTGGCGCGCGGCTTGCGAGGAGTCGGTGCAGGTGCGGCTTCCTCGACGGGAGCGGCGCGCGGCTTGCGGCCGAGGCCGAGGCGCTTGGCGACCTCACGACGCGCGTCCGAATAGCCCGGCGCAACCATCGGATAGGTAGCGGCGAGGCCGTAGCGGGCGCGATACTCTTCCGGGGTCAGGCCGTGACCGGTCAGGTGACGCTTCAAGCTCTTGTAGGGCTTGCCGTCGATCAGCGAGATGATGAAGTCGCGATTGGCGAGCGACTTGCGCGCCGTCACCGCGGGCTGATGCTGGTCCGGGCTGGCGGCCGGCTCGGCAGTCGTTGCCGTCAGTCCCGACAGCGCGGCGTGGGTCGAGGCGATCAATGCGGGCAGGTCATCGCTGCGGACAGCATTGTTCGCGACAAAAGCCGACAGTAGCTCGACGGTCAGCTCGGTAAGATTCTGCTGTGGTATATTTTTATCCATAGAAAAGGTCTCTTCAGTCATTTTTCTAAGGGGAAGTTAGAGACGCTACTGTTGATTCGCAAGCACTGGGACGTGGGTTACCTCTTCTGCAAAACGTTACGTCACCCATTACTTCCACACGCAACCCTAACAGAACGCGATCAAAAGGAACACAGCCTGCGGGTTGGACCTGTCACATTGCTAATCATGCAGACACGTTATGAGGTAAGATGACGATGTTTGAGGATAGAGATCCTGATGACCACTGATCAAGAGCGCGGTCAAAGCGTACGTGGATGCGGTGAAGGCAGGTGGTTGGCAGCTGAACACTGTCAAACCCGGCTTGGCCTTTGTGCCTCGGAAAACACCGGTGCCGTCAGAATCGTTCGGATTCCCCGGGTTTATGGTCGACGCGCTCTAGATTGCGGCGGCGGCCAAGGATTGCCTGCCGGTATTGGCGGCCCTGCTCGGCGCCCGGCTGCAAGCTCGCTACGGCTGCAAGGCGCGTTTGCGCGTCGGCGACGTTTAAGCCGAGGCTGGGAGTATCAGGCAGCACGAGCGGCTGCTGGATCGGGCCAAGGCGCTGCGCGCGGACCCCGGCAACCATGAAACCGCTCCATGTTCCGCCTTGCTCCCGCAGGCGCGGGGCCAGCGCGCACATGACGACCGACGACGTCGCCAACTTCGCAAGCTCCAGCGTCAGGCAAACGCCATCCTGAACGCCATCGCATGGCGGATCAGTGACATTAGCGAAATTCGGCCGAGCTCTGAGCAATGGGCGGTTTTGTGGCCGACGCTCGAAGCCGCGATCGTGACCTTGCAAGACGTCGCCGCTCTGCTGGCGGCGGCCCAGATTAGCGCCAAGACGCACCGGCGTCGGCTGCGCGACTGCGAGATACGGGCAAGCTGCCAGGCGAAATGTTCCGCCAGGCTTCTGGCATCGGCCGCGCATGAGGCAGAGACCCGAGCAGCGTCTCGTTGCGCGGTTCGTCGCGCAAGGGCACTGAGGCTCTCGATGAAGCCATTCTGCTACGACCTACCACGTGTAGCGGACCTCCAACGGTCTCAAAGTCCGTGACAAGTGCCCGGCTGGTAGCTAGGCCGCGCGCTACCTTACAGGCCAATCTCTGGCTTGCGTGCATCGTTTTGCTTCCTCTGCGAACCCATTTGGAGTTATCTTGGTAAATGCGTACCGCAATCATTACCGGTATTACGGGTCAGGACGGCGCGTATTTGGCTCGACAGCTACTTGCTGAAGGCACCAAGGTGGTCGGCACCTTTCGCCGGACCAGTTCGGCAAATTTTTGGCGTATCACCGAGCTTGGAATCCGCGATCATTGCAATCTGCGCCTGGTCGAGCATGACCTCGTCGATCCAGGTGCCACCATGTCACTGGTATCCGCCATTGAGCCGGACGAGATCTATAATCTGGCAGCGCAGAGCTTCGTCGGAGTGTCGTTTCAGCAACCAACTGCAACCGCGATGATCACCGGGCTGGGCGCTTTAAACCTTCTCGAAGCGATCCGCCTGATCAATTCCAAGGTCCGGTTTTACCAAGCGTCGACGTCGGAGATGTTCGGCAAGGTACAGGCAATTCCACAGGACGAAACCACGCCCTTCTACCCGCGCAGTCCCTATGGCGTTGCCAAGTTATATGCTCATTGGATGACCATCAACTACCGGGAGTCTTATGGCATCCACGGTTCGTGCGGCATCCTTTTCAATCATGAATCACCGCTGCGCGGACTGGAATTCGTAACCCGAAAGATCACAGATGCGGTGGCACGGATCAAGCTCGGCAAGCTCGATACGCTGGCCCTCGGTAATATGGATGCCAAGCGCGACTGGGGCTTCGCTGAGGATTATGTCGACGGCATGATACGAATTTTGCGCGCCAACACGGCGGACGCCTATGTCCTGGCTACCAATCGCACCGAAACCGTCCGCGACTTTGTCCGCCTGGCGTTCCGCGCCGTTGGCGTGGATCTCGAATTTCGGGGCAGCGGGGACACGGAAATAGCCGTAGATAAGGCAACCGGCCGGACTGTGGTGTGCGTCGATCCGGCGTTCTACCGCCCGGCCGAGGTCGAGTTGCTGATCGGCAACCCGGCGCGGGCGAAGGCCGAACTTGGCTGGGAGGCGACGACCAGCCTGGAGACATTGTGCCAGCTGATGGTTGATGCTGACCTGCGCCGCGTGACTGCCGGGGTCTCATTCTGACGTGGCGTCGCGGGTGCTCATCACCGGCCTGTCGGGATTTACCGGACGGTATGTGGCGGATGCGTTGCGTGCCGGCGGCCATGAGATCATCGATCCCGAAGTCGCCAGTCCGGGTTTCGATTTGAAGGAGCCGGAATCGCTCGCCAAAGCTCTCGCAGCTTCCAAACCGGACGCTGTGATCCACTTGGCGGCAATTAGCTTTGTCGGGCACAGCGACCCGGCTGACTTTTACCGCGTCAACACTATCGGCACGGTCAATCTGCTCGAAGCTCTAGTGCGCGCGCCGATCCCGGTCCGCAAGGTCGTCATCGCCAGCAGCGCCAACATCTATGGAAATGCACTCGTCTCGCCGATCGACGAGACGAGTACGCCGGCTCCTGTCAATCATTATGCCTGCAGCAAGTTGGCAATGGAGCATTTGGTACGTCAATGGTTTGACCGGCTGCCAATTATCGTAACGCGTCCATTCAACTATACCGGCCGCGGTCAGGGTGCGCAGTTCCTCGTCCCAAAGATCGTCGGTCATTTCGCCCGCCGTGAGCCGGTCCTTGAGCTCGGCAATCTCGACGTCGCCCGCGATTTCAGCGACGTCCGCGACGTCGCCGGCCTTTACGCCGAGTTGCTGTTGTCCGCAGCCGAGGGCGAGATCGTTAACGTCTGCTCCGGCCGTGCCTATTCCCTCCAATGGATCGTCGACACCTGTTCAGCGATCACCGGCCACGAGCTTGAGGTCCGCGTCAATCCGGCCTTTGTCCGCGCCGATGAGATCAAATCGCTCGTTGGGAGCACCGCCAAATTGGACGCACAGGTCTCGGTCTTGAGGCGGGAGTTAGACCTCACTTTGGCGTGGATGTTGAGTCCCGGAGACTACGGCGCATGATCGTACAGTACGCGAGGCGTATTCTCGCCGCTTACCGAGCTCTTTCTGGCCTCAACCTGAGAATCGATGATTTGAAGATCGGCCAGGGCCGCCTTCAAAGCTCAATAAACCGATCGGTCAGTTCGCGAAATCTGCAGGACTACGAATTCAAGGTTTTTTCCCAGTGGGGCGAGGACGGGATCATTCAAAAACTCGTTTCGGACGTGTGCATCGAGAACCGAACTTTTATCGAATTTGGAGTAGAAGACTTTTCCGAGTCTAACTGCCGCTTCTTGATGATGCACAATAACTGGAGCGGATTTGTCATCGATGGATCACCGGCTAATTTGAAGCGCTTAAGAGAGTCCTACTATTTTCCTAGATACGATATTCGTTATCAGGCCAGCTTTATCACAGCGGAAAACATTAACGAACTGTTGGACCTCTCGGGCTTCGACGCCGACATTGGCTTGATGTCAATCGATATCGACGGGGTCGACTATTTTGTTCTAGAAACTATCTCGAGATACCGGCCGAGAATACTGGTGACTGAGTATAACTCCGTATTTGGGAGGGATAGGAAGATCACCGTTCCTTATGAGGCTGATTTCAAGAGAACCCAAAAGCATCATTCGAACTTGTATTTTGGCTCCTCATTGGAAGCAGTTACGTTTCTGGCCAACAGAAAGGGCTATGTTTTGGTTGGCGTTTCGAGCGAGGGGCTCAACGCGTTCTTTGTGCGCAGCGATCTTATGAACGACAAGTTCGACGCCTTGACTGCGGAACAAGCATATGTCGAATCGCGGTTCAGAGAAGCACGCGATGGCGGCGGAAAAATGACCTACTTGCGCAGTTCCGATCGCATTGAAGAAATTCGGGGGTTACCGGTCTTGAATGTGGAAACAGGGCAGATTGAGCCACTTTGATGAGTCATTCTATTTATGTCTAGCACTGCTCTTGGTGATATCTGCGTTGCAAGAATACTTGTTGGCGGATCATTAATTTCAGATCGAAACTGTTCTGGATAAAGAGCGCCAATTAGACAACCCCAGCGAGAGCTGGGCACGGAAAGCCCGATAATTCCATCGTAGCAATAAGTAAGCGATCGTGAGGCGATCACGCCAAGAAGTCCTCCGCGCGCAGCGCAACGCCGCCAGGCTAAAGTCAAAGAAGGGGAATATCCAGTTGATCTTGCGGACCCGAGATGAGGTCATAATGTAGCTCGGATTGGAGCTCATCCCTCGACTGCCTCGGACAACTGAGCCCTGATCTAGCAGCGCGATTGGCCCGGCGGAGACAACCCGAAGGATTATCGTCCAATCGAAGCCCAAATACCATGCAATCGGCGACATTGCTGCTTTTAGCAACTCACGGCGGATGAGCGCATAAAAACAGCTGTTGTCATGGACGATCGCGAGAAACGATATTATTCGCGCACCTAGGTCAGCGGCACCGAGTATACCGCCCCCGTCGACAAGTGGTGCGAGCAGTTGCTCATCGAACACGGTCGGGGACGTCGATGCGACATATTCGGGGTGAGAAACCAGAAAATCATAATTGACACGAAGATAGTCGCTCGACCTAATATCGTCTGATGCTGCCCAGACAAAATATTCTCCGACCGCCGCATTAAGGACGAATGCAAAATTCGCCAAGGCACCCCGATTGACCGGCTGTTCGATCAGACGAATACGCTGGTCCGTCGCTGAATAAGCGCGCACTATTTCTAAGGTTCCGTCGGTCGATGCGTTATCCGAGATGATCAATTCAAAGTCGGTGAATTCTTGAGCCAGAAGCGAGTCAAGTGCCCGAGCGATCGTGTCTGCCCCGTTATAGACCGGTACACCAATGCTGATCTTTGGAACGGGGCCGAGGTCCGAGGCTGGCGACAATCCGGAAATCCTTTCTTCTTGAATCAGCAAGTGATTGGACCTTATCTAGCTAATCCGGATTCATCACGAGAGCCGTCGAGTTGCGCGGCAATCAGTCGAACCATTCAAGCGACCAGATTGCAACGCGGCTGCCGGCCGTGAAGCGACCCTGTCTTGATGGATTCATTTCGACGCCGCCCATGATCAGACTGCAGTCGATCAGCGTCGACAGCAGCACGCCCTTCGTCGCCATGCTCCATAACGCAAAGCCCCGCGCGGTCCCAACGTCACGCCCGCATCATCCAGCCTTTCGGCGCAACCAGCCGACCGGGTGATGCGAACATTCGGGCGTGCTTTCGGTCTCGTCGAACCGGCGCGGCGGATTGGCCAGTTCGAAGTCGGCGCGGCGCGCAAGGAATGCCTTGACCGCGGTGATGGGATTGTTCGTCGCCCAGTCGCTGCCGGTACGCGGCATTCCGGCAACGAGCTGCATCACGCCGTCCTGGGACAGAATGTACGACCCAGGCGTGACGAAGTCGGCATAGGCGGCCAGTTCGGCGGCAACATGATCGCGCGAGTGATCGGAATCGAGGATCAGCATAACCTTGTCGTCCGGACCGACCAACCGGCGAACCTGCTCAACGACGTCGGGCGCCGTCGAACTGCCCTCGATCATAGTGATGCGCTTTGCCATTGTGTGCGCCTCGATCGCCTCGCGGTTATGCTGGCGGATGTCAATGTCGAGGCCGACTACCTTGCCGTGCCCGATCATCTCCATGATGCTGGCATAAAAAATCAGCGACCCTCCATGCGCGATGCCGGTTTCGATGATGACGTCGGGCTTTACTTCGTAAATTGCCTCCTGGATGCGGATCATGTCATCTGGAAGCTGGATGATCGGGCGGCCCAGCCACGAGAAGCCATAGGAGTATTTCCGGACCCAGCCCAGCCGGACCCACTGGTCGGCGACTATGTCGAAGGCTTCCTTGGAAAACAGGTCGTGACTGATCGTAGCGCCATCGGCTTCGACGACGCAAGTCTGGGCGTCAGAATCAAGAGTAATACGCATTGAATTTGGCCCTTTATCGCTGACTACAAGCCGCGATGATGCAGCGGCTCTTTAGCGACCGGCATCGTCGACCGCAACCGGTCGCCCGGCGGACTGAAGCCGCCGGGCGACTGCATCGGCGATGCCGGCGGCAAGATCATAAACCGGAACAAAGCCGACCTCGTCGCGCAGCCTCGCCACGCTTGCGCCCATGTAGATCGGCTCTCCGGCTTGGGTCGCGCGCGCGCCCAGGCGAACGAGTTCGCTGCCGCCAGCGAGGGCCGACGCCGTCTCGATAAAGTCACGGACCCGGACCACCCGGCCTTGTGCAATATTGACGGCTCCAGTGACATCGCCCGACAAGAAAGCCACCAGCGCCCTGGCAACATCGTCGACGTGCATGAAATCGCGCGATTGCCACCCGGACGTGCAGGCGATGGCCGAACCGGCACGGGCACCATCTACGAGACTGCTGAGCAGGCGGCCGGCCTGCTCGTGCGGACCATAGGGATAAAAGATCCTGGCCCAGCCAAACGACAGATCGAGCGGCGTCGCTGCGGTTGCCAGCAGCTGGTAAAGTGACGCCTTGGCGGTTCCATAAAGCGTGTGCGGACGCAACGGCGTGCGGACTTCGTCAAGCTCAAGAAAGCCCCAGTCATATTCCGCGCACGTGCCGACGCCGACCAGCCGCTTGCCGCCGCCCGCCGCAAAAGCACGCACCAGTCGCAACGATGCAGCGACCCAGTCAAGATTTTCAGGCGCGTGCCAGAACGCCCCTGGCTTGGCGTACCAGGCGAGGTGAAGCATGGTGTCGGCGGCGATGTCCTTGATAATGTCGGGCACTGCGCCGAGCAGGTCGGCACGGTGCACGTTGCACCCTGCAACGGGCGCGCCCTCACGCGTAAGCAGATGAACGTCATGGCCTGCGGCAATGAGCAGCGGCACTACGGCGCGACCGACGAAGCCGCTGCCACCGGTTACCAGGACACACGTCATGTCGCACCCGAATTGGCGACGAAGTCGGGATATGTCGCATCGCGCGCGGAGATGACCGCCGGCCTAGCCGGCCAATCGATTGCAAAGGCCGGATCGTCCCAGCGCAAACCGATTCCGACGTCACGCACGAACGGCGTGCCCATGTAGTAGACTAGGTCGCTATCCGCGGTCAGCGTCAGAAATCCGTGCGCGCAGCCCGGGGGAATGAAGAACAGCCGGTTGCCGGTTGCCGCGAGATCGACCGTGACGACGTGACCGTACGTCGGCGATCCTGACCGGACATCGACCGCAACATCGAAAATCCGCCCTCGGACACACTGCACGAGCTTTGCTTCGGCGTACCGTATATCCTGGGTATGGAGCCCACGAAGCGTGTGGCCCGCGGTGTTGCGGGACAGGTTGACCTGCATCGGCCTAAAATCGATGCCGGCGGCAGCAAATTCTTCACCACAAAAGATCCGGGCGAAACCGCCGCGTTCATCGGATCGGATATCGAGCTCGACGATGAACGCGCCCTCTATATCGGTTGCCGCGAAGCGCATCAGTTGATTTGCAGCGCCGGGATAGCGACGACAAAACGCCCCCCCCAGTCCCGGATGCCCGCCATCTGTCGCTCGATCTCGGGCCGGAGGTTCCATGGCAGGATAAGCACGTATTCGGGGCGCGCCTCGATCAGATTTTGCGGTGTGCCTACTGGGACCCGGCTGCCCGGCGCCAGCTTGTTCTGCTTGGCCGGACTAAGGTCTACGATCAGTGGCAACAGGCCGGGATCGACGCCACAGTAGTTGAGGAGGGTATTGCCCTTTGCCGCTGCTCCGTAGCCGATGACCGTCTTGCCCTCGGCTTTTGCCATACGGAGGAAGTCCAGCAGGTCGTCGCGAACCCTGCGTGCCTTAGCGTCGAATCCGGCATAGCCTTCGGGCCGATCGAGCCCGGCAGCGATCTCAGCCTGACGGACGGTCTCGACGCGTGCCGTTCTCGTATGCGCGGCGTCCGCCCGACAGGCGAAGACGCGAAGCGAGCCTCCGTGCGTGCCGAGCCGCTCGACGTCGAAAATGCGCAAGCCGGCGCGGCGAAAGACGACTTCAACGGCGAGCAGGGACAGATAAGTGAAATGCTCGTGATAGATTGTGTCGAACTGCACACCTTCGATCGTCGTCAGCAGGTGTGGGAATTCGACTGTGAAGACGCCTTCCGGCTTGAGCAGGATTGGAATCCCCGCAACAAAATCGTTGATGTCGGGCACATGCGCCATGACGTTTTTCGCAGCGATCAGGTCAGCAGCCTCGCCGCGCTCCGCGAGGTCACGGGCCGTTGCCGTGCCGAAGAAGACCGTCTCGGTGCGGACGCCACGGGCTTCGGCGGCGCGCGCGGTGTTCAGACTGGGTTCGATACCCAGCACCGGGATGCCGCGCTCCACGAAATACTGGAGCATGTAGCCGTCATTGCTGGCGATTTCGATGACCCGGCTGCCAGCATTCAGTTCGAAGCGTTCTACCATATCGGCGACGTAGCCGCGGCAATGCGCCAGCCAGCTGTCGGAGAAGGACGAGAAGTAGGCATAATCCTTGTTGAAGATCGCGTCGGGCGGCACGACCGAGTCGACCTGGACGAGAAGGCAGACGTCGCAAACGCGCGCATGGAGCGGATAGACCGCCTCTGCCCGGCCGGCATCCTCAAGCGAGATGAAGTTGTTCGACAGCGGTTGCCGGCCAAGATCGACCCAGGTCCGGGTTAGCGGCGCGCCGCAGCCGAGACATGCGGGTGGAATAGTCATCGAAGCGCCTCGTATGTTTCGAGCTGGCCGAGCGAAAGCCGGCGAACGTCGTCGCCGGCATCGAAGCCGCGGAACCACTCGGCGGTCCAGCGCAAAGCATCGCGGGCGGCGAGCCTGGGACGCCAACCCAGCGAGTGTTCAGCAGCGGTTGCATCCAACGCCAATGCCGTCATCTCAGGAGGATGGTTGCCGGACGTGCTCTGCCACGGCCGGTCGGAACCCAGACTTGCCGCCATGATCGCCGCAACTTCGGCGACGCTGATACGGCTATCGTCCCGGTGGGGTCCGAAATTCAGCGTCTCTGCAACCTTTCTCACGCCTGACAGATGCTCTGCGTACAGCAAATAGCCTGCGACCGGGTCGAGCACATGCTGCCAGGGACGCGTCGCTGTGGGATAGCGCAATTCAAGCGTTCGCCCAGCGTGGATCGCCCGCCATACGTCGGGTACGAGCCGGTCGACTGACCAGTCGCCGCCGCCAACGACATTGCCGGCCCGGGCCGTCGCCACCTGGACATCCGACTTCGCAAGAAAGCTTTGGGCATAGCTCGCGGTCACGAGCTCGCAGCACGCCTTGGACGCCGAATAAGGGTCGCTGCCGCCTAGACGATCAGCCTCCACGAACGCGACGCCGTCGCCCTCGTTACGATAAACCTTGTCGGTCGTGACAACGAGCACTGCCCGCAGGCGTGCACAATGGCGAGCTGCCTCGAGCACGTTGACGGTACCCATGATGTTCGTCGCAAAGGTCTCGACAGGGTCATCGTAGGATCGCCGGACCAGCGGTTGTGCCGCCATGTGGATGATCACGGTCGGATCGGCGGCAGTTACTGCGCCGGCCAGCGCCGCCCTGTCGGCGAGGTCGGCGATCGTTGAGTGCCCATGCTCGAACGGCGAAAGTCTCGAAAACAGGTCGGGAACGTGATCGGGCGCGAGCGCATAGCCATGAACGGTTGCGCCTAGCCGCTCTAGCCAGAGCGACATCCACGACCCTTTGAATCCAGTGTGCCCGGTCAAGAATACAGTCTGTCGCGACCAGAATTTCGTATCAGGCAGCCGCCCGGTCAACGCCAAGCCTTCCACGGCGCCCGGCCCGCCTGCCACAGCTCCTCGAGCAAGTTCTTATCGCGCAGCGTGTCCATGGGCTGCCAGAAGCCGCGATGCGTGAATGCTTGCAGTTCGCCAAGCGCGGCGATCTCGGCAAGCGGCGCGCCCTCCCAGCTCGACATGTCATCGGTGATGTAATCCAGGCATTTCGGCGACAGCACGAAGAAGCCGCCGTTGATATAGCCACCGTCGCCCAGCGGTTTTTCGAGAAATCCCGAGACGGTGCTGCCGTCGAGCTTGAGCGCGCCATAACGCCCCGGCGGCTGAACGGCTGTTACCGTCGCCCATTTACCGTGCTGGCGGTGAAACTCAATCGATGCAGCGATATCGATGTCAGCGACACCGTCGCCATAGGTGAAGCAAAAAGCTTCTTCGTTTTCGATATATGGCGCGACGCGCTTCAGGCGGCCACCGGTCAGCGTGTCTTCTCCGGTATCGACAAGAGTCACCCGCCAGGGCTCGGCCTTCTTGTGGTGAACTTCCATTGTGTTCGCCGTCATATCGAACGTCACGTCCGACATGTGCAAGAAGTAATTTTGGAAGTATTCCTTAATCATATAGCCGCGGTAGCCGCAGCAAATCACGAACTCATTGACGCCATGCGCCGAGTAGATTTTCATGATGTGCCACAGGATCGGCTTTCCGCCGATTTCGACCATTGGCTTGGGTTTGAGATGGGTCTCTTCCGAGATTCGCGTTCCAAGTCCCCCAGCGAGAATCACTGCCCTCATCGCTGCGGCACCCACGCCAGCCAGCCAGTTTTAAAACGCGACATCACAATTCCAAGGCAAGCGGATTAGCGCGCCGACTACCGACGGTCCCCCGCTAAGGCAAGCCCCAGACTGCCGATCGGCAATTTGACAAGCCTTGGCCGTTGCTCGACAGCGTCGTCAACCAGGCAGCCGCCGGCCGCCATAGGCACCGTAATGCTACAGCGATGGATCTGGAGTTTAGCCTAGCCATGGCCGTCAAGAGAAATATACTCGCAAACTACATCGGGCAGGCGACGACGTCATTGCTAGGCATCGTCTTCGTTCCGGTCTACATTAGCTATCTCAGCATCGAGGCCTATGGTTTGGTCGGGCTTTTTGCCGTGATCCAGGTCTGGATGTCTCTTCTCGATCTCGGCATGACGCCGACGCTCGCGCGTGAAATGGCGCTGTTCAAAAACGATGCAGAGAGCACGCAGACAATCCGGGACCTGCTGCGCAGCCTCGAGATCGTCTTCATCAGCTTGGCGTTCGCAATCGCGCTGTCGATCGCCGTTGCCGCCCCCTATCTGGCGACGCACTGGATCAATCGTGGGCATCTCTCGCAAGCGACGGTGACTCACGCGCTGACTATTATGTCGCTCGTTATCGCCTTGCGTTTCCTCGAAGGGATTTATCGGAGCGCACTCGTCGGGCTCCAGCAGCAGGTGTGGCTCAACAGCGCCAGCGTCGCGCTCGCCGGGCTGCGGGCGCCGGGCGCTATCGCCATACTCGCGTTTGTCTCGCCGACCATAGAGGCGTTCTTCGTCTGGCAGGGCGTGATCTCCCTGCTGACCATCGGACTATTCGCGGCGAAGGTTCATTACGCCCTGCCCGCCGCGCCGCGCCCGGCCCGCTTTTCAATGGGCGTGTTGATCAGCATCCGGCGTTTTGCCGGCGGAATGTTCCTGTTGGCGCTACTGTCGGTGATGCTGACCCAGGTCGATAAACTGCTGCTGTCGCGCCTGCTGCCTCTCGGACAGTTCGGCGTGTACATGCTGGCTTCCACGGTTACCGGCTCAATCTATCTGATTGTCGGACCGATAACGCAGGCGATCTATCCAGCCTTCGTCCGGCTGGCCAGCTCGAACGACATTGGCCACCTCAGCCGGAAATATCATGCGGCAGCGCAGCTCGTCACGTTGTTGCTGGCCCCTCCGGTTGCGCTGCTTACGGCCTATCCTAAGGCAATATTCTTCGTCTGGTCCAATAACGCGCAACTCGCGACGCAAACCGGGCCTTTGCTAGCGGTTCTGGCCGTCGGCACGTTTCTCAACGGTCTGATGCACGTCCCTCATCAACTCCAGCTCGCCTATGGTTGGACCCGGCTGTCAATCGCGAGCAACATTCTTGCCATCGCGCTGCTGATGCCGGCGCTGTTCTGGAGCGTGCCGCGATACGGAGCCATAGCTGCGGCGATGATTTGGTTGGTGCTCAACGCGTCGTACCTGGTCTGCCAAATGCCGGTGATGCATCGCCGCCTGTTGCCCGGCGAGCTTCGCGCCTGGTACCTTAACGATGTCGCGCTGCCGATCCTCGGCACCGTAATCGTCGCCGGCCTGGCTCTGCTCATCCGCCCGGACGCGATCGGCAACCGTTTCGAATGGCTAGTGTTTCTAGTCGTGCTGGCCGGGTTGACGCTGTCTGCCTCGCTGCTTTTGACAGCAACTGTTCGACATCAACTTTTTCTGGCCATTCGGGTGGTCCGGGCCAACTGGACACGCCGCGAGAGTCTCGAGCAACGATGATGCTGACCGTTTACTACGACGTTAGCGAGTTGCTGCTGCGCGGGTTGAATACCGGCATTCAGCGCGTCGTTCGGCAGATTGCCCGGGCCAGCACCGAGGTCGGCCCAGAGTTCGAAATTCAAATGGTGCCGATTGTGGCACTGAGTGATCGCTTTCATCGTCTAGCTGCGTCCGGGTCCGCCAAGTTGTTCGAGGCGGCGGTACGCCCCTCGGAAGCGCGGCTGACCAACGACACCAAAGTCACTCGGCTGATCAAACGCGGGCTTGCGCTGGTCCCTCCGGTTTATGAAGCGCTGTCGAAGATCCACACCGATCGGAAGATCCGTCAAGTCCTGTCTGCCCTCGCCGACGACGGCGCCATCGACTTCACGAAGCACGACACGATCCTGTTGCTCGACTCGTTTTGGGGTGGCTGCACAGCCGTCGATGCCGCCGTCCGGGCGGCTACCACGGGCTGCCGTATCATCCCGGTGATCTATGACATGATCCCCGTCAGCCATCCGGAGTTCTGCGAAAGCCGATTGCCCCGTGCCTTCATCCGGCAAGTCGCCAAGGTTTTCCCCGTCTCTGCACAGATTATGTCGATATCACAATTCAGCGCGGTTGAAATCGAACGTTTCCTGGCGGCGAGCGGTTTCCGCATACCGGTGGCGCACTTCTACCTGGGTGCCGACCTCGATCAGCCGGGCTCAGTCCCGCAACCGCCGCGAGCCGACGACTGGCCCGACGGCCTGTTGGACAATAACGGGCGCATCTTCCTCATGGTCGGTACGCTTGAGCCCCGCAAAGGCCATGCCGTCGTCCTCGATGCTTTCGAGCGCCTTTGGGCGTCCGGGCGTCAGGATGCACTTCTGATCATCGGCAAGATCGGCTGGAACACCGAGGCGTTTCTCGCGCGTTGCGCTGCTCACCCCGAACAGGGCCGGCGGCTATTTCTGGTCCATGGCGCGACGGACGCCATGCTCGCCACGGCGTTCGATCTGTCCTTCGCCGCGATCTTGGCCTCCACGATCGAGGGTTTCGGCCTGCCGCTGGTCGAAGCCCTTCACCGCGGTGTCCCGGTGATCGCCTCAGACATCCCGGCGTTCCGGGAAATCGGCACGGTCGGGGTCGACTTCTTCCGGCTAGGCGATCCGTCCGACCTGGCTCGAGTGATCGCGACGATGGATGACGTTCGCCGACGAGACGGCAAACCAGAGACAGGCTTCACGTGGCTCGACTGGCACGGTTCAGCCCGTCAAATGCTGTCCCGGATTAAGCCAATCGTAGAGGCCGGCTAACGCAAGCTCGACTGCATGACCGACCATAATCGCGCGGCCGCAGCCATTGGGTCGTTGTCGATACTCCCGACAGGGCGGCGCTTGCACCCGGCCGGGCTCGCGGTCAGCCCTGCTAAGCAGGCCGCAATTCCCTCAACGGTCGGCGCAAAGAAGGTCGCGTAGCCGGCACTCGCCTCGCGCAGCGAGGGTATGTCGGAGGCGACGACTGGCGTGCCGCACAGCTGTGCCTCGACGACGGGCATGCCGAAGCCCTCGTAAAGCGGAGCGAAGACGAAGTGGCGCGCTCCAGTATAAAGCGCTGGCATGTCCGCCTCAGCGACATAACCGAGCGTGCGAGCAACTCCGGCAGCTTCGGCCTGAGCCACCGCCTCGGTGATCTCGCCGTCGAGCCAGCCCTGGCCTCCCGCGATGATCAGCGGTGGCACGGCGATGCCCTGCTCCTGAAGGCGCAACATCGCCCGGATCAGCGAGACCAGGTTTTTGCGCGGCTCGAGCGTACCGATGGTCAGCAGATACTCGGGTGGAAGCGCGTATTTATCGCGGACGACTTTAACCACTGCTACGGACTGGGGCCGATAGGCCGCGCTGACGATCGGCAGGATTACTTCGTCCGGGGCTCGGCCATAGAGGCGCGCCATGTCCGCAGCGGTCGACTGCGAGATCGCCATGACACGGTCGGCGGCGCGGACGGAATAGGGCTGGTCGAAGTGGCGGGTCAGGCGATTGACCCAGGGCGAGGCGTCCCCGGCTAGCAGATAGACCAGGTCATAGATGGTGATCACCGTTCGCATGCGGCGCGGGCGAATGATCGGCAACAGGCCATTGGCACCCCAGAAGATGTCGGGCCGATCGGCCTGCAACGCGGTCGCAAGCTCGGTGTTGCGCCAGACGATACCACGCCTAGGCCGACCGACGACGCGCGGGATGGCACGCGGCAGCTCGGGCATGTCGAGCGGGCTGTGCGAATACATCAGCAAACGGATGTCTCCAGCGACCATGTCAAGATGGCTCAGCAGGTTGACGATATAATTGCTGATCCCGCTGCGGCGGACCGAAAACGCGGTCGCTTCAACGCCAATCGTCAGTGTTCTGGTCATTCAAGCGTCTTCCGGTCAATCTCGTCGACGCGGCTCTAGACGATCCGCGAGCTTCTCACACCGCTTCCATTGGACGGCAAAGACCTGCTAGCACCTCAGCCATGGAAAGAGGCGGAGTTATAGACAAACGGGAGGGTCCGTCCGGACGCCGACGGCGATCGAGCGTGCCGCCACTCGGTGCCATGCTGCTTACCGTGGCGCTGCTCCCGGGGCTGGTCTTCTTTGTTGGTGCGGCGTCGTCTCTGGCGGCCGGTGCTACGCTGGCGGCCGGCGTCGTCGCGTTGCTAGCCGCAGCCTATCCAAACCGGCTGAAGGCACCTCTGCGGGCGAGTGCCGCGGTGTTTGCCGCCCTGGCGATCCTGATCTGCTTCCATCTCGCGGTGTCGGGCCTGTTTCATCCCGTCGACATCGAGCATGCACTGGCCTCGTTCGCGCCGCTGCTGGCGATCATGATCGGCGGCAGCGCGTTGGCCTCAACGATCGGAACGGCCCCAAGCGGCAAGATCGACGGGGCTATGCAACTGGTGTTCTGGACGATGTGCGGGGTTGTTGTCCTGCAGCGCATTGGGTTCGCGCCGCCGTTCTCCGATCGCTATATAAAGCCTTTTTTTCCGTTCACCGAACCATCGCACTTTGTCCTGGCCTTCATGCCCTTTTATACTTACGTCTGCCTCGTCGCCTCGTCGTCGCGGCGACTGGCCTTACTGCTGCTCGGCCTCGTCCTCGTACTGGCGCTCGAGAGCCTGACGCTCGCCGTCGGCTGGGTCTTCGTGGTGGTCGCGTGTACGCGCGGGCTGCTATTACCTGCCGCCATCGCGGCGATTATGGTCGGTGGGCTGAGTGTTGTCGACCTGAGTTATTTTGTCGACCGTCTCGATTTCAGTGGTGGGTCGCAGAATCTATCGACGCTGGTCTGGCTGCAAGGCTGGCAGCTGACCGATGAGGCTTTTCGCGCGACCGTCGGTTGGGGAGCCGGATACCAGCAGCTCGGGTTGCAGGGGACTAACACCGATATTTCAAGGCTGATCTACGTACTCGTCGGAAGCGACGCGAATATCTTCGATGGCGGGTTCAGCGCCGCCAAGCTGCTCAGCGAGTTCGGCGTCATTGGCATCGGCATCCTGGCCGGCCTGATGTTCCTTGCCGGGCAATCGATGCTGGTCCTGCGGGCCATTGCCAAGTCGCCGGCCAGCGTCCCCAGGGCGACGCTGTTCGTCCATTCCGTCTTCGTGGGCTATCTTGTTGAGCTATTTGTCAGGGGTGCGGGCTATTTCACCGGGTCGGCAATATTGCTCGTCGCCGCACTCCACCTGCGCGCTCGGTTGGCCGGCCGGCAGCGCAACATCGCAGTCCCGGCTGCGCTCGCCACGTGATGGATCTGATCGTGAACGGCACGGCGATCGCTGGCTCTTCCCTAGGTGCGCGCCGCTACTATGCCGGCGTGATGGCGAACCTCGACTGGCCCGGACACGTCGAGGTCGCGGTGTTGACCGGCAAGACGGCCCGGCTGCGCGAGATGTTTGTTCGAGGGCGGCCCGACGCAATCTTCTGGTCGCCGTCGCACCGCGGCCCGTTGGTCGCTCGCAACCATGTTGTCACCGTTCTCGACTGTATCAATATCGAGCATGTCTATCGCCACGACTGGCGCCTGCCGTTGTTGAAAGCGATCTTCGCCCGCTTGCTCGACAATGCCCGGTCGGTAGTGTGCATCTCGAACGCCACCCGCGACGCGGTCCTGCGCAACTTCGACATCGATCCGGCCAAGGCGATCGTCATTGCGGGGCCGATAGACATCGAGCCCAGGCTCGCGGCTGGCCAGATCCCCGAAAATGCACGGCAGCCGAACGACTTCGTCCTACTGGTAACCAATGCCCTGCCGCATAAGAATACCGACCGAGCGGGCGAAAGCTTCGCCGCGAGCAGTGCCCGCGCGCGCGGCATCGGCCTGAAGATCGTCGGCTCGATGGCTGCCCCCGGCCTGGCAGCCTGTCATGACGCCGGCGTCCGTGTCGAGCGGCACAGTAATGTGCCCGATGCGCTGCTCCAGCACTGGGTACGACATTGCCGCTTCGTCTGGTCGCCGACGCTCGCCGAAGGTCTGAACCTGCCGATCGCTGAGGCACTTTCGCTCGGTGCCGACGTGCTCTGCTCGGACATCCCGGTGCATCGTGAATTCTACGACGGCGACGTCGCCTTCTTCGACCCGCTGGGTATAGGTGCGATGGTCGACGCGCTGGAGAGTGCCTTCGATCGACCGCGCGGTTGGCACTCGGGACCCTCGACACGGCCACGGCCCGGGTTGCGACAGGTCGGGCGCCAGTACCGCGACCTGTTCGAGTCGCTTGCCGCATCCGCATGAGTGACGACGCTCTGGCGCACGACCTCACCTTGTCGGTGGTCAGCCATGGTCACGGCAGGCTGCTGACAAGCCTGATCGACGATCTTAACGCGCAGGTCGCGCTGGCTGGCATTAAAGTCATCGTCACTCTAAACATCGCCGAGGAACTGCCGGTCGACCAATACACCAACCTCCGGATGGTCGTGATCCGCAACAGCTTCCCAAAAGGTTTTGGCGCAAATCACAATGCTGCGTTTGATCGCTGTACGACGCGCTGGTTCGCGATCCTCAATCCCGACCTCCGGATCGCTGAAACCGAGCCATTCTCTTCGCTCATCAAGGTTGCAGCGACAGTTCCCAAGGTCGGGGTGCTGGCACCGCGCATCGTGGCGAGCAGCGGGCAGACCGAGGATGCGGTGCGGACCAACTTGACCCCGTTGTCGCTATTGTTGCGTAGATGGGGCCGGCGGGGGCCTGAAACGCCGGATCTGCCGACGCGACATGGACGACCCTTCTATTGGCTTGCGGGCATGTGCCTGATGTTTGACGCAGCGGCCTTTGGCCAGGTCGGCGGATTTGACGAGCGCTTCTTCCTCTACTGCGAGGACTATGAAATCTGCGCCCGACTTTATGCGCACGGCTACTCGCTTGCAGTCGATCGACGAGCGAAGATCGTCCACGACGCTCAGCGCGATAGCCACCGGTCCCTGAAGCACCTGGTTTGGCATGTAACCAGCTTGCTGCGCGTCTGGACGTCTAAATCATTCTGGAGCGTGACGTTTAGCAGATAAGCTCCGCTCGGATCGGCGGTTCAGCGGCTGGCGATGCGCCCTCGGGCCCGGAATGCGGCGAAAGTCGGCATTAACAGCAAGACATAGGCGAGCCAGACAACGAGACCGCCGAGCGCCGAAAGTGCCAGAATGATAAGCGGGCGCGGGCGCGTGGGAATCGGGGAGACCCATGCCCCGCCGAACGTCTCCACCGCGTAAGAAGCGTCGGAGCTGGCCATCATTTTGGTCTTTTCGTAGCTTCCGAGGACCTGGAACATCGACATGCGGTAATCTGCAATCTGGATTTCGTTCAGCCGCCGCTCCAGATAGGCAATATAACTGCTCGCGCGAGCGAGCGCCTTCTCACGCAGGAACGCATCGGCCGCCGCGTTGATCTGGGTTAGCATATATGCAGCAAACTGGGGGTCGTCATCGCTAAATGCGAGCGTCGTTGCCAGCTTTCGTTTGTCTTCAACGATACTGATATTGCTTTCAAAAAAAAGTTTGAGGTCCGATGCATCTGGCGGATGCCAAGGCCGCTGTCTTAAACCGAAAATGGCCTTAGCCGAAGACGACAGACGCCCCAGAGCCGATGTCCGCTCTCGCCACGTTTTCAGCCGCTCATCCCACTGGCCGCGGAAAACAGAGTGCATGATACGCCGGTCATGGCTCAACCGCTCTGCCACCGGGTAAGAGGTCACTGCCTCCTGGTACATCGTGTAGGCAGGGCTCGCCTGGTTAGAGATATTGACGCCGACCAAAGAGCCGAGGCTAGCTAGCTCACTGCCTGATTTCGAGCCGCTCTGATCGGCGGGCTGCACAAGCAGTTTCGCCGTGTATGAATACTGGGCGGTGTGCAGGTACGCGACCGCCGTTCCAACGAACGCGACGATGATAACCAGTCCCAGCCATTTGTGCCGCCACAACCTCAAACCCCAGCCGACAAGATCAATCTCGTCGGAAGCAACATCATCATCAAGAGTGGCGGCCAGCATCAGTCTGCCCTTATCCGACACCGGAAGAAGCGCAAGCGCTAAGGCCGCTCCAGCTTTTCGCAACGCCATCATCGAGGCTCGCCCGCCGGCCGGCGCGCATGCGGTGTGCTTCGCCGGTCAGCAGAGGCACCTTACGACCTATAGTGTTGTCCGAGGATGCCGGCTTGGCTAGGACGCGTGTACGGACGCGCGCCGCGGTTGCGACCATGTCCACACAATGCGGAGAATTCCAATGTCAATCCTTCTGCAGAGCGTCAAAGCCGCAAACCGCGTGATTGCGCCGTTCGGAGTTCGGTTGGCGAGAGCTGGAGCGCCCAGCGCCAGTGCGAGCAGCGCGCCTCCGATGACGTATCCCGCTGGTTTTAGCCGTGCGCAACTACTCAGGTCTTTGATTTCACTCAAAATGGACCGCCCAGCACCTGCAGAGCTTCGCGCTTATGCCGAGGCCGACTGTGACCGTTTCATCTACACTTTGGGGATGGTTCCAGAACATGGGGGTAGTGTCTTGGAGATCGGCGCTAATCCCTATTTTACGACAATTCTGCTAAAGCAGTTCCGAAGCTTCGATATCACGATCACGAACTTCTTCGCGGGGCTGAAGTCTGAAGCATTTCAGGACATTAGTTACACAACAGTCTTTAATAAGCAAATAGAGGAAAGGCTTAACTATTGGAATGTCAATGCCGAGTCAGATAAGCTGCCATATGATACTGACTCGTTTGACTTAGTACTATTCTGTGAGGTATTAGAGCACATGACAAACGATCCGGTCGCTGCACTGACTGAAATCAAGCGCATTTTGCGCCCCGGAGGTCAGCTTATCCTTACAACCCCGAACGTGGCTCGAACCGAGAATGTTGCGAGACTGATTGCTGGCGAGAATCTTTATGATCCCTATTCGGGCTATGGTCCCTATGGCAGGCACAACCGTGAGTATACTGTCGCGGAGCTGGAGAGATTGATGATCTTCTGTGGCTTCGAGCGCGAAATATTATTTACTGGTAACGTATCTTCGACTCTGCGCGACGGATCTTCCTTAGTCGAAGACGTCATCAAAGCGACGCGAACGACGGACGGCGAGCTAGGGCAATATATTTTCTCTCGGTGGCAGAACGCTGGACCCATAAAGCGCGGAAAACCAACTTGGCTCTATCGAAGTTATGCTTCCGAAGAACTGGCAGACTGATTCTGTTTTATGTAGCTACGCGATATTTACGGCTGATCAAAGTCAGCGTCTCTCTCTCGGCGGTAATCTGCACTGACTTTAGCCGACAGGATACATTTGACAGTGTCAGAGCACTACCGGAAGGCGCGCAAGGATGCGGGGGCCGCTGATGCCACAATCAACCGAGAGTTGGCGGCGCTGAGCCACTGACTGCGCTCAGCAGCGCGGTGGGGTTGGATCAAGCGCGACGACTTGCCGGCGATCGATAAGGTCCGGGAGGGGCAGGGTCGGATCGTGTCCCTTAGTCCGAAACAATGTGCCGATCTGATCAAGGCCGCCGTCGCCGATCCGGATATCGACCTTTGGCTGTTTGTCGCGATCGGGCTCAGTACGGGCATGCGGCACTCATAGACCATACGAGTCCGATGGGCCGAGATAGACTTTTCGAGGTTGCGCATCTTCGTGCCGCTAGCCAAGGCTGGCAGCCGAGAACCGCCCATACCCGCCGAGCTGGCCGAAACGCTTCAAGCTGAGCGGAAGCAGCGTAACGACCAGGAAGGGTGGGACTTTCCTGCCCAGTCGAAGTCGAGCAAGAGCGGGCATCGGCGCCACCTTGACCAGTCTTTCAAACGCGCCGTGCTGGCGGCCGGACTTGATCCGAAAGTCGTGACCCCTCACGTTATGCGGCACACTGCCGTCACGCGCCTGGTCAAGTCGGGGGCCGACATACCAACGATTATGAAGATCAGCGGGCTTAAAACGGTCACGATTGGTGCTGCGTTGCACCCACGTCGACTCTGTCCATATTGACGCAGAGGCCGGTAACGCTCGGAATGAGTATTCCGGGCACAACTCACAGAGAATTCACCACGCCAAAAATCGCGCTCCCCGCCAAGGTAGCCTAAGCCAATGATTTCGTGGTGCCCGCGGCCGGACTCGAACCGGCACACTCGAAAGAGCGGGGGATTTTAAGTCCCATGCGTCTACCATTCCGCCACGCGGGCCACGCGCATCGATGCAGCGGTGCGTCGGAAACGCTGCCTCGGAACGTCCTTACGCGGCGTTGAGGCGTTCGCGTAAGTCCTTGCCGGGCTTGAAATAGGGAACGCGCTTGGCGTCGACGGCAACGGCAGTGCCGGTGCGCGGGTTACGCCCGGTCCGGGCTTCGCGGGCGCGGGTCGAGAAGGCTCCGAAGCCGCGCAGTTCGACCCGTCGGCCGGCCGCGAGCGACGCCACGATCTCGTCGAAGATCGTCGTGACGACTCGCTCGACGTCGCGCAACGTCAGATGTGGATTGGCGACGCCGATCGCCTGCACGAGTTCCGACCTGATCATTGCGCATCCCCGCTGCAAATATCCGGGCAGGCGTTACCCACGCCCGGTTTACGCGACCGTAACGACCGGTCAAGCACCGGACTCTACACTAGCATGTTTTGTCGTTGTTTAACAGCGCCAAGGCGCCGTTTCCGCCCCACGAAGGTGCCGGGCGAGCTCGCCGCTCGCCCGGCATACTCCGATTACTCCGCGTCGTCGGCCTTTTCGGCATCGTCGGCCTTGCTCGCGTCGCCGGCCTTCGCACGGTTCAACGCCGCCCCGAGGATGTCGCCGAGCGAAGCGCCCGAGTCCGAAGACCCGTACTGCGCAACCGCCTGCTTCTCCTCGGTGATCTGCATCGCCTTGATGCTGAGCGCCGGCTTCTTGCCCTTGTCGAAGCCGATTACCATCGCGTCGACCTTCTGGCCGACCTGGAAGCGCTCAGCACGCTGCTCGTCGCGGTCGCGGCTGAGATCGCCACGCTTGATGAACGCCAGCGGACCGTCCTCGCCGACCTGGACCTCGAGGCCGCCATCGCGGGCCTCGATGACCGTGGTCGTGACGATCTGGTTCTTGCGGAACTCGCCGCTCGACGAAGCACCGCCGCCGATCGCGACACTCGCCGCGCCGCCCGAGACCTTGGTCTCGTCGAGCTGCTTGATGCCGAGGCTGATGCGCTCCTTCTCGACGTCCACTTCGAGGACGACGGCGCGGACGCGCTCGCCCTTGTGGTGGGCGGCAAGCGCCTGCTCGCCGGTCAGGCCCCAGGCGATGTCGGACATGTGGACCATGCCGTCGACGTCGCCATCGAGGCCCACGAACAGGCCGAACTCGGTGGTGTTCTTGACTTCACCCTCGACGATCGTGCCGACCGGGTACTGTTCAGCAAAGACCTCCCACGGATTGCGCTGGGCCTGCTTGAGACCGAGCGAGATCCGGCGCTTGTCCTCGTCGACCTCGAGGACGATGACCTCGACCTCCTGGCTGGTGCTGACGATCTTGCCGGGGTGGACGTTCTTCTTGACCCACGACATCTCGCTGACGTGGACGAGGCCCTCGATGCCGGCTTCCAGCTCCACGAACGCGCCGTATTCGGTGATGTTGGTGACGCGGCCCTTGTGCTTCGAGTCCACCGGGTAGCGCTCGGCTGCGGTGGTCCACGGATCGGCCTCGAGCTGCTTCATGCCGAGGCTGATGCGCTGGGTCTCGCGGTTGATGCGGACGATCTGGACGCGGAGCACGTCGCCGATGTTGAGGACTTCGCTCGGGTGGCCGACGCGCTTGTAGCTCATGTCGGTGACATGCAGCAGGCCGTCAATGCCGCCGAGGTCGACGAAGGCGCCGTAGTCGGTGATGTTCTTGACGGTACCGTCGACGATCTGGCCCTCGGCGAGGCTCTGGATCAGGCCGGTGCGCTGCTCGGCGCGGCTCTCTTCGAGGATCGAGCGGCGCGACACGACGATGTTGCCGCGCTTGCGGTCCATCTTCAGGATCACGAACGGCTGCGGCAGGTTCATCAGCGGGGTGACGTCGCGGACCGGGCGGATATCGACCTGCGAACCGGGCAGGAAGGCGACGGCGCCGGACAGGTCGACGGTGAAGCCGCCCTTGACGCGGCCGAAGATGACACCCTCGACGCGCTCGTTGGCGGCGTACTGGGTCTCCAGCGTGTCCCATGCGGCTTCGCGGCGAGCGCGGTCGCGCGACAGCATCGCTTCGCCCATCGAGTTCTCGACGCGGTCGACGAACACTTCGACTTCATCGCCGACGGCGATCTCGGCCTTCATGCCCGGGGCTGCGAATTCGCGGAGCGGCACGCGGCCCTCCGACTTGAGGCCGACATCGATGACCGCGAGGTCATTCTCGATGGCGGTGACGCGGCCCTTGACCACGCGACCCTCGAAACTCTGGTTCTTGCCGAGCGAGCTCTCGAGCATCGCTGCGAAATCGTCGCGGGTCGGTTGCGCCGCAGTTGCCATAAATCTGTACGTCCCAGTTCGATCGAGCGGCACCATGCCCCTCGTTCCACGCCGTTCGCGCCACACCATGCGGCGCGCCCATAGTCTGTTCCCTCGGAGAGGGGTCGTTCCGATCAGCGCTGTTTGATTAGCTGGTCCGGGAGGTCGCCGCTGCTACCAGCGCAATCGCCCGTTGAACGGCGGCGTCTATACCGAGTTCGGAGGTATCCAGCAAGGCGGCATCCTCGGCACGATGGAGCGGTGCCGTGGCGCGGTTGGAATCGCGGGCATCGCGCGCCGCGATGTCGGCGAGGACGGTGACGAAGTCGCGCGAGTCGCCGGACGCGCTCAGCTCGGCATGGCGGCGGCGGGCACGGACATCGGGCGAGGCGGTCACGAACAGCTTGGCGTGCGCGTGCGGCGCGATAACCGTGCCGATGTCGCGACCGTCGAGGACCGCGCCACCGGGCTGGGCCGCGAAGGCGCGCTGGCGCTCCAGCAACGCCGCGCGGACGCCGGGGTGGGCGGAGACGATGGACGCGGCCTCGGCATTGTCGCTGCTCATCAGGTCGGGGACGTCGAGCAGCGCTGCGTCGAGGTCGCGGGCGTGGCGCTCGGCGCAAGCCGGGTCGGCGGGGTCTTCGCCCGCGGTCCGCACCGCCAGCCCGACGGCGCGGTACAGCTTGCCGGTATCGAGGTGGGGCAGGCCGTACTCGCGGGCGAGAGCGCGGGCGATGGTGCCCTTGCCCGATGCAGCGGGGCCGTCGACGGCGATGATCAGGGTGCGGGACATCGGGGTCCGCATAGCGCGCCCGGTCCCGTCTACGCCACCCCTGCTCGGGCCAGTGCCGGCGGGCTGACTCGCGTCCACGCCGCCGCCTGCGCCATCGCGTCGGGAACAAGGCCGAGGCCGGTGACCAGCGCGGCCCGGCCGAGGCGCGAGGTGCCGACCCGCTGCAACCATGTCGCGCGGCCGATCTGTGCAGCGCAGTCGCGGCGGAAGCGCGCGGCATAAGTCGCGGCATCGGCGCCTTCCGCGACCGCCTGCGCCGCCAGCCTCGCCGAGTGCAGCGCGATCGACATGCCGTCGCCCGAGAACGAGGGGATGACCCCGGCCTGGTCGCCGAGGCGGAACGCCGGGCCGCCCGCGCGGTCGACGAAGCCGTAGGGGACGCCGGAGATCGTCAGCGGGCGGTCGAGGAGGAGCTCGGCGTCGCCAAGTCGAGTGCGCAGGTGGGGTTCGTGGAGCAGGGCTTCGAACAGCCCGGCCCAGCTCGCTCCGGCGGCATCGAAGCGCGGACGGTCGACCAGCAGGCACAGGTTGGCGACCCCGTCCTCGACCAGTTGCAGCCCGGCGTAGCCCCCGTCGAACAGCACGACCTCGATGTGGCCCGCCAGTGCGGCGCGGGTCGCGGCGCTCACGCGGAAATATTGCTTGAAGCCGATCAGGCCGTCGATGGTCCCGCTCGTGTCGCGCTTGGCCCCGCGGACGTCGTGCTTGCCGGTGGCGAGGAGCAGGGTCGAGGGGGTAAGCGAACCGCCGGAGGTGTCGAGGCTCAACCCGCCGATGCTGCGAACCGTGACCCCGCGCTCGACATTCGCGCCCGCCGCCACGGCATGGTCGAGCAACGCCTCGTCGAGCCGACGCCGGGTGATGCCGACCGCCTTGAACGGCAGCCGGCTGGCGACGATGCGCTTGCCCGCCACCAGCCGCAGCCGGTCGATCGGCGCGCCGCCCAGCCGCGCCACGTCGAAGCCGAGCGCCGCCAGATGCGCCTGCGCCTCGGTCGACAGGAACTCACCGCAGATCTTGTCATGCGCCCCCGCGCTCTTCTCCAGCAGCAGCGGGCGCCCGCCTGCCTGCGCCAGCAACGTCGCCGCCGCCGCTCCCGCCAGCCCGCCGCCGACGATGACGGTGCCGGTCACCGCACCCGGCCGACGCACAGCCGGAACGGCAGCTTCCACGCGACGGTGACGATCCTGCGGTCGATGCCGGCCGAGGCGAGCAGCCGCTCCCAGTCGGCGCGGCGGAAGCTGCGGGTCACCGACACCGCGCCGTCGTGGCGGACGAAATCGTGCCAGCGCGCCGCCCAGCTCAATAGCTGGAAGCCGCGCCATGCCAGCCAGTGCCGGTGCAGGTCGTTGACGAACCAGCCGCGCCCCGCCGCCTGCTCCATCCAGCGCAAGAACACGACCAGCCCGGCGTCGTCCATGTGATGCGCGGTCAGCGAGCTGACGATGAAGTCGAACCGCTCGGTCAGCGCGAAGGCATCGCCGGTGCGATAGTCGATCGTCATGCCGGCCGGGGTCACGGCCTGCGCGGCAGGCGCACTGCGCGGGTTGATGTCGATGCCGGTCAGCCGCGCCCGCGACCCGAACTTGCGCGCCACGGCCCGCAGCATGTCACCGTCGCCGAAGCCGACATCGAGGACGCTGAAGCTGTCCATGCCTGTCGCCGCCTTCGCCAGCCACGCCAGCGTCGGCGGCCGCGCCATCGTCACCGTGTTGACCTTGGCGAGATCGTGCATCACCGCGGCGAACACCTCGGGCGCGACGTCGTCGCCGTCCATCCACTCGGGCGTCGAGGCGCGGACGGCGAGGCTACTCACACCGCGGCTCCGATGACCCGGCCGATCCCGACCGTCACGCCCATCGCCAGCGCACCCCAGAACAGGACCCGGAGGGTCGGCCTGAGCATTGGCGCGCCGCCGGCCCGTGCCCCGACTGCGCCGAGCACCGCCAGCCCGGCCAGCGTCACTGCGAACACCACCGCCGACAGCACGGCCGCCGGAGCGAGCGCGACCGTGGCGATCGGCAACGCCGCCCCGATCGCAAACGAGGCCGCCGATGCCAGTGCCGCCTGTACCGGCCGTGCCGCCGTGGTGTCCGACAGGCCAAGCTCGTCACGCATGTGGGCACCGAGCGCGTCGTGCGCCATCAACTGGTCGGCAACCTGACCGGCGAGCGCCGGATCGAGGCCGCGCTCGACGTAGATCGCGCACAGCTCGACACGCTCCGCGGCGGGATCGACCGCCAGCTCGTGGCGCTCGAGGTTGCGCTCAGCCGCCTCGATGTCCGCCTGCGAACTGACCGAGACATACTCGCCCGCCGCCATCGACATCGACCCGGCGACCAGCCCGGCAATCCCGGTCACCAGGATCTGGCCGGGCGCGACCGCCGCAGCGGCGACCCCGACGATCAGGCTCGCGGTCGACAGCAGCCCGTCGTTGGCCCCGAGCACGGCAGCGCGCAGCCAGCCGATCCGGGTGATCCGGTGTTGCTCGTGCCGCTGGTGACTCCCCCGCGTGGCGGCGCTCACCCCACCGCCGTAAAGCGGAAGCTCTCCGCCGCCAGTCCCGGGCCGAAGGCGACGCCGAAACCCTCGCTCGCCTTGGCGACCGACTTGCCGATCTGGCCGAGGATGCGGTTCAGCACGAACATGATCGTCGCGGAACTCATGTTGCCATAGTCGCGGAGCACGCCGCGCGACCAGTCGAGCTTCCCCGGCGGAAGGTCGAAGCCGCTCTCGACCGCATCGAGGATGGTCCGGCCGCCGCCGTGCACGGCCCACAGGTCGTAGTCCGCCGGCCTCGTGCCGCGCAGCAGCCCGCCGTCGTCGTTGCGGTCGTTCTCGTACTTGAGCGCGCGCGCGATCTTGCCCGGGACCTCGCCCGACAGGTGCATGTCGAAGCCCTGGTCGCCAATCCGCCAGGTGATCGCCTCGCCTGAATCCTCGATCGTCGCGGCGCGGTAATCGCGGAGCGCGAGGCCGGTCTCGTCCGCAGTGATCAGCGTCGCCGCGCAGCCGTCGCCGAACAATAGCAGCGACAGCAGCCGCTCGAGGTCCTGCGTCTCCTGGAAGTGCAGCGTGCACAGCTCGAGGTTGACGACGAGCACCCGCGACTTCGGCTCCGAGCGGACGAAGTGATGCGCCAGCCGGGTCGCGTTGACGGCGGCATAGCAGCCCATGAAGCCCACGACCGTACGCTCGACCGACGGGTTGAGCCCCGCCAGCTTGACGATCAGCTGGTCGAGCCCGGGCGCGATGAAGCCGGTGCACGAGGCGACGACCAGGTGCGTGATCCGCTCACGCTCGCCGTCGAGGCCGAGCGCATCGATCGCCGCCATCGCCAGCTTGGGCGCGGTCAGCTCGAAACGCGCCATCCGCACGCCGGTCGAGGGGTAGGCCCCGGGAACGTAGAAACCTTCGGTGTCGGAGCCGAAGCCGTCGGGGTTGTCGACCGGCTTGAAGTAGGAATAGCGGTGGTCGATCCCGGAGCGCGAGTTCATGCGCTTGAACACCGCCTGGTCGCGGCGTTCGTTCAGTACGCGCCCGGCGAACTGGACGAACGCATCGTGGACGTCATGGGGCGGCGTCGCGGTGCCGATCCGGTTGATATGCGCCTGCGCCATGCGGAACTCCCTTGGCGAGGACACTAGGCCCTCGAACCTTAACGAGACAGTATTAAAGACTGGCTTGGGCGGCGCGCCGTGATGCCGCATGATCGCGGTGATGACAGACCGCTTCAGCGACGTACACGGACTAGACGTCGGCCATGCCGACGACCCGCACGCCCGCACCGGGGTCAGCGTCATCCTGCCCCACGCGCCGGTGGTCATGGGAGTCGATGTCCGCGGCGGCGCGCCCGGCACGCGCGAGACCGATGCGCTGGCCCCCGACACGCTGGTCGAGCGGGTGCATGCGCTCGTGCTCAGCGGTGGCTCGGTGTTCGGGCTGGCGGCGGCGGACGCGGTCGCGGTCGCGCTGTCGCGGCGCGGGATCGGGCTGGAGGCCGGGCCGTTGCGAATCCCGGTGGTGCCCGCGGCGATCCTGTTCGACCTGACCAACGGCGGCGACAAGGGCTGGGACGAGCCGCCGTACCGCACGCTGGCGCTCGCCGCGATGGGCGCGCTCGACGACCGCTCGGGGCCGGTCGGCGCGGGAGCCGGCGCAAGGGCAGGCAGCCGACCCGGCGGTATCGGCAGCGTTTCCGTGCTCGCGCCCTCGGGCCACCGGGTCGGCGCGCTGGTCGCGGTCAACAGCTTCGGGGAGGCCTATGCCGGCGAGCCGCCGTCGGGCGACGTGCCGCTGCCCAAGCTCGACCGCGCCCGCAGCCTCGCGGGGCGCGAAAGCACCTGCATCGGGGTCATCGCCACCGACGCACCGCTGACGCGGGCGCAGGCGACGCGACTGGCGGCGATGGCGCACGACGGCCTCGCGCGCTCGATCCGCCCGGTCCACACGATGTTCGACGGCGACTGCCTGTTCGCGCTGTCGACCGCGCCTGAGGGCCTGGCGCCGGTCGACTCGCTGGGGCTCAGCATCCTCGGCACGCTCGCGGCCGACATGGTCGCGAAGGCGGTCCGGCGCGCGGTGTTCGGCTAGCGGCCTCAGCCGGTCCACGCGCGCGACCGCGCCGGCAGCTCGGCCAGGAACGCCGCGGCGCTCGCCCGCGTCTCGGCCTGCCGCTCGGGCGTGAAGCGGTCCCAGCCGTCGTACATCCGCCACAGCCGCTGGTTGCCTTTGAGCCGGTCGCGGTGGCGCGCCAGGAAGTCCCAGTACAATGCGTTGAACGGGCAGGCGTCGGGGCCGACCTTGGCTTTCACGTCGTAGGTGCAGCGCTTGCAGTGATCCGACATGCGGTCGATGTACGCGCCGCCGCCGGCATAGGGCTTGGACCCGAGGATGCCGCCGTCCGCGAACAGGCTCATGCCGTGGACGTTGGGCAGCTCGACCCACTCGTACGCGTCGGCGTAGACGATGAGGTACCATTCCTCGACCTGGCGTGGCTCGATGCCGGCCAGCATGGCGAAGTTGCCGAGCACCATCAGGCGCTGGATGTGGTGGTTGTAGGCGTGGCTCTGGACCTGCCCGACCGACTGGGCGACGCACCGCATCCGGGTCTCGCCGGTCCAGTAGAACGCGGGCAGGTCGCGGGTGGCGTCCAGCGCGTTGCTCTCCGCATAGGCGGGGCCGGCGTGCCAGTAGATGCCCCGCACATACTCGCGCCAGCCGATGATCTGGCGGATGAACCCTTCCGCGGCGTTGAGCGGCACGTGGCCCTCGGCGTAGGCGCGCGCGGCGGCGTCGACGACCTCGCGCGCCTCCAGCAGCCCGCAGTTGATGTAGGGGCTGAGCGCGGCGTGCCACAGGTGCGGCTGCCCCTCGATCATCGCGTCCTGATAGTCGCCGAAGCGCGGCAGGGCGTTGGCGAGGAAGTGGTCGAGCGCCAGCAACGCCTGCGCCCGCGTCACCGCGAAGCCGAACGGCTCGAGGTCCCCGAAGTGGCTGGGGAAATGCGCGCCGACCAGCGCCAGCACGTCGCGGGTGATCGCATCCGGCTCGAACACCGCGACACCGGGGTAGTTGAGCCCGCGCGGCGGCGTCTTGCGGTTGTCGGCGTCGAAGTTCCAGCGCGTGCCCACCGGCTTGCCGAAGCTCATCAGCAACCCGGTGCGCTTGCGCATCTCGCGGTAGAAGTCCTCCATGACCAGGCGCTTGCGGGCGCCCGCCCACTCCGCGAACTCCGCCTTCGAGCACAGGAAGCGGTCGTCGGGGAGGATCTCGACCGGCACGTTCAGCGCCGCCGCCCAGCCGTCGAGCATCGCTTGCACCCGCCACTCGCCCGCCTCGACGACGCGGATGCCGCCCGCGCCGTGCCGTGCCAGAGCTCGCGAAACCTCGCCGGTGAAGCTGCCGGTGTTGCCGGCTGCATCGAGCGTCACATAGTCGACCGCCCAGCCGGCCTCGCGCAGCTCGTCGGCGAAGTGCCGCATCGCGCTGAACAGCAGCGCGATCTTCTTCTTGTGGTGGTGGACGTAGGTCGCCTCGTCCTGCAACTCGGCGAGGAGGACGACGGTGGCGTCGGGGTCGAGCCCGCGCAGGCTGGCGACGCCGTGGCTGAGCTGGTCGCCGAGGATGGGGACGAGGGTCTTCACCCGGCCGGTGTCGGGGCGGCATCCCCCCAGGTCAAAGCGCAGATGGTCGCGGCGGCGCTGCGCAGATGGTCGCGCCCGCGGATAGCCGCGGGCGCGACCCGTCAGAGCCTAGCGATACATCCACTGGTTATGGTGGCGATAGCGCGACTGGTAGTAGCGGCCGTTGTGAAAATAGCGGCCGCGACGGTGGTTGTTGTAGCCGTGCCGGTTGCGGTGGCCGTTCTGCCAGCCGTGGCCACGGTCGTTGTGGTAGCCGTGGCCGCGGTCGTTGCGGTCGTGATCGCGCGCCGTGGCCGGCACCGCGGCGAGCATCGCCAGCGCCGCAGCGGCGCCGAGTAGCTTGATGAACATGTGTTCACTCCCTCGTTATCCCGCCGCTGTCTGCAGTATCGCGGCCCGGCGGGTCAGGGGATAACGCGCGAAACGAGTTTAGCCCCGGATGAACAGCGCCACGGTCAGCGCGATGCCGATTACGACGACCCCGATCTTGAGCGCGGTCGCCGGCACCCGCTTGAGCAGCAGTGCGCCGCCGTAGCCGCCGATCATCGACCCCGCCCCGATCGCGATGGCCGACTTCCAGGCGACGTCGCTGGAGAACGCAAAGATCACCGCCGCCGAGATGTTCGCCAGCCCGACCAGCACGTTCTTGGTCCCCGCGGCGTTCCGCACCGGCATGCGCGCCAGCGTCAGTGCCGCCAGCGTCATGATCCCCGCGCCACCGCCGAAGAAGCCGCCATAGACCGCGATCACCGACTGGATCAGCCCCGACACCCACGCCGGTGGCGGGTCGCGCGCGACCTTGGGCTTGGGGCCGAAGCTGCTCCACGCGAACAGCGCGGTCGCGGCCAGCACCAGCCACGGCACCATCGCCGCGAATACCTTGGACGGGGTCTGCAGCAGCAGGAACGCCCCGGCGATCCCGCCGAGCAGGCTGATGATCGCCAGCGTGCGGAAGCTCAGCCGCTCCGCCCCGGCGACCAGCGAGCGGCCCGCCCAGCCGGTCGTCACCTGCCCCGGGAACAGCGCCAGCGTCGAGGTGATGTTCGCGGCGCGCGGGTCGAGCCCGCTGGCGATCAGCGCCGGCAGCGTGATGAACGAGCCGCCGCCCGCCAGCGCGTTCTGCGCGCCCGCCCAGATGCCGGCGAGGAAGAGAAGGACGTAGAGCACGGCGCGGGGTCGCATGGGTTGGGGATCGGGGCAACCCTGCGCGACTGCATGGCTGCGCCCCTCCCGAAAGAGTGGCGGGAACCGACCCCATTGTCATTCCGGCGAACGCCGGAACCCAGCTACCCAAACAGGTCAGTCTGAAGCCCTTGGCGCAACTGGGTTCCGGCGTTCGCCGGAACGACAACAAATTCGCGAGGAAACAATTTGATCGGATGAGCAGAAACCAAGGGCGATCACTACCCAGCGAATGACCAACCCCCGCCCCCGTGCTACCCCAACCCCATGCTCTACCTCGCCCTCAAGGCCCTGATCTCCGGCATCGTCATCGCCGCCGTCTCCGAGATCGCCAAGCGCAACCCCGGCTTCGGGGCGCTGGTCGCGTCGCTGCCCCTGGTCTCGGTGCTCGGCATGATCTGGCTGTGGCGCGACAAGCCTGACGCCGCCAACATGGCCGACCACGCGCAGGCGACGTTCTGGTTCGTGCTGCCGTCGCTGCCGATGTTCCTGGTGATCCCCGCCCTGCTCCGCGCCGGCGTGCCGTTCTGGGCGGCACTGATCGCCGGGTGCGTGCTGACCATCGTCTTGTATTCGCTGATGGTGTGGGCCGGGCCGCGGTTGGGATTGCGCCTCTAGCCCCGCCTGGAGTATCGTTACGGTACGGGTCGCGACCAACTGCCACGGAGATCGGCATGGGCGCGTATTTGACCAAGCTGGACGGACTCGCCCCGGCGGCGCGCTGGACGCAGGCGCGGGCCTGGCTGTTCGACGAGCCGATGCCGTTCTTCGCCGAGCTTCGCGCCGAGCGCCCGGTGCTGGCGCTGCCCGAACTGACGCTGGCCACAAGTTACGCGGATTGCTCGCTGATCCTGCGCCGCCACCTGAGCTTCCAGGTCGACCTGTATAAGCCCAAGCAGGGCGACTACTGGATGGCGCAGGACGAGACCCCGGTCCACGTCCGCGAGAAGTCGGTGATGCGCGCCATCCTCGACCGCAGCGAAATCCCGGCGATGCGCGACTTCATCGCCACCACTGCAGCCGCCCGCCTGACCGCCGGCAAAGGCACCATCGATGCCACCCACGGCCTCGCGCGCGGCGTCGCGCTGAGCCTTGTCGAGGAGTGGTTCGGGTTCGAGCACGCCGACCGGCAGGCAATGTTCGAATGGTCCTACTGGAACCAGCAGGACGCGTTCCACAACCAGCCCTTCGACCACCGCCCCGACAGCGCCGAAATTATCGCGAAGCGCAGCGATGCAGGCGTCATGATGGGCCTCTACCTCGCCGCGCTGGTCGCGGCGAAGACCGTCGAGGTCAAGCTCGGGCACGGCGGCGACCGGTCGGTGGCGCGGCTGCTCAGGGTGTTCTTCTCGGGCGGGCTCAGCCCCGACTTCGACATCAAGCGCGTGATCTTCAACGTCGGCGGACTGCTGATCGGCGCCGTCGAGACCACTAACCACTGCGTCACCAACGCGCTCGCGGAGATCTTCGCGCGGCCCGATGTCCTGGCCCGCGCCAAGATTGCCGCGCTCGATCCCGACCCCGGCAAGTTCGACGGCTTCGCGCTCGAGGCGCTGCGCTTCAACCCGGCATTCCCGTATTTCTTTCGCACCGCCCACCGCGACGTCGTGCTGTCGGGCGGTAGCGACCACGCCGCGACGATCCCGAACGGCGCGACGGTGCTCGCGGTCACCCACAGCGCGATGCAGGACGAGCAGGTCTATCCCGACCCGACGCGCTTCGACGAAACCCGCGCGCAGGGCGACAGCTTCACCTTCGGGCAGGGCATCCACGAGTGCCTCGGCAAGGCGATCGGCAACGCGCTGGTCGTCGAGACGGTGCGGCAGGTGCTGCGCCTGAAGGACGTCCACGCCGCCGCGCCGGTGGTGTGGAAGGGGGGCGTACCGGAACAATGGCAATTGGGGTGGACGGTATGACGGTCCCGGGATCGCGGTTGCTGAAGCTGGCGACGGTCGCCGCGCTGGCACTGGTCGGCGGCCTGGCGGGCTGCACCACCGGCACCGCGTCGAGCGGGGCGGCGACGCTGCAGGGCTGGACGCCCAAGCAGCAGCTCGGCTGGTACGCAGCGACGCAGGGCTCGCGGCTGTTGCCGTGGGACTGGGCGATGGCGCTCGAGCGGCCCGGCGAGCCCGGCAAGTTCTTCGACGGGCAATGGCTCGCGGCGAAGTTCCGCCTGCTGCCCCGCGCGCCCGGCGAAATGCCGGTCGGCATCGCCCGCGACCGGCAGGACGACAGCGACCTGACCGTGACGAAATTGCGCTGGGTCGCCGGCCAGCCCGCCGACGCGCCGTGGCTCGGCTTCAACTGCGCCGCCTGTCACACCGCCGAACTGCACTACAAGGGCCAGGCGTTGCGCGTCGACGGCGGCCCCGGGCTGACCGACTTCCAGAGCCTCGTCGAGGCGGTCGAGGCGGCGCTGGTCGAAACCCGCGGCAACCCTGCCAAGTGGGACGCCTTCGCGCGCATTGTGCTCAAGACCGGCGACAGCCCGGGCGCACGCGTCACGCTTGGGACCGCGGTCGACCGGCTGATCGCGTGGAACGCCCGGATCACCGCCGCCAACGCGACGCCGCTGCGCCCCGGCTTCGCCCGCGTCGACGCCTTCGGGCACATCTTCAACAAGGTCGCGTTGCTCGCCGGGCCCGAGACCCCCGCGCCGCTGCCGTCCGACGCGCCGGTCAGCTACCCGTTCCTGTGGAACACCAGCCAGGCCGACCGCGTCCAGTGGAACGGTATCGCCCAGAATCTCAAGCTCAAGATCGGCGCCGGGCCGTTCGACTACGGCGCCCTGGCGCGCAACGCCGGCGAGGTCATCGGGGTCTACGGCGACGTCGCGGTGACCCCGGGCAGCGACCTCGGCGGCTTCAAGTCGAGCGTCGGCGTGGCAAATTTGTCGGAGCTGGAGCGCCTGCTCGCCGGGCTCAAGCCTCCGGTCTGGCCGGCGGCCTTCGGCCCGATCGACCAGACCAAGGCGGCGCGCGGCAAACTGCTGTTCGCGGCGCGCTGCGGCGGGGCGTGCCACACCAGCCTCGCGCCCGGCGACATCGGCACGCCGTTCAAGACCAACGTCTTCACCTTCGCCGGCAAGGGATTTGTCGGCGACGAGAACCCCGGCACCGACCCGGCGATGGCCTGCAACGCCTTCACCTACCGGACCCGTACCGGCAATCTGGCGGGCACGCCGCCGGGCTACCTCAAGGTCGCCAGCAGCACCGAGCCGCCCCTCGGCGACACCGCGCCGGTCGCGCAGATGCTCAAGACGACGGTCATCGGCGCGCTGGCGGGGCGGAAGTTCGAGGTCGTCGCGGCGGCCGGCAAGACCTGGCTCGGCATCCCGCCCAACCCGCGCGTCGGCGCGGTCGCGGTGGCGGAGAGCAAGGAGCAGCGGCTGGCGCGTTGCCTGCGCACCGCCGACCCGCTGCTCGGCTACCGCGCCCGGCCGCTGACCGGCATTTGGGCGACAGCACCGTATCTCCACAACGGCTCGGTGCCGACCTTGTGGGACCTGCTGCTGCCGCCCGAGCAGCGCCCCGCGACGTTCTTCGTCGGGACGCGCGAGTTCGATCCGGTCAAGGTCGGCTACGTGACCGCCGCGTCGCCCGACAACGGCTTCAGGTTCGTTGCGCGAGACGGCAACGGCCCGGTCACCGGCAATTCCAACGCCGGCCACGACTACGGCAACGCCAATCTCACCGACCCCGACCGCTGGGCGCTGATCGAGTATTTGAAAACACTATGATTACAACGGCTTAGGTTAATCCACTAAGCCAGGAGCCGTGATAAGCGTAACAATCCCACCACTCGCCTCACATCGCCGAGATGCCGCCATCGACGTACAGCCCGTGGCCGGTAACGAACTTGGCCTCGTCGCTGACCAGGTAGACCGCCGCCCACGCGATGTCGTCGGGCTCACCGACCTTGCCGAGCGGGATCTGCCGCCCAAGCTTGGCCAGCCCCTCCTCGCGCCCGAGCGCGCCCGTCAGCGCCGACAGGATCGGCGTGTCGATGAAGACCGGGTGGATCGAGTTGCAGGTGATGTCGTAGCGGCGCTTGGCGCAGTGCAGCGCCACCGACTTGGTCAGGTGGCGAACGGCGGCCTTGGCCGAGTTGTACGCGGCGCTGTTGGCCGCCGCGATGACACCGGCGATCGACGAGATGTTGAGGATCGACCCGCGCACCCCGGTCTCCTTCACCGTCCGCGCCATCAGCGGCAGCGCCAGCTTGCAGCCGTAGAAGACGCTGTCGAGGTCGATCGAGTGGACCCGCCGCCAGTCCTCGAAGCTCGTGTCCTCGACCGTGGTCCCTGCTGCGATCCCGGCGTTGTTGACCAGGATGTGCAGCCCGCCGAACTTGGCCTCGGCAAAGTCGAGCGCCGCCTGCCACTGGTCGGGTTCGGTAACGTCGTGCGCCACGGCAACCGCGTTCGGCCCGAGCGCCCGCGCCCCGGCATCGGCACCCGCGCCGTTGATGTCGGTCAGCACGACCTTCGCGCCCTCGGCGATGAACTTCGCCGCCATCGCCGCGCCGAGCCCCGAAGCGGCACCCGTAACGAGCGCGATCTTGCCTTTTAGACGGTCCACAGTGTCTTCCCCAAGTCGTGTTTGCGATACCATGGCCACACCCTGCTCGCAGGGCAAGTCGAACGAAGTGATGTAGCCGGGCAACAGGTGAGTTGCCTCAAAAATGCTGCACTGCGAAGGCGCTTGTTTAGCCCTAGTCGCCTCAATAAGGGTCCGCGGCAATACGGGATGAGACCGTAACCTTCCTTGGGGAACCTGTTGATGAAGTGCGTACTGCTGGCGACTGTTTGCGCCTTTGCGATCCCGGCCGCGGTGTTCGCGCAGGGTAATACCGCACCCGCCACGACGCCGAGCGGCGATGTCGCCGTGACTCCCTCGCCGACCGCGCCCGCCGCCGTCAGTGCCGGGGATCCGGTGACGCCGACCGCTGCGGCTAACCGGAACGACCCGGGCGAGATCGTCATCACCGCGACGCGTCGCAACCAGACGCTGTCCAACGTGCCGATCGCGGTATCGGCGGTCAGCCAGCAGTCGCTGCAGAACTCCGGCGCCAACGACATCCGCGCGCTCAACCAGCTCGCGCCGTCGCTGCTCGTGTCGTCGACCGGCAACGAAGCCAACGGCAGCGCCCGCATCCGCGGCATCGGCACCGTCGGCGACAACCCCGGTCTTGAATCGTCGGTCGCGGTGTTCATCGACGGCGTCTACCGCTCGCGCACCGGTTCGGGCCTGAACGAACTCGGCGAGATCGACCGTATCGAAGTGCTGCGCGGCCCGCAGGGCACGCTGTTCGGCCGCAACGCGTCCGCCGGCCTGATCAATATCGTTACCGCCAAGCCGTCGTTCGATCTCGGCGGCAATGCCGAGGCGACCTACGGCAACTACGATTATTACCGCCTCGCCGGCGGCCTGACCGGCCCGATCATCGCCGACAAACTCGCGGCGCGGATCGACGGCGTCTATGTCAAGCGCGACGGCTTCTACAAGGACGTTACCGGCACCGATGGCCGCGACAACGACCGCGACCGCTACTTCGTCCGTGGGCAGCTGCTGTTCACCCCGACCGACGACATCTCGGTCCGCCTGATCGGCGACTACACGCACCGCAACGAGAAGTGCTGCGCCGCCGTCTATGTCTCGACCCGCGAGACGCAGGACGTGACCGCCAATACGACGACGCCGGGCTTCAACACCGACGGCGCGTTCGTCACCAACCCGAACAACCGCATCGTCGACATCCTGAAGAGCCTCGGCGGCGTGTTCCCGACCCCGGGCGACCCCTACAGCCGCCAGGTGACGGTGTCGCCGGGCCGTACCTACCGCAACACGACGACCGATTGGGGCGGCTCTGGCCAGCTCGACTGGGATCTCGGCGGCGTCAAGCTGACCTCGATCACCGCCTACCGCCAGTACAAGGCCGGTGGCGCGGGCGACATCGACTACTCCAATGTCGACATCACCTACCGCGCCGACGACGGCAACGCCTATCGCCGCTTCAAGACCTTTACGCAGGAAGTCCGCCTCAACGGCTCGCTGTTCGGCGACCGCCTCGACTGGCTGGTCGGCGGTTTCTACAGCCACGAGAAGCTGCAGGTCGTCGACAACGCCAGGTTTGGTACGCAGTATGGTGCGTTCGCATCGTGCCGGGTCGTCTCGAGCATCAGTCCGAATGCCGCGCTGCGCAATCCGGCCGCGCCGGGCTGCCTTAGCGCGACCGGGATCGGGACGCTTAACGCCGCGCTGACGCCCGCAGGCGCCGCGCCGATCATTGCCGGCCTCAACCGCCTGAGCACCCTGAACGACCTCGGCGACAACCGCGCCGTCTACAATCAGGACAGCCAGAACTACGCGTTCTTCACGCACAACATCTTCAAGGTCACCGATCGGCTCAGCCTGACCGTCGGCGCGCGCTACACGCACGAGAAGAAGAGCTTCGACGCCAACTTCGACAACGACAACAGCGTCTGCCCGGCGCAGCAGGCCGCACTCTCTCCTTACTACACCAACCCTGGCCTGGGGGCCCTGGCGCAGGGCATCGTCGGCCTGTCGTGCACCGGCAACTCAAGCACCAGCCTCAACTTGCTGGACCTGCAGAGCAAGCTCAAGGAAAGCCAGTGGACCGGCACCGCGGTGCTGTCGTGGAAGCCCGTCGATTCGACCCTGCTGTATGCGAGCTATGCGAAGGGCTACAAGGCTGGAGGTTTCAACCTCGACCGCTCGCCGCTTGGCGGGCTGGCCGGCGTCCTGTCGCCGCGCACCAATGCCAACACCAGCGGTGACGAGCTGAAGTTTGATGCCGAGAAGGTCGACAGCTATGAGATCGGTGCCAAGTTCAAGACCAGGGGTTTCTCGCTGAACGCAGCGGTCTTCCGTGAGGAATTCAAGAGCTTCCAGCTTAACACTTTCAACGGCAGCGTCTTCATCGTCCAGAACATCAATTCGTGCGGGACCAGCCTGAACGGTGCCGACACCGACAATAGCGCGACGACCGGTGTCTGCACCGGCAAGACCAAGCCCGGCGTCGTCGCGCAGGGTGTCGAGCTTGAGGCGGTGATGAGCCCCGTGCACGACCTGCAGTTTACGGCTGGCTACACCTACGCGGACACCAAGTACCGGAAGAACCTATTCGGCGGCACGAACAAGCCGCTCTCCAATGCGCTGTTCCTGCTCCCCGGCAGCCAGGTGTCGAATGCGCCGAAGCACGTCGTCACCACCTCCGCAGCGTTCACCCCGGACATTGGCCACAACGGCTACAGCCTGTTGTTCTATGCCGACAGCCGCCTGACCTCGAAGTACAACACCGGCTCCGACCTTTTCCCTGAAAAGGCACAGGAGTCGTTCGTGACCGTCAACGCCCGCATCGGTATCCGCGGCCCCGAAGAGAAGTGGAGCCTCGAATTCTGGGGGCAGAACGTCTTCAACAAGAACTACACGCAGGTCGCTTTCAACGCCCCGTACCAGGGTTCCAACTCGTCTGCGCAGGTCGCGGCGTTCGGCGGCACCGGCAACCAGTTGTTCTCGGCGTTCCTTGCCGAGCCACGGACCTACGGTGCGACTGCCCGGTTGCGGTTCTAGAACTCCCTGGGGAGGGGAGCGCCCCCGCGACGGCCTTCGGGCTGGCGCGGGGGTCGTGATATCCGTGCGCGAGCGTGCTTTGCCAGCGGGCGGACGACCTTACTTCGACAGGTCGGTCAGCAGCACGTGCCAGTGCGCGAGTGCCGGGGCGATGCTGTCGACCGGGATGCGCTCGTTGAGGCCATGGATGAACACATCCGGACCCTTGATGAACATTCCCGAGACGCCGTAGCTCGGGATGCCGAGGGCACGGTAGAAGACGCTGTCGCTGGCACCCGCATCCATGCCGGGCACGACGACGAAGCCCGGGAAGCGGCCGTGGACCGCGTGGTCGACCGCCGCGACGACGTCGGGGCGCAGCGGCGACGGCGGCGACGCCGGGAAGTTGTCGGGGTCGATCTTGATCGTCACCGCGGGGTCGGCAGCGGCGGCGACCAGCGCCTGGCGGATGGTCTCGATCTCGATCCCCGGGAAGATCCGGCAGTTGATGTTGACCGTGACACGCTGCGGCAGCGCGTTCGGGGCGTGACCGCCGTTGATCATCGTGGGGACGCAGGTGGTGCCGATCTGGCCGATCGTCTCGGGGTCGCCGCGGAGCGTGGCGATCGCCGCGGCGTCGGTGGGATTGGCGGCGAAAGCGACCATCGCGGCCCCGAGCGCCCCGCCGCGCTTGGTGCCGGCCGCCTTCAGCGAGGCGCGGGTGATGTCGTTGAGTTGCGCCGGAAACTGGTGCGCCGCCATGCGCTCGGTGGCGGCGGCAAGCTGGACGATGGCATTCGGCGTCGTCGGCAGGCTGGAGTGACCGCCCGGGTTGGTCACCGTCGCCTGGAAGTCGGCGTAGCTCTTTTCCGCCGCCGACAGATTATACTCGAGCGGCTTGCCATTGGTGTCGAGGAGCCCGCCGCCGCTGTCGCCGTTGAGCACGAACTCGACGTTCGCTGCCTTCGCCTGCTTCGCCTGGATCGCGGCAGTCGTACCGGCGGTCTCCTCGTCGCCCGACAGGTAAAGGATGATGTCGCGGCGCGGCTTGAAGCCCTCGGCCTTGAGGCGGATCAGCGTCTCTACGATCATCGAGACGTCGAACTTGTTGTCGAAGACCCCGCGCCCGAACAGGTAGCCGCCCTCCTCAATCAGCTTGAACGGATCGCGGGTCCAGTCCTTGGGGTCGGCCTCGACGACGTCCATGTGGCCAATGACAGCGATCGGTCGGGCCTTGCCGGTGCCGCGGTAGACCGCACTGAGGATCGCGTTGTCGCCGACCTTCTGGACGACGACGTCGCTGCTGGCGAAGCCCGCCGCAACCAGCCGCGCGCGCAACGTCTCGGCGAGCACCGGGACCTGGTGCCGGCCTGCGACGGTCGGCGTTTCGACCGCTTCCTTGAGGATGGCGCGCGCCTCGTCGACGGGCGTCGCCGCGACGGCGGTCGCAGACGCAGTGGTGAGCAGCGCGAGGATCAGCGGCAGTCGCATATTGGTCTCCAAGTTCGTCGCCACGTTTAGGACCGGTCCCTGCACCCGTCTACTCGACTTGCCTTTTGCCGCGGCAGCTACTCGGCTTGCCGCTGGCCGCGCGCCTCTCTACACTAGGACCATGCCCGGCAGGATCGACATCGAGGCGCTCTGCGCCACCAAGGGGCTTCGGATCACCGAGCAGCGCCGCGTCATCGCGCGCGTGCTGTCCGACGCCGACGATCATCCCGACGTCGAGGAGCTTCACCACCGCGCCGCGCGCATCGATCCGGGCATCTCGATCGCCACGGTGTACCGCACCGTGCGGCTGTTCGAGGAGGCCGGGATCCTCGCGCGCCACGACTTCAACGGCAGCCGCTCACGCTACGAGACACAGCCTGAGGAACACCACGACCACCTCATCGACGTCGAGAGCGGCAAGGTCGTCGAGTTTCACGACGACGAACTCGAGGAACTGCAGCGCCGCATCGCCGAACGCCTCGGCTTCCGGCTCGTCGATCACCGGATGGAACTCTACGGCGTACCGGTGACACGGAGCGGGGACCGACACTGACCGCCGCGCCGGGCGCACCGGCGTGGCGGCATCAGCGCTTCGGCCCGGCGAAGGCGCTCGCTGGGCTCGTAACCACCGCCGGCGTCCTGGTTCCGGCTGAGCTGATCTGGCGGCGCATCGGGCGGCGGCGCGGGACCAAGCTGCCGCGGCTGTTCCACAAGGCATTGACCCGCTCGCTCGGCATCCGGGTCCGGGTCCATGGCCAGCCACTCAGGGGTGGCGTGATGTACGTCGCCAACCACATCAGCTGGGCCGATATCCCGGTCCTCGGCGGCCTTGTCGATGCGGCGTTCGTGGCGAAGTCGGAGGTCGAGGGCTTTGCCCTGGTCGGCTGGCTCGCGAGCCTCGCGCGGACCGTCTACATCGACCGCGAGCGCCGGCTGGCCTCGGGCGACCAGCGCAACGCCATCGCGGCGCGGCTCGCCGCCGGGCAGAACGTCATCCTGTTCCCGGAAGGCACGACCGGCGACGGCGTCGGCATCCTGCCGTTCAAGAGCGCGCTGTTCGCAGCGGTGGGCGGCGACGCGGTGATTCAGCCGGTCACCGTCGCCTACACCCGCCTGAACGGCATGCCGATCACCCGCGAGCGCCTGCCCGACATCGCCTGGGTCGGCGATGCGGAGCTGTGGCCGCACGCCGTCGCCTTCACCGCGCTCGGCCGGGTCCGCGCCGAGCTGATCTTCCACGAGCCGCTGAACGTCGCCGACTTTGCCGACCGGAAGATCCTGTCGCGGCATTGCCGGGAGGTCATTGCGGGGGGCTACGAACGGCTCATGCACGGCTGATTGCGCCCGCCGCCGCGCGCCCCTACAGGCGGCAACCATGACCGATCGCAACGCGCCCCACCCCGCCCTGCTCGCCAAGACGGAGACGCTGATCGAGGCGCTGCCGTACCTGCAGCGCTATGCCGGGCGAACCTTCGTGGTGAAGTACGGCGGGCACGCGATGGGCGACGACGAGCTCGCGCAGGCGTTCGCCGAGGACATCGTGTTGCTCAAGGCCGTCGGCATCAATCCGGTGGTGGTCCACGGCGGCGGCCCGCAGATCGGCGCGATGCTCAAGCGCCTCGGCATCCGCAGCGAGTTCATCGACGGACTGCGCGTTACCGACGCCGCCACCGCCGAGGTCGCCGAGATGGTCCTGGCGGGTTCGATCAACAAGGAGATCGTCGCCTCGATCAACCGCGCCGGCGGGTCGGCCGCGGGCATCTCGGGGAAGGACGCCAAGCTGGTCACCGCGGTCAAGGTGACGCGCACCGTCCGCGATCCCGGCAGTCGCATCGAGCAGGAGGTCGACCTTGGTTTCGTCGGCGAGCCGGCGATGGTCGACACGACGCTTATCGACACGCTGATCACCGCCGGCATCACGCCGGTCATCGCGCCGGTCGCGGCGGGGTTCGACGGGCACACCTACAACATCAACGCCGACACCATGGCGGGCGCGATCGCGGCCGCACTGGGCGCGGCGCGGTTCTTCCTGCTGACCGACGTCGCTGGAGTGCTCGACGACAATGGCGAACTGGTCACCGACCTCGACCCGCGTAGCATCGCGGCGCTGGTCGAGGCGGGGACGATCTCGGGGGGGATGATCCCCAAGATCGAGACCTGCGTCGCCGCGGTCGGCGCGGGCGTCGACGCGGCGGTCATCCTCGACGGGCGCGTGCCGCATGCCCTGCTTCTCGAGATCTTCACCCGGCGTGGTGTCGGGACGCTGGTCCACGCCTGAGTGAGGATCTCCGAGTGGTCGGAACTTTACGCTTATCCGGGGTCGGACGACTTTAAAGTTCCTACAGCTGTAGGATTTCAGGCCGCCAGGCGCTGCCCGGCGCCGTAGTTGGCGGCGGCGAATTCCCAGTTTACCAACTTCGACAGGAACGCCTTCACGAATTCCGGCCGGGCGTTCTGGTAGTCGAGGTAATAAGCGTGCTCCCACAGGTCGAGCACCAGCAATGGCGTCAGGCCCTCATGGGTCAGCGCGTTGTCGGCATCGTGGGTCGAGATCACCTTCAGCGCGCCCTTGTCGGCGACGAGCCAGGCCCAGCCGCTGGCGAAATGCCCGACCGCCTCGGCGGTGAAGCTTTCCGTGAACTTCTCGACGCCACCGAGGTCGCGGTCGATCGCGGCCTTGAGCTCGCCTTCGGGAGCGCCGCCGCCATTGGGCGAGAAGCTGTTCCACAGGAACTCGTGGTTCCAGGCCTGCGCGGCGGCGTTGAACAACTTCTGGTTGCCGTCGGCCTTGGCGCGGCGGATGACCTCGACCTCGGTCATCGTCTCCATGGGGGTACCGGCGATCAGCTCGTTGGCCTTGTCGACATAAGCCTTGTGATGCTTGCCGTGGTGGAAGCTCAGGGTCCGCGCCGACACGGCAGGCTCGAGGGCGTCATCGGCGTAGGGCAAGGGGGGCAGCTTGAAGGTCATTTTAGCTCTCCGATCGTTTCAATGGCACAAACGCACCAAATCAGTTGATGCTCCGCTCCAGCATGTTGTGGCGCTTCAACGCATGCCGGAGCTGGTCGTAGGTCAGCGACAGGGACTGCGCCGTCGCCCGCTGGTTGTGACGGTTGCGGGTCAGCGCCGCGGTCAACAGCTCGCGCTCGTGATTGTCGACCGCAGCGCGGAAATCGGTACACGGCCCAGCGCCAACGACCTGCAACTGCGGCATCTGGGTAGGCTCCGGTGCCGGCGCGGGCAAGAGATCGAGCGGTCGCGTGCCCGGTCGCCACGGCGAGTCGAAGGCGTCGAAGACGATGCGCCCGATCGGCTGGCCGGCATCGCCCCAGCGGTAAAGCGAGCGCTCGACGACGTTCTTCAACTCACGAACGTTGCCCGGCCAGTCGTTGGCGAGCAGCGCCTCGCCCGCCGCCTTGGTGAAGCCCGGGAAGCCGCTCCAGCCGAGCTCGACCGCCATCCGCCGCGCGAAATGGTTGGCAAGCAGCAGGATGTCGTCGACGCGCTCGCGTAGCGGGGGCAGCGTCACGACCTCGAAGCTGAGCCGGTCGAGCAGGTCGGCGCGAAACTTGTTCGCCGCGGCCAGCGCCGGCAGGTCCTCGTTGGTCGCGCCCACCACCCGGACGTCGACGCGGACCGGACGGTTGGAGCCGAGCCGGGTCAGCTCGCCGTACTCGACGACGCGCAGCAGCCGCTCCTGGGCGGCCGGGCTGAGGGTCGCGATCTCGTCGAGGAACAGCGTGCCGCCGTCGGCATCCTCGAAGCGCCCGGCGCGGCCGCGAGTCGCGCCGGTGAAGGCCCCCGCCTCGTAGCCGAACAGCTCGGCGTCGATCAGGTTCTCGGGCAGCGCGGCGCAGTTGAGCGCGACCAGCGGCCCACCCCATCGCGGCGACAGGCGGTGGAGGCGCTCGGCGATCAGCTCCTTGCCGGTGCCGCGCTCACCGACGACCAGCACCGGGCGGTTGAGCGCCGCCGCCGCACTCGCCCGTTCGACCGCGTCGAGAAAGGTCGACGACTGGCCGACGAGAGTGGCAGGCGATTGCATCCCTGAAACTTAGTGTATTTCACCAACTCTCCGCAATCCCTGATCGATAGTAGAACAGTCTCGTCAGAATCAAGCAAGTGATATCAATAGCTTAGCAAAGTCGAGGCACTTGGCACGCTCCATGCAATGCAGTTGGCATAGGAGGCCGGGTCATCCGGTTTCCGCATTCAGAACCGGAGACGACCCATGATGAACCTCTACAACCAGTCCGCCCGCAGCCTCGTCGGTGTTGTCGGTGCCCTCGTCCTCAGCCTCGGCCTGCTGACCGTCACGGTCGCCCCGGCCCTGACCGCGAGCCCGCAGGTCGCCGTCACCCGTGCCTAACCCGCCGGCGCTGCGCCTGCCGGCGTTCCGGCCCGCGGCCCCGGCGTTCCGGCCCGCAGCCTTGCGTCCCCAGCCCCTCCACGGCAACATTTGGGCCGGAGCCGAGACCACCGCTTCCGCCGTACCATTCAGTCTCCAGGAGTTCATGCCGATGGGCATTTTCAGCCGCACCCGCGACATCATCGCTGCCAACATGACCGACTTGCTCGACAAGGCGGAAGACCCGGCAAAGATGATCCGCATGATCATCATGGAGATGGAGGAGACGCTGGTCGAAGTCCGTGCCGGCGCCGCCCGCACCATCGCCGACCAGAAGGAAATGCGCCGCGCCGTCGTCCGTGCCGAAGCCGCGCAGGCATCGTGGGCCGAGAAGGCCGAGCTGGCGCTGTCGAAGGGCCGCGAGGACCTGGCGACCGCCGCGCTGGTCGAGAAGTCGAAGGCGCGGGCCTTCGCCGAAGCGACCGCGCTCGACATCGCCGCGCTCGACGAGAGCCTCGGTGCCAACGAGATCGACATCGCCAAGCTCGAGACCAAGCTGCGCGAAGCCCGCCAGCGCCAGAACGCGGTGATCAGCCGGATCGAGAGCGCCACCCAGCGCTCCAAGATGCGCTCGATGTACAAGGGCCCGCGGATCGAGGATGCATTCGCCAAGTTCGAGATCATCGAGCGCCGCGCCGACATGGCCGAGGGTCATGCCGATGCGCTCAGCCTCGGTGGTCCGGGCCGCAGCCTCGAGGACGAGTTCAACGACCTGCGCCAGAACGATGCGATTTCGGCCGAGCTGGCTGCGCTCAAGGCACGCCTCAACAAGACGGAGGGCTGAGCCATGGATATCGACCTGACGGCGGTCTTCATCTGCGGCTTCCTGTTCGTCGGGATGCCCTGGTTGTTCCTGCACTATTCGTCGAAGTTCCGCGCCGCCAAGGGCATCTCGGAGCAGGACGAGCAGCTGCTCGACGACCTCTACAACTCCGCCCGGCGCCTCGATGCGCGGCTCGAATCGATCGAGCGCATCGTCGCCGCCGACAACCCCAACTGGAAGGACAGCGCGCTCCCGCAGCAGCGGACCAAGACGCTCGACGACCAGCAGGACCTGACTGGCGGCCGGGTCACCCCGATCGCCCGCCGCTAGGCGCAACGTACCCGCCGCTAGCCGCTCAGAAGGAGCAGTCCGATGTCAGTTCGCACGAAATTCTACCTCGACAAGCGCAACGGCAAGTTCATGGGCGTCCTCGCGGGGATCGCGGACTACTTCGGGGTCGACGTGCTGTGGGTCCGGCTCGGGTTCATGGCGACGATGTTCTTCGTCTTCCCGCCGGTGTTCTTCATGTACTTCGTCGCCGCCTGGGTCGCCGACCGCAAGCCGGACGCGCTGTACCAGGACTCGCCCGAGGAGCAGAAGTTCTACGCCACCCTGCGGACCTCGCCGAAGCGCACGATCCGCGACACCCATTCGATGTTTCGCGACGTCGACCGCCGGCTCCAGGACGTCGAGGCCTATGTGACCTCCTCCAACAGCCGCCTGTCGAGCGAGATCGACGCGCTGCGCTAGCCGCTGCTTCGCCCAAGGGGATCCGCCATGCCGACCGAAACCACCACCATCGCCACCGTCGGGGTCCCGACGATCCAGGTCGGCCACGGCAGCCACGGCAGCCACCCCGACACCGGCTCGGTCTTCCTGGGGATTTTCATCGGTGCGGGCGCGGTGATGCTCCGCCAGCGCCTGAACAAGCGCCGGGCGCAGGCCGCGGAACGCTACGCCGACCGACGCGAGCCGCGGGACACCCGCTACGACAGCGAGGTCGCCGAGCTTGCCCGCCGCACCGCGACGCTGGAGCGGATCGTCACCGACCCGGCGCACCGCGTCGACCGCGAAATCGAAGCGCTGCGCTAGGCGCGGCCAGAGGGGAATACGACCATGTGGAACTATCTCGCCCTGCTGATCCCCATCGTCGCCATCTCCGGCGGCATCGCCCAGAACATCTTCAAGCGCTGGGCCGACCTCAAGGAAAAGCAGCTCGAGCTGGCGGCACGCACCGCCGGTGAGCAGGCGGCCCAGTACGCGGCCAAGATCGAGCGGCTCGAGAACCATGTCGCGGTGCTCAACCGCATCGTCACCGACAAGGGCACCACCCTCGCCGACGAGATCGAGCAACTGCGGGTGACCACGCCTGCCCCGAAATCCGTGAACTAGGAGCGCACGCCATGTCCCCGGAAGTTTTCCACGAGCTCGTCCCCGTCATCGGAGTCGCCGTGATCGCCGGGCCGCTCGCGTGGGTCGGCACGACCTGGCTCCGGGTTCGCCACGGCTATCCGCTCGACGGCAGCTGGGGCCAGGCGCTTCACCCGATCAGCAGCAGCGACGACAAGGAGCGCATCAAGCTGATCGGCAGCGAGGACGCGCAGCTCCGCGCCGAGCTGGCGGGGGTCAAGGACCGTCTCGCCGTGCTGGAACGCATTGCCACCGATACCGGCAGCCGCCTGTCGCGGTCGATCGACGATCTCCGCGACTCAGCGATCAACTAGGAGCCATGCGATGTCCTGGGGTTCACCCTTCTTCGTCCTCGCGATCATCGCGATCAGCACAATCGGCTGGGTGCTGACGACCGCGATCCGCGCTCGCCACGGCTATCCGGTCGAGGGCGAGTGGGGCGGCAAGACCGACCATCCGAACGCCGCCCGGCAGACGCAGCTGCTCGAGGCCGAGAACGCCATGCTGCGCGGCAAGCTCGGCCGGGTCGAGGAGCGCATCGCCGTGCTCGAGCGGCTGGCGACCGACCCCGCCAAGCGCCTGTCCGCCGAGATCGACACCCTGCGCACCGCCGACCACGGCTGAGCCGATGAACAACCCTTATCCGGAGACGAAAAATGGGTGAATTTGCGCCGTTCATGATGGTGATCATGATCGTTCTGATTGTCACGGTCGGCAGGATCTACAGCGCCAAGCACGGGATCGACACCAGCCGCAGCGGTCGCCGGATGCGCCGCGAAGGACTGATGGATGTCCACGACCATCAAAGCAACGCCGAGGCCGAGCGCCTGCGCCACGAAGTTACCCGGCTGAACGAGCGCATCCAGGTGCTCGAGCGGCTCGCCACCGACCCCGCCAAGCGACTGTCGGCCGAAATCGACGCGCTCGACGACCGCAAACACTAGAAATCAAGGAAGGAGTTCACAGTCATGCTACCGCTCGACTCCCTGGTAGTCCTGTCCAGTTCCGGGCTGATCGCGCTCGCCATGGTCGCCGGGGTTGCCGCCTGGAGCTGGAAGGGCTGGCTCCAGCTCCAGCTCCACCGCGATCACCGTAGCGATCCGCACGCCGACCTGCCCGCGATCGGCGCACGCATCGACCTCGCCGACATGAAGGAGCGCATCCGCAAGCTTGAGGCGATTGCCGCCGGGGTAGAGCTGTAGGACCGCCGCGACGAAAACGGCCGGAGCGGTTTCCCACCCCGGCCGCCGGTCGCCCGCAACACTGGGCGACTCCTTTGACAAACGCGCGGGCCTGCGACCCGCCCGGCGTTACGACTTGAAAGTCGAACCGACCGCCGACTTGATCTTGTCGGTGGCGACGGCGACGCGGTTCTGGACCGGCTCGAAGACTTCGCCGGCGAGCTTGACCATCGTCTCGGACAGCTTCGACAGCTCGGCAACGGCGGCGTCGAACTGGGTCTTGGCGAAGTCGCTCTGCAGCTGCATCAGCTCGTTCGGGGTCTTGACGGTGGTCATCGCGCGGGCGGCGGCGGTCGTCTCCTCGAAGCTCTTGCGGCTGAAGTCGGCGACCTGGTGGGCGATCGCCTCGAGGCCGGCGGTGGCCGCCTTGGTCGACGCGAGCAGCGCCTCGACATTGCCCTTGGCCATCGTGCTCATCTCGTCGAGCGACTTCATGCCGTTCTCGATGGTCTCCTTGGACTTGGTCGTGACCTGCTCGAAAGCGGCCTTGCCGTTGGTGTAGGCGTTCTGCGCGCCGGTCTTCATGGCCTCGGCGGCACCGTTCTGGGCGTTGGTGATGGTCTCGTTCATCGGGGCTTCCTTCGGGGTTTGGACACGGGGGGTACGCATAATCACAGGTTCTGGTGCGGGTTCCGCCGCACGTGCGGGCGCGGTTACTGGCGACGCGGCGTCCTGTACCGGGGCAGCGACCGGCTTCGCCGGAGCAGCGACCGGAGCCGGTGCGGCCACGACCGGCTTTGCCGCGACCGGTGTCGGCTTGGCGGCGACTGGCGTCGGCTTTGCCGCGACCGGCGTCGGCTTGGCGGCGACGGGTGTCGGCTTCACCGCAGCAGGCTTGGCGACCGGCGTCGCCTTGGCGGGCGTGGCCGGGTTGGTGGCGATGACCGGGGCGGGCGCCGCGGCGGACTTCGGAGCGACGACCGGCGGTTTTACCGGCTTTGCAGCGGGAGCCGTGGCGACGATCGGCTTCGTCCCGAGCACCACGGCGGGCGCCAGCTTCGACGCCTTGGTTGCAAGTGCAGCCGGCCGCCCCGCGCCCGGTTTCTTCTCAATCGCCATGCATCAATTCCCGCTCATGCTGCGGTGCGGCATAAACGATTTTAGTCGCAATGCAATACCATGCTGCACTGCACAACGAAGAATCTGAAGGTCAGTGACCGACCGCGACCGCGGCCACCCCGCTCGCTGATAGGGTCTCGTTGAGCGCCTTCATCAGCTGCGCCAACGCGTCCTCGCTGACCGCCTCGGCGCGTGCGACCAGCACGTCCTGGGTGTTGGACGCCCGCAACAGCCACCAGCCATCCGGCGTATTGACCCGCGCGCCGTCGGTTTCGTCGACATCGGCCCCGGCCGCCTTGAGCCGGGCCAGCACTTCCTCGACGACGATGAACTTGCGGTCCTCCGACGACTGGAAGCGCAGCTCCGGCGTGTTGATCAGCACCGGCATCGCGTCCTTGAGCGCGGTCAGCGAGCCGCCCATCGAACTTACTGCCGAGATCAGGCGGACCGCCGAATAAATGCCGTCGTCGAAGCCGTACCAGTCGTGCTGGAAGAACACGTGGCCGCTCATCTCGCCCGCCAGCGGGGAGTGGACCTCCTTCATCTTGGCCTTGATCAGCGAGTGGCCGGTCTTCCACATCAGCGGCTTGCCGCCGAGTTCGCGGATGCGGTCGAACAGCATCTGGCTCGCCTTGACGTCGGCGATGATGGTCGCGCCCGGCAGCGCCTTCAGCACGGGCACCGCAAAGATCGACAGCAACTGGTCGCCCCAGATCACCCGGCCCTTGCCGTCGACCGCGCCGATGCGGTCGGCGTCACCGTCGAAGGCGACTCCGAAGTCGCAGTGCTTCTCGGCGACGACACGCTTCAGGTCGACGAGGTTGGCCTCGTCGGTCGGGTCGGGGTGGTGGTTGGGGAAGCTGCCGTCGACCTCGGTGAACAGCGTGTAGTGGGTGCCCGGCAGGCGCTTGACCAGTTTCTCGACGACGGGCCCGGCGACCCCGTTGCCGCAGTCCCAGGCGATGGTGAAGGCCTTGCCCTCGAAGTTCTTGAGCAGCCGGTCGACATAGCGGTCCATGATCTCGACGTGCTGCGAGGTCCCCGCGCCGTCGTCCCAGTCGCCGGCGGCGGCGGCGCGGCCGAGCGCCTGGATGTCGGCACCGAAGAACGGCCCTTGGCCGAGCATCATCTTGAAGCCGTTGTAGTTGGGCGGGTTGTGGCTGCCCGTGATCATCACGCCGCCGTCGCAGGCGAGTTCGTGGACCGCGTAATACAGCATCGGCGTCGGCCCGAGGCCGATCCGCAGCGCCTCGACGCCGCTCTCGTTCAGGCCCTTGACCAGCGCCGCCTCGAGGCCCGGCGACGACGTCCGCCCGTCATAACCGACCGCGACCTTGGAGCCGCCGGCGCGCGCGATCCGCGTCCCGAAGCTGCGGCCGATGGCATAGGCGTCGTCCTCGCCGAGCGTCTCGCCGATGATCCCCCGGATGTCGTATTCACGGAGCGAGGTCGGGTGGAAATCGTGCGGCATCTGGGGCTCCCGGGGCTGGCGGCGCGGATATGCACCGACGAATATGACAATGCTAGCGACTGAAAGGTTAACAAGAGCGTCGGCGAGCGTCGACGTTCCGCCTTAACGGTTGCATCGACACTCCGGTGCCACCGGGCTAGACCCCGCGCCATGGACGGCAAACGCATCCTGCTGATCGTCGGTGGCGGCATCGCGGCCTATCGCGCACTCGATATCGTGCGCGGCATCCGGCGCGGCGGCGGTTCGGTGACCCCGGTGCTGACACGTGGCGGCGCGCATTTCGTCACCGCGCTCAGCCTCGCGGCGCTGTCGGAGAGCAAGGTCCACGACGACCTGTTCAGCGTCACCGAGGAAGCCGCGATGGGCCATATCGAGCTCAGCCGCAGCGCCGACATCGTCGTCGTCTGCCCCGCTACCGCCGACCTGCTGGCGAAAATGGCGGCGGGGATCGCCGACGACCTCGCGACGACGCTGCTGCTGGCGACCGATACGCCGGTGCTGGCGATCCCGGCGATGAACGTGCGGATGTGGGAGCATCCGGCGACCGTCGCCAACATCGCTCTGCTGCGCTCGCGCGGGGTGACGATCATCGACCCCGACGAGGGCGTGATGGCGTGCGGCGAGTTCGGGCGCGGCCGCCTGCCGCCGGTCGACCGGCTGGTCGCCGAGATCGCCGCCGCGCTCGCGCCCGGTCCGAAACCGCTCAGCGGTCGCCACGCCCTGGTCACCGCCGGACCGACCCACGAGGCGATCGACCCGGTCCGCTACATCGCGAACCGCTCGTCGGGAAAGCAGGGCTTCGCGGTCGCCGCCGCCCTCGCCGAACTGGGCGCGAAGGTCACGCTGGTCAGCGGTCCCGTCGCGCTCGTCACGCCGCCCGGCGTCACCCGCATCGACGTCGAGAGCGCCCGCGACATGGCGGCGGCGGTCGATACGGCGCTGCCTGCCGACATCGCCGTGCTGGTCGCCGCGGTCGCCGACTGGCGGGTCGAGGCCGCTGGCGGCAAGCTCAAGAAGGCCGACGGCGCGCCCGCGCTGGTGCTGGTCGAGAACCCCGACATCCTGTTGAACCTCGCCGCGCCCGGCCCGCGGCGGCCCTGTCTGGTGGTCGGATTCGCCGCGGAGACCGACACCGTCCTCGCCCACGCCGAGGCCAAGCGGCTGCGCAAGGGCTGCGACTGGCTCGTCGCCAACGATGTCTCCGGCGACGTCTTCGGCGGCGACCGCAACCGCGTCCACCTGATCACCGGGGCCGGCACCGACGACTGGCCCGAACTCACCAAGGCCGAGGTCGCGCGGCGGCTCGCGGCAAGGATCGCCGATGAATTCGCCTGATGTCTCGATTCGCGTCACCCGCCTGCGGCACGGCGCCGACCTGCCACTGCCCGCCTATGCCACAGATGGCGCGGCGGGCATGGACATCGTCTCGGCGGACGCGCTGACCCTCCACGCCGGCGACCGCGCGGCGGTGGCGACCGGGTTCTGCATCGCCATCCCCGAAGGCTACGAGGTCCAGGTCCGGCCGCGCTCCGGCCTCGCGCTGAAGCACGGGCTGACGGTCGCCAACGCGCCCGGCACCATCGACAGCGACTATCGCGGCGAGGTCAAGGTCCTGCTGATCAACCTCGGCAGCAAGCCCGTCGCGATCGAGCGCGGCATGCGGATCGCGCAGCTGGTCGTAGCCGCGGTGACCCGCGGCGTGTTCGAGGAGGTCGACAGCCTCGACGACACTGTGCGCGGTTCCGGGGGCTTCGGGTCGACCGGGCATTGAGCTTGCTGTCCGACGCCGAACTCGACCGTTACGCCCGGCACATCGTGCTGCGCGAGGTCGGCGGGCGCGGGCAACTGGCGCTCAAGGCGGCGTCGGTCGTCGTCATCGGCGCGGGCGGGCTGGGAGCGCCGTGCCTCCAGTATCTCGCCGCCGCCGGGGTCGGCCATCTGACCATCGTCGACGACGACGCGGTCGCGCTGTCGAACCTCCAGCGCCAGGTGATCCACGGCACCGCCGACGTCGGGCGCGCCAAGACCGATAGCGCTCGCGACGCGCTGGCGCGTCTCAATCCGCACGTCGAGGTCGTCACCCGCGCGGTCCGCCTCGACGCCGGGAACGCCGCCGAGATCCTCGCCGGGCACGACGTCGTCGCCGACGGCTCGGACAGCTTCGCCACCCGCCTCGCGGTCGCCGACGCCGCCCACGCCCTGCACATCCCGCTGGTGTCCGCCGCGGTCGGGCCGTTCGACGGGCAATTGTCGACGTTCCGCGGCTGGGAGGCGGGCCAGCCCTGCTACCGCTGCCTCGTCGGCGCGGCGACCGAGCAGCCCGGCACGACCTGCGCCGATACGGGTGTCCTCGGCGCGCTGACCGGGGTCATGGGCTCGATGCAGGCGCTCGAGGTGATCCGCGAGATCGTGCGCTTCGGCGACAGCCTCGCGGGCCGCCTGCTGCTCTACGATGCGCTCGCCGCCCGGATGCGGACCATCGACCTGCCGCGCGACCCCGGCTGTCCGATGCACGGATGAGCGCGCTCGCGGCCCCGCTAGCCGTTGTCGTTGTCGGCCCGGATCCGGCGCGAGCGCTCAGCGCCCTCGGCATCGCGTCCGCCGCCGCCGCGCTCGGTCGCGACGTCGCGCTGCTGTTCGACGGGCCCGGCGTCGGCACCCTCGAAGCCGCCGCCGAAGCCCTCGCCACGGCGCTGGCGCTCGGCGTGCGGGTCAGCGCCTGCACGACCGGACTCGCCGACCACGGGGCTGCCCTGCCGCCCGGCGTCGAGCCCGGCGGCATCGTCGGCTTCCTCGCAGCCAACCCGGCCGCGCAACTGCTCACCGTATGAGCCTCATAATACGGGTTGCGGCGCGGCCCGAACGCCCCTAGCAGCGTCACGGTGGCCCAAGCCTCCCGCACCCGAACCCGTCGCTCGCCCCCGCCCCGCCGTTCAGGCGGCTGGCTGGCGACCTTGCTCAAGATCGTCGCGGGGCTGTTCCTTGCCGGCGTGCTGTTCACCGGCATCGCGGTCGCGGTCGCGCTCGGCTCGCTCCCCGACTTCAACGAGCTGATGCGCTCGCCCAACGGCCAGTCGGTCGAGGTCCGCGCCGCCGACGGCACCGTGCTGACGACGCTCGGGCCCAGCTACGGCCAGTGGCTGCCGTTCAAGCAGATCCCCGGCACCATGGTCGACGCGATGATCTCGGTCGAGGACCGGCGCTTCTACAGCCACCCCGGCGTCGACCCGATCGGCATCGGCCGCGCCGGGCTGGCGGTCATCAAGGCCGGCGGGGCCAAGGTCCAGGGCGCTTCGACGATCACACAGCAGCTAGCGCGCAACGTCTTCCTGACCTCGAACAAGACCTTCGCGCGCAAGCTCCGCGAGATGGTGCTGGCGCTGGCGCTCGAGCGCAAGTTCACCAAGGAGGCGATCCTCGAATTGTACCTCAACCGCGTCTATTTCGGCGGCGGCGCCTACGGCATCGACGCCGCGAGCCGCAAGTTCTTCGGCCACAGCGCCCAGACGCTCAGCCTCGAGGAAGCCGCGGTCATCGCCGGGCTGGTCAAGGCCCCGAGCCGCTATGCCCCCTCCGCCGACCCGCGCCAGGCCCGCGCCCGCGCCGCGACGGTGATCCAGACGATGGTGGCGAGCGGCGCGGTGCTGCCCGGTGCGGCGGCTGCGGCCGACCTCGCGGGCCTCAGGTTCATCGCGCCGGAGCCGCAGTCGGGCGTCCGCTACTTCACCGACTGGGCGCTGAACCAGGTCGAGGGCCTGACCGATGAGGCGGTCGAGCCGCTGCTGGTGACGACGACCCTCGACCCCGCCGGGCAGCACGCCGCCGAGGCTGCGATCAACGCCGAGACCCCGACCGGCGCGCAGGGCGGCCTCGTCGCGATGGCCCGCGACGGCGCGGTCAAGGCGATGGTGGGTGGGCGCAACTACGTCGATTCGAACTACAATCGGGCGGTCGTGGCGCGCCGCCAGCCGGGCTCGTCGTGGAAGCTGTTCGTCTACTTGGCCGCGCTCGAGGACGGTGTCACTCCCGACACCCAGCTCGACGACAAGCCCGTCACCATCGACGGCTGGAGCCCGCGCAACGCCAACGGGCGCTATATCGGACCGGTCACCGCGACCCAGGCTTTCGCGCTGTCGATCAACACCGTCGCGGCGCAGCTCGGCGCGCGCGTCGGCTTCGACACCGTCGCCGACGTGGCGCGGCGGTTCGGTATCACCACGCCGATCGACCGCCGCCCGGCGATGACGCTCGGCACCTCCGACGCGACGCTGATCGAGATGACCGCGGCTTATGCGGCGATCGCCAACAACGGCAACGAGGTCCGGCCCTACGGCGTGACGCGGATCACCACGGCCGGCGGGCGCGTCCTGTACGAGCGCGAGCCGTCCGCGCCGCGCGTGCTGGTCGCGCCGTACGTGGCGGCGAACATGACGCGGCTGCTGCAGGCGGCGGTCGAGACCGGCACCGGGCGCGCCGCGCAAATCGGCCGGCCGCTGGCGGGGAAGACCGGCACCACGAGCAGCAATAAGGACGGCTGGTTCCTCGGCTTCACGCCGGAGCTGACCACGGGCGTCTGGATGGGCCGCGACGACGCGCGCGCCGTGCCGGGCCTGCAGGGCGGTCGTGCCCCGGCGCGCGCGTTCGCGGCGTACATGGCGAAAGCGGTCGGCGGCACCCCCCCGTCGGAACTCAATACCGCGATCGAAGCGCCCGATGCGATGAACGTCGAGCCCGACGACCAGGTCTATGGCATCGACCCCGGCAACGTCCCCGCCGACACGGTCAGGCCCGACCCGGAAGGTGTCGCGCCGCCACCCGGCGAGGGCACGACCGCTCAGCCAAGGATCGACGACAGGTTCCTCGAGGAACAGCTCGGCGATCCGGCCCCGGCGACCGCGCCGCACTAGACCCTCGGCAGCCGCCGTGTAGCGGGACGCGCTGTACTGAACTCGACCAGCGTCTCGATGCGGATCAGCCGCTTCTCGTGATCGAGCACCGCATCGGCGGTGGCGCGCAATTTGTCGGCATTGCGGTCGATGTCGCCGCGCATCTCGACGGTCGCCTTCATCGCATCGAACAGGCGATCAACTACGCCCATGATGCACCTCGTGCATCAACGACGCCCATGATGCACCTCGTGCATCAACGACGCCCATGATGCACCTCGTGCATCAACGACGCCCATGATGCGCCTCGCGCAGCGCCGCGACCTCGGCCAGCCGTGCCTCGGCATAGTCGTTGGCGGCGCGCAGCGTCTCGCGCATGGCGCGGGTATTCGCCTCGAACTCGACCACGAGCCGGTCAAGCGTCTCGGGATCGATGTCGGGTTCGTACGACTGGCTGGCGCGTCGCACGAACTCGCCGGTCGAGACGCCAAGGCCGCGGGCGCGGGTCTCGATGCGCTGCTTGTCCTCGGGCTCGAGCATCATGGTCAGGCGCGCCGACTTCATTCAGACCTCCGAAGTTGATAAGGTGTTTAGCAGGTCTCCGCTGCGGCAGCAATTGTCGAGAGCCGCTCGGTCGCCCACGCGGCCGCCTCACGGACCACCGCATCGTCGTCGGTCAGGAGCGCGGCCAATGGCCCGAGCAGCGCCGCCTCGCCGCTGTTTCCCGCCGCTATGGCGACGTTGCGGACGAAGCGGTTGCGGCCGATGCGCTTGACCGGGGAGCCCGAGAAGCGCGCGCGGAAGGCGGCGTCGTCGAGGGCGAGGAACTCGGCGAGCGGCGGGGATTCCAGGTCGGCGCGGGCGGCGAAAGCGAGGTCGCGGCTGGCGACGGCGAAGCGGTTCCACGGGCAGACCGCGAGGCAGTCGTCGCAGCCGTAGATACGGTTGCCGATCGCGACCCGAAACTCCTCCGGGATCGGCCCCTTGTTCTCGATCGTCAGGTACGAGATGCAGCGCCGCGCATCGAGCTGGTACGGGGCCGGAAAGGCGTCGGTCGGGCACGCCGCCTGGCATGCCGAGCAGGTGCCACAGCGGTCGGCGTGGGGCGCGTCGTAGGGCAGTTCGGCGGTCGTGTAGATCGACCCGAGGAACAGCCACGAGCCGTGCGCACGACTGACGAGGTTGGTGTGCTTGCCCTGCCAGCCAAGGCCGGCCGCGGCGGCGAGCGGCTTTTCCATCACCGGCGCGGTATCGACGAAGACCTTGAGGTCGGAGTCGCCGGCGCGGGCGAGCCAGTTGCCGAGCTGCTTCAGCCGGCCCTTGATGGTGTCGTGATAGTCCTTGCCGAGCGCGTAGACCGAGATCACGCCGGTATCGGGGTGACCGGCGTGTCGGAGCGGGTCGAGCGCCGGGGCGTAGCTGGTGCCGAGCATGATCACCGAGCGCACCTCTGGCCACAGCCCCTGCGGTGCGGCGCGGCGGGCCTCGGTGTCGGCCATCCAGATCATGTCGCCGTGGCGGCCGTCCGCGAGCCATTCGCGGAGGCGCGCCCCGGCCAGCGGTGCAGCGGTCGCGGGGGCGATCCCGACGGCCGCGAAGCCGAGGGTGACGGCGCGGGCTTCGAGGGCGGAGCGGAGGGCGGCGGGGGTCACGGGCCTTCTATAGAGGCTCGGCAAGCGCCTCGCACCCACCCCTAGCCCCTCCCCTGAAGGGGAGGGGGACCCGCCTGTTCTTTCTGCTCCCCTCCCTTTCAAGGGAGGGGCTGGGGGTGGGTTCTTGCCGCAAGCGGGTCCGCCCCCTAGAAATCCAGCTTGTCGTAGTGCGCCGGCGGCGGCAGGCCTTCCATCCGGTCCGACAGCATCGGGCGGAAGGTCGGGCGCGACTTGATCGCCGCGTACCAGGTGGCGCTTTCCTCGTGCCCCTCCCAGTCGAGGCCGCCGAGATAGTCCGCGACCGACAATTGCGATGCCGCGGTGATGTCGGCGAGGCTGAACACCGGGCCGGCCAGCCAGCGGCTGTTGCCGAGCAGGTAGTCGATATAGTCGAGGTGGCTCTCGGCCTGGCGCTGGGCGGCGCGGATGGTGCCGGCATCGGGGGCGCCGCGGGTGATCAGCCGCTTCCACATGCGCTCGGCGAGCAGCGGGGCGACGACCTCGCCGTAGAATTTCTGGTCGAACCACGCGGTCAGCCGGCGAGTCTCGGCGCGCTCGGCGGCGCCCGATCCCATCAGCGGCGTGCGGTCGACGGTCTCCTCAAGGTATTCGGCGATCGCGCAGCTGTCGATCAGCGTCGTCGATCCTTCGACCAGGACCGGCGTCTGCCCGGCCGGGTTGAGCAGCAGGAAGGCGTCGCGGCGCTCCCACGGATGCTCGCGCACCAACTCGACGGAAACGCCCTTCTCGGCACACTGGAAGCGGATTTTGCGCGAGAACGGGCAGAGCGGATATTGATGAAGCTGCCACATATTGCGCGCACACTAGCGGCCGAGAACCGGCCTGCAAGCCAGCATTGTCTGCATGGCGCCGCGGAGCGCAACTCCTCCAGTGCTCGTTGACCGGCGCACCTGTGACCGCGGGTCGCTTGCACGGCGCGGCGAGCGGAATCGCGCGCAGGAACAGCAGCGCCAGCCTCAGGAAGACCTCGTCGAAGGCGAGCGTCAGCGCCTGTGGCGCCACTACCTGCTCCGTCAACGGATCCGTCTCGATGCCGGCCAGCCTGGCCTCGACCCCCTGCGCTCGGGCCTGTCGGCGGAGGCCACCGTGCATCTCCACGAGGACCAGAGACGGTGGCGCAGCCGGGCGGGCCGCTCCGATTGCGCCAGGCGGGCGCGGCTGGCAGGGGTGCCGGATGTTGATCCGCCCCGCCTTGGCCACCGATGCCGAAGCCATCTGGGCGATCATCGGCCCGACGATCCGCGCCGGCGAAACCTACGCCCTCGACCGCGACCTCGGCGAGCGCGCCGCGCTGGACTATTGGCTCGGCGGCGACCGGGAGGCGTTCGTCGTCGAGGAGGGCGGGGTCGTTCTCGGGACCTACTATCTACGGGCCAACCAGTCGGGTGGCGGCAATCATGTCTGCAACTGCGGCTACATGACTGGCGCGGCGGCGGCGGGACGCGGCGTCGCGCGGCTGATGTACGAGCACTCGGCCGCGCATGCCCGGGCGCAGGGCTACCGCGCGATGCAGTTCAATTTCGTGGTCAGCGTCAACGAGCGCGCCGTCCGTCTGTGGCAATCGCTTGGCTTCGAGATCGTCGGCCGGGTGCCCGGGGGCTTCCGACATCCCATCAAGGGCTTTGTCGACGCGATGGTGATGTTCAAGCGCTTGTAGCGCGGGATGAGCGGGACGCAGTCACACGCCGGACTCGCTCCGGTCAGATCCAGCCCTCGAGCACCTGGTCGGGGGGGCGGTGGCCGTCCTGCCAGCTGCGGATGTTGGCGATGACCTTGTCACCCATCGCCTGCCGCCCCTCGACGGTCGCGCTGCCGAGATGGGGCAGCAGCACGACGTTGGGCAGGTCGAGCAGCGCCGGGGTGATCTTCGGCTCGGCTTCGAACACGTCGAGCCCGGCCCCCGCCAGCGCGCCCGCCTGCAGAGCCGCCGCCAGCGCGGGTTCATCGATCAGTTCGCCGCGCGCGCAGTTGATCAGGTAGGCGGTCGGCTTCATCCGGGCGAGCGCGACCGCGTCGATCAGGTGCCGCGTCGCGGGGGTGCTCGGGCAGTTGAGGCTGATGATGTCGACCGCGCCGAGCATCGCGTCGAGGCTGTCGTGCCACGTCGCGCCCAGCTCGGTCTCGACCTCGGTCGGGAGCCGCCGCCGGTTGTGATAGTGCACCGCCAGCCCGAAGGCGCGGGCGCGGACCGCTACGGCGCGCCCGATCCGCCCCATGCCGACGATGCCGAGCGCCTTGCCGCCGACCCGGTGCCCGAGCATGCCGGTCGGCGACCAGCCGCGCCACGCGCCAGCGCGGACCAGCTTCTCGCCCTCCGCCAGCCGCCGCGGCACCGAAAGGATCAGCGCCATCACCATCTCGGCGGTGTCGTCGGTGAGCACGCCAGGCGTGTTGGTGACGACGATACCCCGCGCCCGGGCAGCGGCGAGGTCGATGTGGTCTACCCCCGCGCCGAAGTTGGCGATCAGCTTGAGGCTCGGCCCGGCGGCGGCAATCACCGCGGCGTCGATGTGGTCGGTGACGGTCGGCACCAGCACGGTCGCCGAGCCAGCGGCAGCGGCGAGTTCGGCGGCGTCGAGCGCGGTGTCGGCGGCGTTGAGGCGCGTCT